>CAVBJS010000007.1:0-74693 GCA_963596015.1 Bacteroidaceae bacterium
CCGATACCATCCTGCGGCTTCGATGCAGATCATGCAAAACTGGCGCGCAGTGCAAGGGATGCGAGCCATTCTGCCGCGCCCCGGTGCATTACGTTTTGTATTCCGCTACGGATCCGAACACCTATAAAATGTAATAAACGTTACAGTTCAGAAGTTCAGCTTCCTGCCGATTGGTCAACGTCCGAACTTAACGTTAAAAAAGATTGTTGCTTTGGTGCCCAGTGTAAAGCCTGCCGATTGGTCAGTGTCTGCGTAACGCTAATGTCACGCCTCCGGTTCCTGCGCCAGCGCAGCCAGCTTCTCTGCGCGATACTGGGCAAATCTTCCCTCGTCCAGTGCATCTCTGATCTCCTGCATAAGAGAATTATAAAAATACAGATTATGCATAACGCAGAAGCGAAGGCCCAGGGCCTCTCCCGCCTTGTGCAGATGACGTATATAGGCTCTGGAATAGCCGGCTCTGCATACGGGACAGCCGCAGGTCTCATCGATAGGACGGTCATCTGTCTCGTAGCGGGCGTTGCGGATCCGCAGTGTGCCGTGATTGGTGTAGAGATTGCCATGGCGTCCGTTACGGCTGGGATAAACACAGTCAAAGAAGTCGATACCTCTGGCCACACCTTCGATGATATTTTCCGGTGTGCCGACGCCCATCAGGTAGGTAGGCTTGTTCTTGGGCAGGTAAGGTGTGGTATTCTCTATGACGGAATACATCTCCTCGTGGGTCTCTCCCACAGCCAGTCCGCCGATAGCATAGCCGTCCAGATCCATCTCCGCAATCCGCTTGGCATGCTCTGTGCGGATATCCTGGTAAACAGCGCCCTGGTTAATGCCGAACAACAGCTGGTGGTGATTGATGGTCTCCTCCAGACCGTTTAACCGCTGCATCTCCGCTTTGCATCTGGCAAGCCAACGGGTGGTGCGGGCCACGGAGTCCTCCACGTACTTTTTATCCGCATGGCTGGGAGCACATTCGTCAAAGGCCATGGCAATGGTGGAGGCTAGGTGGGACTGGATCTGCATACTCTCCTCCGGTCCCATAAAGATCTTGCGGCCGTCCACGTGGGAATGGAAGGTAACGCCCTCTTCCTTGATCCTGCGAAGCTGTGCTAGGGAGAAAACCTGAAATCCACCGGAGTCCGTCAGGATCGGCTTATTCCATCGCATAAAGTGATGGAGGCCACCCATCTTATATACCACTTCATCCCCGGGGCGCACATGTAGATGATAGGTGTTACAAAGGGCCACCTGGGTATCAATGGACTCTAAGTCTGTAGCAGAGAGGCCGCCCTTAATGGCAGCGGCCGTAGCTACATTCATAAAAACAGGCGTCTGGATGACGCCGTGTACTGTGGTCATTCTGGCACGTTTTGCCATGCCTTCCTGCTTTAATAATTCGTACATTCCTTAAATTCCTTACTCTATAAATAATTTAATAAAGATCATTATAAATGATCACCTTGTTAAATAATTACACTTTATAAATGCTTGAAAACGGCTTATATTTTAGAATTCCGTGGCTTTCAATGGTGTAGCTAATTAAAAACACTTATACTAGTTTTCGATATGATCGTCGGTATAAAAAGAGACCACCCTGTCAGCTCTTGCGCTCATGTTCACCAGCATGGCATCCAGGATCGTCATAGCAGCCATGCACTCTGCTACCACCACTGCTCTGGGCACGATCACCGGATCGTGTCTTCCGTGGATGGTCAGCTTTCTGGCCTCTCCTGCCTGGTCTACTGTATCCTGCTCCCGGAAAATAGAAGGGGTGGGCTTGACAGAAAGCCGAAGCAGGATATCTGAGCCATCGGAAATACCACCTAAGATGCCGCCGGCGTGATTGGTCTTTTTAGCGATACCGCCCTTGTCGTCCGGCAGAAAAGCATCGTTGTTCTCCGATCCCTTTGCCCGGGCCACTGCAGTGCCGTCTCCGATCTCCACTGCTTTTACGGCGCCGATGGACATCATAGCCTGTGCCAGACGGGCATCCAGTTTTTCAAAGACCGGATCTCCGATACCGGCAGGCACGCCCTGAATGCGGCAGGCGATGACGCCGCCTACGGAATCTTTTTTTTCCATGGCCTTGTGCAGCCAGGCGGTGGCTTCCTGATCAGCCTTAGCATCCGGCATAGCGGTGGGGGTTCGGGTGATCAGGGAAGCATCAAAAGAGGCCGGATCGATGGAAATGGGTCCGATTGCTTCTGTATAAGCCATGATCTGTATGCCCATCTGCTTAAGAAGCTTGGCGGCAATGGCGCCGCAGGCTACTCTGGCTGCGGTCTCCCGGCCGGAGGATCTGCCACCGCCCCGATAATCCCGCAGACCATACTTGGCATCAAATCCATAATCCGCATGGCCGGGACGATAGCAAGCGGCCAGATCTCCGTAGTCGCCGGAGCGCTGGGAGGTATTGCGTATCATCATGGAAATGGGAGTGCCGGTAGTTTTCCCTTCAAAAACACCGGACAGGATCTCAATCTGATCCGCCTCCTTGCGAGGGGTAGACAGACTGCTCTGTCCCGGCTTTCTCCGGTCCAGATAGGGCTGGATATCAGCCTCTGATAATTCCATTCCGGCGGGGAAGCCGTCCAGCACCGCTCCCAAAGCCGGGCCGTGGGATTCCCCCCAGGTAGTCATTTTTAAGATTGTTCCGAATGATGAACCTGCCATGCACTAAATCCTCCGGAATACGATGCAGTTGGGCTGGGAGACCTTGATCTCCTTCCCCTTCATGACCATCAGGCCGTTTTCCAGATCAGCGGTGAAAAAGGTCATGGTATTGGACTCATGGTTTAAGGATACCAGATGCTTATCGTCCGGGAAAAGATCGGCGTCCTTGGGATAATTGCCGCTGACCGGCAGGCAGAAGCACTTGGTCAGAAGGCCGGTCTTTTCATCCGCAGAAAAGACGGTTACCGTATTATCTCCCGCATTGCTGGTGATGAGGTACTGGTAATCAGCAGAGAAATTAAGGGCGCTGGCCGCAGAGCCGCCGGCATGCTTCTCATTCATGGTGGGCACCGTCTGGATCTTCTCAAATTCCGGTGCACCGTCAATTTCCTGATAGGAATAGACATCGATATAATTCTTCAGCTCGTGGACCACATAGAGGTAGCTGCCGTCCCGGCTAAAGGCCAGATGACGGGGTGCAGACTCCAGCTCACTGTGGATGGTATCTACGTGTTCGATGGTGCCATGCTTATCGTCGAAGCGATAGACCTTCACATAGTCCATGCCCAGATCGGAAGCCAGCAGATAGTGATTATCTCTGGTCATCTTGACGCACTGCACATGGGGACGGAAATTCCGCTCTGCGATGGAACCGATGCCCTTGTGATACAGCTCATCGGTGATCTCCCCTACACTGCCGTCTTCTCCCAGACGAAGTACCGTGATCTTACCGTCGTGATATCCGCCTACAAAGAGCCAGGAATCCGTATAATCGGTGGAAAGATGAGAACCTCTCATACCGTTGATAAAACCGTGGTTGATAAAGGTCAGCATGCCGTCCTTCTCGATGCGGAAGCTGTCGATGCCAAAGTCTGTAATGGCATAGAGATATTTATGATTATGGGAAAGTGTCAAATAGGAGGAATTGGTGATCTCGATCTTCCCTTTCTCCGTAAGCTTGCCCTCTTCCATATCCACATCATAAATATGTATGCCGAAATGATCGCCCCGATTCATCGTATAACTGGAAACATATGCTACATACTTTTCTGCCCCTGTCTGTTTTTGCCGTTCTTTTTTCTGGTCTGCCATAAGTGCTGCCTCCGATTATCCCCATTTTATTTTTGAAAAAGAACTGTCCGTATGCCCGCCTTATGGCAGACATCTCTTTAGTAGTTTAGCATATTATGCGGCTTTTTGTGAATAATTTACAAAAATCTTTCCCAGACGATTGACATTCTTATACGTGTCTGTATAATAGGGCGTGTTTGTTTAGTAAAAATAAACCGAAGGTTTAAAAATAATAAATTTTTTACCTGAATCTTACATGGCTTTGCTTTTGATTATACAAAGCTGCTCAGAAAAAGAGGACAGCGAGAAAGATCTGCTCGATAGCAGAGCTTTCTCGCGGCAACATGTAACGAAGTCGTCACATGTTGCTTTGATGGCAGACGAGAATCTGAAATTCTCGTCGCCTCTTCGCAGCAAGCTGCTCAGAAAAAGAGGAATATATGGACATAGGACAAAAAATACGGGAGCTTCGAATGCAGAAAAATCTGACCCAGGAAGAGTTAGCGGACCGGGCGGAGCTTACCAAGGGCTTTATTTCACAGGTGGAGCGAAACCACACCTCCCCTTCCATCAACACGCTGATCGATCTGCTCCAGTGTCTGGGGACGGATCTGCAGACCTTCTTTTCAGAGGCACCGGCGGAGGAACAGATCGTCTTTCCGGCTTCCGACTATTTCGAAAAGATCGATCCGGAGCTTCACAATAAGATCGAGTGGATCATTCCCAATGCGCAGAAAAACATGATGGAGCCCATCCTGCTCACCTTAGAGGCCGGCGGTTCCACTTATCCGGACAATCCCCATGAGGGAGAGGAATTCGGCTATGTGCTCTCCGGCAGCATCACCCTGCATTTGGGGAAGAAACAATATAAAGCCAAAAAAGGGGAATCCTTTTACTTCACCCCTTCCACTACCCACTATATAGAAGCCTCACCCAAAAAAGGAGCCGTGCTGCTCTGGGTGAGCACCCCGCCCAGTTTTTAATATTTTTAATCTTTTAATAACGGAGGATAAAACATTGCAGAAGGAACTCATTTCTCTGTCCCACATCAACAAACAGTTTGACGGTCAGGTGATCCTGGATGATTTAAATTTGACGATCCACGAGAATGAATTTCTCACGCTACTTGGCCCCTCCGGCTGCGGCAAGACTACCACGCTGCGGATCATCGGCGGCTTTGAGACCCCGGACAGCGGACAGGTGATCTTTGACGGTAAGGATATTACCGATCTCGCCCCCAACAAAAGACAATTGAATACCGTATTTCAGAAATATGCCCTTTTCACCCACATGGACATCGCAGAGAATATTGCCTTTGGCCTTAAGATCAGCGGCAAGTCCCAGAGCTATATCCAGGATAAGATCAAATATGCCTTAAAGCTGGTAAATCTGGATGGCTACGAGCACAGAAGACCGGACTCCTTAAGCGGCGGCCAGCAGCAGCGTATCGCCATCGCCAGAGCTATCGTCAATGAGCCTAAGGTTCTGCTGTTGGATGAGCCTCTGGGCGCCCTGGATCTTAAGCTTCGCCAGGACATGCAATATGAGCTGATCCGTCTGAAAAATGAGCTGGGTATCACCTTTATCTATGTCACCCACGACCAGGAGGAAGCCCTTACCATGTCCGATACCATCGTGGTCATGAACCAGGGCTATATCCAGCAGACCGGTTCTCCGGAAAAGATCTACAACGAGCCGGAAAATGCCTTTGTAGCCGACTTCATCGGCGACAGCAACATCATTGACGCCATCATGGTGCAGGATGAGCTGGTAGAGATCCTGGGCACGAAATTTGCCTGCGTGGATAAGGGCTTCGGAAACAACAAGCCGGTGGATGTGGTGATCCGACCGGAGGATGTGGAGCTGACAGATCCTTCTGCCGCTGCCCTTACCGGTGTGGTCAGTCATATTATCTTTAAGGGCGTTCATTATGAAATGGAAGTTATGGCCGGTGGCTTTGAGTGGCTGGTGCACTCCACCCGCATGTTCCCGGTAGGCACCAAGGTGGGCATTCAGGTTGATCCCTTTAACATCCAGATCATGAACAAACCGGAATCCGAGGACGAGGAGGCCGTATCTATCGATGATTAAAACACATAAGGTTCGCAATCTCCTGGCCACTCCCTATCTGGTGTGGATGCTTATTTTTATCCTGGTACCCCTGGCCATGATCTTCTGGTACGGCTTTACCGGGGAGGACGGCCGATTTACCCTTGAGAATATCCTGGCCATGGCCAGACCGGAGCACGCCCGCTCTCTTTGGAAGGCTCTGTATCTGTCAGTCATCAGCACCGGCATCTGCCTTTTGCTGGCTTATCCCCTCTGTCTGATCCTGGCAGAGAAAAAGACCAGCCAGAGCGGCATCATCGTTATGCTTTTTGTGCTGCCTATGTGGATGAATTTCCTGCTGCGCACTATGGCATGGCAGACCATTCTGGAAAAGACCGGCATTTTGAATGCAGTTTTAACGGCACTGCATCTGCCCACCCTTAATATCATCAATACCCAAAGCGCCATTTTGTTTGGTATGGTCTATAATTTCCTGCCCTTTATGGTATTGCCCCTATACAATACTCTGGCCAAGATCGACCCCAACGTCATCAGCGCCGCCAGAGACTTAGGTGCAGACAGCTTCCAGACCTTCCGCCGCATTACCCTGCCTCTTTCCGTTCCCGGCATCGTCAGCGGCATCGCCATGGTGTTCATTCCCTCTCTGACCACCTTCGTCATCAGTAACCTGTTGGGCGGCAGCAAGATCCTGCTGATCGGCAATGTCATTGAGCAGGAATTTACCCTTGCCTATGACTGGCATTTAGGCAGCGGTCTTTCCATCATCCTGATGCTCTTTATCATCGTCAACATGGTTCTGTCCGCCGTGACAGATAAAAACGGGGAGGATCTTTCCTTATGAGTCAAAACAGAGTTGCAGGAAGCAGCCATCCTTGCCTGGATGGGCTGAAAAAGGTTTATCTTTTCCTGATCATCTTTTTTCTGTATGCACCCATCATGGTCATGGTGGTACAGTCCTTTAACCAGAGTAAATCCAGAGCCCGCTGGGGCGGCTTTACCTTAGAGTGGTACAGCGCTTTACTGGAAAATGAAGAGATCCTGATGGCGCTTCGCAATACCCTGACCATTGCAGCTATCTCCGCGGTGGTCTCCACCGTAATCAGCCTGATCGCCTGCCTGGCCATTGTGCATATGACCAGACGCACCCGTTCCGTGCTGCTGGGCATCTCCAATATTCCTATGCTGAATGCGGAGATCGTCACCGGTATCTCCCTGATGCTGCTGTTTCTTACCTTCGGCATCCGCATGGGCTACGGCACCATCCTGGTCTCCCATATCACTTTCTGCATTCCCTACGTGATATTGAGCATTATGCCCCGGTTTCAGCAGCTGAATACCAGCAACTATGAGGCGGCCCTGGATCTGGGCGCTTCCCCTGTCTATGCCTTTTTTCGTGTAGTGATGCCGGACCTGATGCCCGGTATCATCTCCGGTATGATCATGGCCTTTACCATGTCCATAGACGACTTTATCATCACCCACTTTACCAAGGGCGCCGGTGTGGATACCCTGTCTACCAAGATCTATACCGAAGTCAAAAAAGGCATTAAGCCGGAAATGTATGCCCTGTCCACCATTATCTTCGTGGTGGTACTGGTGCTGCTGATCCTGGTGAACTGGCCCAAAAATGAAAAAGGTAAACAGACGGCATAAAGAGGAAAGTTTGAAAGAAATGCTTGATAGCATTTCTTTCAAACGACATTGATGACGTAAACGTCATCAATGCATATCGTATCGGAGAATTCGCCTACGCGAAATTCTCCTCACGTGCCGCAGACAAGCTGCGGCATAAAGAGGTAACCTAAAATATGAGAAAAATTCCTTCAGACAGAATAAAAAACAGAAAGACAAGGCGGCGTATACTCTCCCTTTTGACCTCTCTCCTGCTCCTTGTATCCCTCACGGCCTGCGGCAGTGCTGAGGCAGACGGTGAGGAACAGGTTTCCGACAGAAGCAATGTAGGCAAAAACGGCGTGGTCTATGTCTATAACTGGGGTGAATACATCGATCCGGATACCATCGATTCCTTTGAAGAGGAAACAGGGATCCGGGTGATCTATGATGAGTATGAGACCAACGAGACCATGTATCCCAAGGTAGCCTCCGGCGCCACCAGCTATGATGTGATCTGTCCTTCCGACTACATGATCCAGAAAATGATCGACAATGATCTGCTGCAGCCCCTGGATTATTCCCAGCTTCCCACAGCCCTGGCCAATATCGGTCAGCAGTATTTTGAGCAGTCGGAAGGCTTCGATCCGGGAAACCTCTACTCCATCCCCTATTGCTGGGGTACCGTAGGTATTCTTTATAATAAAACCATGGTCTCCGATACCGTGGACAGCTGGTCCATTCTCTGGGATGAGAAATACAAGGACAATATCCTGATGCAGGATTCCGAACGGGATGCCTTTATGGTGGCTCTTAAACTGCTGGGCTATTCCATGAATACCACCGATGAAAAAGAACTGGAGGAAGCCAAAGAGCTTTTGATAGAGCAAAAGCCTCTGGTACAGGCCTATGTAGTAGACCAGGTACGAGATAAGATGATCGGCGGCGAGGCTGCTCTGGGTGTTATCTACTCCGGTGAAGCCATCTATACCCAGCAGGAAAACCCTGATCTGGAATATGTCATCCCCAAGGAAGGCACCAACGTATGGATCGACAGCTGGGTGATCCCGAAGAATGCACCCAACGTGGAGAACGCCCACAAGTTCATCGACTATATGTGCCGCGCCGACATTGCTCTTAAGAACTTCGAGTATATCACCTACTCTACCCCCAACGATGCGGCCAGAGCATTGATCGAAGACGAAAGCATCCGCAACTCTTCCATCGCCTTCCCGGTGCTCAGCGACTATCAGCATCTGGAGACCTATGAGTATCTGGGAGACGTAATGGATAAGCTGTATTATGATCTTTGGAAGCAGTTAAAATCTGTATAAGAAAGAAAATCTGTATAAAAAAGAAAATCTGTATAAGAAGCGGACTTCATCCTCTATGAAAAAGAGCCATCATTCGTGTGACCACGAATGATGGCTCTTTCTTAAGCATACGTCTTTTATTTTCTGTTATCGTTCCCTGTTACCGTTCACATGCCATCCAGGCAGCAATTCCTGTCGGAAGTATCCGGGCCCGGGTTATCCCCGCACCGAGTCCCGTTCGATCAGCTGCGTGCAAACCTGCATTTTCAGATGGGATGATCCGGGGTTGGTGATGAGCTGTTTCATGCGGTTAACGGCTACGGCGCCCATTTCCTGTTTGGAGACCCGGATGGTGGTCAGTCTGGGGGAGACGATCTCGCAATAAGGCAAGTCGTCAAATCCGATAATGGAAACATCCTCCGGTATCCGATAGCCTTTTTCTTTCAAGGCCTTCATGGCACCGAAAGCAATCATATCGTTATCCGCAAAGAAGGCGCTGGGCAGATCCTTTAAGGAGGAGACTCTGTTCTCTAACAGGGTCAGCATATCATGATAAGCGCCGTCCATGGTGGTGGACAGGGTATAGGTATAATGCTTATCCATGGCAATGCCCGCCTTATTAAGGCCCACCTGAAAGCCTACAGCTCTGGAACGAAAGGCTTTGATCCTCACATTGCCTCTTAAGTACCCGATCTTTTTATGACCTTTTTTCACCAGGTATTCCACAGCCATGCGGGCAGAATCCGCATTGTTGATCAATACACCGTCAAAGCTCATATCCGAGGACCAGTAGTCCAGGATCAGCACCGGACTCAGGGCCTGGCGGAAAGGGATCAGGTCTTCGTCGGAAAGCTCTGTGCCCAGGATGATCATGGCGCAGGTCTTATCGCGGACCAACTGCTGGATCTGATTTTCATAGCCGTCCACTCTTCTGTCGATCATCATCACTGACATCTCCAGGCCGCAATTTCTGGCCTCCCGCTCTGCCCCGTCCATCATCATAGGGAAAAAGGGAGTGTCGTCCAGGATCTGCCCTGTCTTTTTGTAAACCACAAAGCGTACCTTGGTGATCCGGTTTTCCTCTATATAGCCCAGTTCTCTGGCCACTTCGAAAACCTTCGCCGCCGTATCTTTGTTGACACCCCGCTTATAATTCAAAGCATTGGATATGGTTGCCGGAGAGTAACCGGTGATTTCACTGATCTGTTTAAGACTAACCTTCATGGTTACCTCCTTAACTACTGCTTTTCGCACAACCTGGTGACGCGTGATGATATAGAGTCAGATACCGTAAATACAGGATGGGCTAGCGTAATGTTCTTGCCACGGCCTCTTTCCATCCACCGTACTTTTTCTCTCTGGTCTGCGCATCCATGACCGGCTCATAAGCAGTTCGCTTTGTTCCGGCAAAAATGGCATCCTTATCGAAGAATCCCATGGCCAGTCCTGCCGCATAGGCAGCACCCATGCCGGAAAGTTCCTCCGCATCCGGTACCATCACCGGAATATCCAGAATATCGCTCTGCATCTGCATCAGATATTTGTTTCTGGTGGGACCGCCGTCTACCCGCAGCTGGGAAATAGCCACCGGTGCGCAGTCATTCATGACCTTGACGATATCGGCGATCTGATAGCAAATGCAGTCAAGGGCAGCCCGGACGATCTCATTTCTGCCGGTGGTACGGCTCATGCCGCACAGCATAGCTCTGGCATCGCTGTCCCAATAGGGAGCCCCCAGACCGGAAAAAGCAGGCACCAGATAGCTCTCATCACCGGGATTGGCTTCTCTGGCCAGTGCTTCCGTCTCGCCTGCGGAGGCGATCAATCCTACATTGTCTTTCAGCCAGGTGATCACGGCACCGGTATAGTTGATATTGCCCTCTAACACGTAATTGACACGGCCGTCGATCTTCCAAGCCAGGGAGCTGACTACGCCCTGATCGGAATAAACCGGCTGTTCTCCTACATTCATCATAATGGAAGATCCCGTACCGTAGGTAGCCTTGGTTGCGCCGGGCTCTAAGCATCCCTGTCCGAACAAAGCAGCATGGGAGTCTCCCAGTACGCCGTGCACAGGAATCTTCTTATCAAGATAGCCGCCTAAATCCGTCTCTGTGAACAGAGCATCGGAATCGCAGACCTGGGGCAGGCAATCCGAATGAATACCGAAAGCAGCGCATACCTCTTCATCCCAGCAAAGCTTTCCGATATTGAAAAGCTGTGTGCGGGAGGCATTGGAATAATCCGTCTTAAAGTCCTTGCCGCCGCTTAATTTATATACAAGCCAGGCATCGATATTGCCCATGCAAAGGGAGCCCTTCGCCTGTAAATCTGCAGCCTCCGGCACATTCTGTAAGATCCATGACAGCTTTGCTGCACTAAAATAGGGAGAAAACCGAAGACCGGTAGCAGCCCGCACCATTTCCGGCACGGCAGGATTCTCTTCTTCCATCTTCTTGCAGATAGCCTCGGCTCTGGCGCACTGCCAAACGATGGCATTATATACCGACTTCCCCGTCTCTCTGTTCCAGGCCAGTGCCGTTTCCCGCTGGTTACTGATACCGATGCCGGCCAGTTCACTGCGGTCGATGCCGCTCTTTGTCACCAGATCTTTGATGACCTGCAGGGTATTTGCGTAAATTTCCTCCGGATCATGCTCTACCCAGCCCCGCTCGTCCACGATCTGTCTGTGCGGCAGGTCAGTACGAAGCAGGATCTTGCCTTCCTTGTCAAAGAGCAGTGCCTTGGTTCCCTGGGTGCTCTGGTCTATCCCCACGAAATATGCCATACCATCCTCCATAACTCTTCCTGATTCTGTTTGTGTCTGTACATTCCCCAGTCAAGGAAACGAAACATGACAGAGATGCTCATTCTCTTGACTGAAGAATGTACCGCAGCTATTTCTTTATTTATCACTTATGGAAAGCAGTCCTGCCGCAGGTTCACTGCTGCAGGACTGCAATTTACGTTTTATGTAATTCATGCTTTCAGTGATTCATAACTTCCAGCATTCACGAAAAAAGCCATCCCGATCCATTGTCAGATATTTAAGCCAGGATCTCCTGTGCCTTCTTTACAAAACCTTCCACGCTCAGTCCGTAGTAATCAAAAACTTCCTGAGAAGTACCGGTGATAACGGGTGCATCCGGCAGGGAGAGGTTTACTACCTTTCTGGGGCACTGCTCGCCTACTACCTGGCTGACCATGGAGCCAAGGCCGCCAAAGGGTGCATGCTCTTCTGCAGTCATCACTGCTGTGGAAATGGAAGCAGCCTTTACAACTGCATCAGCATCCAGAGGCTTTACACAGTACATATCCAGCACGATGACATGGATGCCCTTCTCTTCCAGCTCTTTTGCAGCCAGAACCATGGGACGTACCATCTCGCCGCAGGCTACCATAGTAAGGTCAGCCTTTTTCTCCGGCAGAGCTGCCAGTGCCTGGTCGATATCTGCATAAGCCTTGCCGCCTACGGTAACTACGGCACGGTTCATGGTAAAAGGACAATCCTCTTCGGAATAGATATCTTCTACCGGATTTCTGCCCACACGGATGTAAGCGCACTTTTCATCTTCCAGTAAGCTCTCTGTCAGCTTGGCAGTCTGGAAGCGATCGCTGGGAAGATAAACACGCATGTTGGGAATAGCGCTCATAGCAGCAATATCCTGTGCGGAGTGATGGCTCATGCCAAGGGCACCGTAGCTGACACCGCCGCTGATACCGATCAGCTTTACATTGGTATTGGAATAAGCGCAGTCTACCTTAGCCTGCTCATAGCTTCTGGTGGAAAGGAAGCTTGCGGGGGAAGCGGCATAAGCCTTCTTGCCGCAGCTGGCAAGACCTGCGGATATACCTACCAGATCCTGCTCGGCGATACCTACTTCCACGAACTGCTCCGGATAAGCCTGTGCAAAAGGTGCCAGAGAGGCGCTGCCACGGCTGTCACTGCAAAGAACTACGATGTCCTTGTCATTTTCTGCGTGCTTCATCAGCACCTCGCAGATGGCTGCACGATTGGGTATCTTATTCATGAAGTGCCTCCTTCCTCTCGGCAAAGTCCTTGATGATCTGTTCATATTCTTCCTGGGTGGGCACATGATGATGCCATGCAGCCTTATTTTCCATAACGGCGGAACCGCATCCCTTGGTGGTATTGGCGATGATGAAGGTAGGCTTGCCCTTGCAGGCTGCAGCCTGTGCAAAAGCATCTTCCATAGCTGCTACGCTGTTGCCGTCGGCTTCTACTACATTCCAGCCAAAGGATCTGAGTCTGTCACCCAGATCATCCTCACCCATAACGTCCTCGGTATTGCCGGAGATCTGCAGACGGTTTCTGTCTACGATGGCGCAAAGATTGTCCAGCTTGTACTGATGAGCAGCCATAAAGCCTTCCCAGTTGCTGCCCTCGGCCAACTCACCGTCGCCCATTACTACATAGACGCGGTAAGGACGCTTGTCCATCTTGGCAGCCAAAGCCATGCCTACGCCTACCGGCATGCCGTGTCCTAAGGAACCGGAGTTTACTTCGATACCCGGCAGCTTGTTGTTGGGATGGCCGATGTAGGGAGAGCCGAACTTGGAATACTTCTCGATGACTTCCTCAATGGGGAAAAATCCCTTTGCAGCCAGTACCGCATAGAGCGTTTCCACGCAGTGGCCCTTACTCATGACAAAACGATCACGATCGGGATCGTTCTGATTCTCAGGGCTGATATTCATCACCTTGAAATACAGAGTAGCAATGGTCTCCATGATACTCATATCGCCGCCGATATGACCGCCATTGCCTGCCATGATCATGTCTACTACATCTTTTCGCAGATCGTAACACTTTTCTTGCAGATTCATCTTGACCTCTTTTCTATAACGCTTAACTTCCTCTTTTATGGCCATACCGACCGCGACGGACCGGTATGGCCGTAAACAGACAGCACCATACTTAACGCTGTTTCTTACCCTGGGATCATTCGCCCCGCAGGTAAGCCTTTACATCCTCTTCGATAGGATCATAGAGATCCGGGGTGATACCGATGTATTTGCATGCCTCATACATAACCGGCACTACATCCTGGTGAATACCTACGCAGTGGTGGATATAAGGTCCTTCTACGATCTTTGCTTCCAGACGCTTTAAGTTCTCTACTTCTACCCATACATAGGTGCCCTTGGTGTAAGGGCCTTCGATGCCCTTAGCGTGGCCAAGCAGCAGGGAGTACTCTCCGTTGTCGCCGTCGAAACGTGCCAGGGTCATATCGCCGTGCTTTGCTTCTGCCTCCACAGCACCGGGATCGTTGAAGGCCAGAGGATAACCGATGGTAGGCTTTTCCTTGGCAACAGAGATGGGCCAGGGTCCGCAGTGCTGCAGCAGCTCGCCGTTTTCGTTGTCGGGATCCTTTACGGTCCAGTCTGCAAAGAAGGTTCTGTTCTCATCCATGCCGGCAGCTTCCATCATCACTGCAGTGATGGCACCGTGGATATCGGTCTCACAAACTACCGGAAGTCCTTCTTCATTTAACAGGGAGTTGGCTGCGCAGGGCATGATATGGATCTCATCCTGCAATGCATTCCAGCACTGGATGGCTACGGCGTTGCAGCCGTACTTCTCGGCCAGATTCTTCATAGCCACCTTTAAAGCAGCTACGTTGGTCAGCTCGTCTTCCTTGATGCATACGTTCATGTTCTCGTGGCAGTAAGCAACTACCTTCTCTACTTCGGTCTTCTCTTCCTTGACCCGTGCCATTTCCTTGGTCAGCTCCGGGATCGGGATAGGGGAAAGCTGGATATTGAACTTCTCTAACAGCTCACCCTCGTTGCACATGGTGGACCAGAAATCGAAGGGTCTGGGTCCGATCTGGAGGATCCTGGTATGACGGAATACGTCTACGATATTACAGACTTTCAGGAAATCCCGAACGCCTCTCTCGAACTGAGGATCCTGCAGGCGGCAGTTGGTCATGTAGGTAAAAGGTACCTGGAAGCGACGCAGCACCTTGCCGGTAGCGAAAAGGCCGCACTGGCTGTCGCGAAGACGGACACCATTCTCATCCGGGCGCTCATCGCGAGGTCCCCACAGAAGAACCGGTACACCTAAACGCTTTGCCAGTCTGGCACAGACATACTCAGTACCGAAATTGCAGTGCGGAAGGAATAATCCCTTAACACCTTCCTTCTGGAACTTTGTCACGATGGCATCCAGGTCGTGATCATCGTAGAGCAAGCCTTCTTCATTGATATCATCGATGTCCACATAGTCGATGTTGAGCTCCTTGAGACGATCTCTTGTGAGATTTGCATACTTCACAGCATCCGGCGCACTGAAGATACTTCTTCTTGTGGGTGCAAAGCCGATCTTGATCTGCTTCATGATGTCCTCCTTCCGGGTTTCCCCAATACAACGTTATGATTTGATCTGCTATCCTGTGTTTTTGTAAAATTTATATCATTATTTTATATTTTTTTATATAAATCGGCAAGGTATTTTTTACCCGAATGGAGCCATTGGGTTATGTGAAAATGGAAACGACGAAGGAAGAAAAGTAATATAAAGACTTCAAAAACAAGTAAGGGAAGCTTTCAAATGCCGTTAAATAAAGGAATTCTACAGCATTACATGTTACAACGCACAACAGCATCCGTGTTCAACATACAGTTGATCAGATCCTGTTTTTTGTTGTAAAGAACTAAATATATGTAAATTTTTATATAAATTGATACTCTACATATAAAAAAAACCACAGGAATCTATCATAAAAAAGCGGTGCTCCCATCCCTTCCTAAACAGAAAGGACCGGAAAGCACCACCCGAAAAAACTGTGTTATATGTAATTTTACATCTTGCAGTTCTTGCGAACTTCAATGTAGGCCAGGATAGCCTGTACCGTTCCCTCAAAGCCCAGTTTGGAGCTGTCTAAGGAAAGGTCGTAGTTTCTGGCATCCATCCACTCCCGACCGGTGTAATACTTATAGTACTTTGCCCGGTACTCATCGATCTCGGCGATCTTCTTTTCCACTTCCTGCTCCGGCAGGCTGTTGACCTTCATAGCCTCCTGAAGACAGAAATCAGCCGGCGCGTGAACAAATACCCGATATACATCCGGTTCGTCCTTAAGGACATCATCGGCGCAGCGACCGATCAGCACGCAGGAGCCCTCCTGGGCCAGCTTGCGGATAATCTTCTTCTGGTAATTAAAAAGATTATCGTCGCTGGTAAAATCGCTGCTCTCCGGAGAGAGGATCTTGCTGCCGTGATAGCCTCCGGCTAAGAGAGAGCGCAGGCTGTTGGTCTTTTTCTCATCCTCGAAAAGACGGGGATTGACACCGCTCTCTTCTGCAGCCAGCTCTATGATCTCTCTGTCATAAAAGGGGATCCCCAATCGCTCAGCCAGCATCTTTCCCACGGTACGTCCGCCGCTTCCGTACTGTCTGGCAATGGTAATGATCACCCTGTCTTTGCTGTTTTCCATAGAAACCTCCATTTCCCGGAAAAATATTATTCTCCCAGATAAGCCTTTTTAATGGACTCATCGTTGAGAAGATCGGCAGCCACGCCTTCCTTGACGATCTTGCCGGTCTCCAGCACATACGCGCGGTTGGCAATGGAAAGTGCCTTCTTCGCATTCTGCTCTACCAGCAGAATGGTAACGCCCTGTTTATTGATCTCCTGGATGATATCAAAAATCTCTGTAACAAAAATAGGAGAAAGACCCATGGAAGGCTCGTCCATCAGGATCAGCTTAGGCTTAGCCATCAGGGCTCTGCCCATGGCCAGCATCTGCTGCTCGCCGCCGGAAAGGGTGCCGGCCATCTGCTTTAAACGCTCTTTAAGACGGGGAAAACGCTCATAAACGATCTCCAGCGTTTCCTGGATCTCTGCCTTATCCTTTCTGGAATAAGCGCCCATCATCAGGTTTTCATAAACCGTCAGATTGGAAAACATGCGCCGTCCTTCCGGCACATGGGACATGCCGTGACGAACGATCTGATAGCCGGGGGTGTGGGTGATCTCTTTGCCATCAAATTCCACCGATCCGGACTTTGCACTCAAAAGGCCGCTGACGGTATGCAGCGTGGTGGTCTTTCCGGCACCGTTGGCACCGATCAGCGCCACGATCTCTCCCTGCTCAACTTCAAAAGATACATCCTTTAAGGCATGGATCACACCATAATATACATTTAAATCTTTAACAGTAAGAAGTGCCATAGTTTACCTTCCTTGACGCAATTTATTGCATAAACAATCTACAACCTGCTACTGGAATGGGTACGAATAAGCAGTACTATCAGTCACCCAGATAAGCGGTAATGACCGCCGGGTTATTCAATACTTCCTTGGGCGTACCTTCCGCTAACAGTCTGCCGAAGTTCAGCACATACAGGTACTCGCAGATGCCCTGCACCAGTTTCATATCGTGTTCGATCAGAAGAATCGTAACGCCATACTTCTCTCTCACCAGATGGATGGTCTCCATCAGTTCTTCTGTCTCATTGGGGTTCATGCCGGCGGCCGGCTCATCCAACAGCAAAAGCTTAGGATTGGTAGCCAGTGCTCTGGCGATCTCCAACTTACGCTGCTTACCATAAGGCAGGTTGGATGCCAAAGTAGTAGCCGCATCCTTATCCAAGTCAAATACCTTCAGGATAGAAAGGGCGCGCTCGTCCATTTCTTTTTCTTTCCGGCGATAGCTGCCTACATGGAGCATACTCTCTGCCAGAGAGTACTTTACCTGATTTTCCAGAGCTGCCTTTACATTGTCCAGCACAGAGAGCTTGGAAAAAAGACGGATATTCTGAAAAGTCCGGGCCACGCCGAGACGATTGATCTCAGAAGGGTTTTTGCCCACCAGGTTCTGGCCATCCAGGCGAATGCCGCCGTCTGTAGGACGATAAACGCCTGTAAGCATATTAAAGACGGTGGTCTTACCGGCGCCGTTCGGACCGATCAGACCCACCAGGCCGCCTTTTTCTATTTTCATGGAAAGCTCATCGACAGCCCGCAGACCGCCGAAGGAAATTCCGAGACCTGTTACTTCTAACATTGCCATGTTAAGCGACCTCCTTCTTTGCTTCTTCCTTCTGTGCCTTCCGTGCTGCTCTCTTCTCGATCCAGTTGGTCTTAATGCCGGAATTGTTAAAGATCATCAATACGATCAACAGAATCGCATAGATCAGCATACGATAATCGTTCATGGCACGAAGGAGCTCCGGCAATACGGTCAAAAGAGCTGCGGCAATGATGGAGCCCCAGATATTGCCCAGTCCGCCCAGCACCACGAATACCAGGATCAGAATGGAAGTGTTAAAGTCAAATTTGGAAGCTGTGACCGTAGAGAAATTAAGGGCATACAGCGTGCCTGCCATACCTGCAAAAGCGGCGGAGATCACGAATGCCAGCAGTCTGCAGCGGGTCACCGGAATGCCGATGCTCTCTGCGGCGATGCGGTTATCACGGACCGCCATGATAGAACGGCCGGTGCGGCTGTTGATCAGATTCAGGATCACGAAAAGAGTGATCAGGATCAGCACAAAACCGAATACAAAGCTGGAAAGCTTGGTAACGCCGCTGACACCCATGGGGCCGTTGATGATCATCTTGCCTGTCTCATCCAGCTCAAAGGTCTGGTTCAGCAGGGAAAAATGAAGGCCTTTACTGTCCATACCTACATAGAGCACGTTGATGATATTCTTAATGATCTCACCGAAAGCCAAAGTAACGATGGCCAGATAGTCACCCTTTAAGCGAAGTACCGGGATACCTACGATCACGCCGGCAATGGCTGCGCAAATGGCGCCGATCACCACGGCAATGGCCAGACGAAGAGGTGCGAAAGGCACAGCTTCTGCCAGATAGGTAGTGGTGACAATGCCCGCAAAGGCGCCTACAGACATAAATCCCGCATGACCTAAGGAAAGCTCACCTAAGATACCTACAGTCAGGTTCAGGGATACTGCCATGATAATATAGGCGCAGATGGGAACCAACTGTCCCTTCAAAGAGGAAGTGATATTTCCTGTGGACACCATGGTCTGCACAATAGCGAAAGCGATGATCACAATGCCATAAGAGATCACACTGTCCCGTCTGCTTCCTGCTAACAGGTTTTTGAATGCTTTCATATCTTATGACACCTCCTCAAACCTTCTCGTTGACGTGCTTGCCCAACAGTCCGTCAGGCTTCACGATCAGGACGATGATCAATACCGCAAATACCACGGCATCCGAAAGCTGCGTGGAAATATATGCTTTGGAAAAGATCTCAATGATACCCAAAAGGATACCGCCGATCATAGCGCCGGGAATAGAGCCGATGCCGCCGAATACAGCTGCGGTGAAGGCTTTGATACCGGGCATGGAGCCGGTGGTAGGCATCAGGGTAGGATACGCGGAGCAAAGGAGCACACCTGCAATAGCTGCCAGACCGGAACCGATAGCAAAGGTCACGGAGATGGTGGTATTGACATTGATGCCCATGAGCTGTGCAGCGCCCTTATCCTCGGAAACAGCGCGCATAGCCGTACCGATCTTGGTCTTGGATGTAAAAAGAGAAAGAGCGATCATAATGATGATGCAGGCTGCCACCGTCACGATGGTGGTGCCGGAAATGGTGAGCTGGTTGTCAAAAAGACGCACCGACCAGTCTCCTACCACGGAGGTAAAAGTCTTCGGGCTTGATCCCCAGATCAGCAAAGCCGCATTCTGCAGAAAATAGGATACACCGATGGCTGTGATCAGAACTGCCAGGGAAGGTGCATTTCTAAGAGGCTTATACGCCAGCTTTTCCGTCAGCACACCCAGTGCCGTGCAGACGATGATGGCAAAGATCACCGAGATAAAGGGAGAAAGTCCCAGGTAGCTGGTGGTACAGAAGGAAATGTATCCGCCTACCATGATGATGTCACCATGGGCGAAGTTCAGCATCTTGGCAATTCCGTATACCATGGTATAACCAAGGGCGATAATGGCATAAACACTTCCCAGACTAATACCGCTGATCAGATAAGATAAGAAGGTCATGAGTTTCACCTCAATTCTAAAAGATTTGTTTCCTGATAAAGGAAAGCGGCGGCTCGATGGCATTTCCAGAAGCCGACGTTCCTGTCAGTGACCGTCAAACAGCCGATTTTCTTCATCGTAATAAGATAAGGCGGCGCAAGGAAGACACGCTCCCTTGCGCTGCTCTCAATACTTACATGTAGTTGGTTCGTCTTACAGACCTACATAAGCACCGTTTTCGATGACCATGCCCTTAGGGCTCTTGGATACGGCACCGGATGCATCCCAGGTCACGCCCTCACCGGTCAGACCATCAAAGGTGATGGTAGGGAATGTCTGCACCATAAGCTCACACAGATCCTCAGCGGACATATCAGCGGTAGCGCCTGCTGCCTCTAAAGCTGCCTTGTATGCATATACGCAGTCATAAGCATCTGCTGCGAACTGGTTCGGCACATCGCCGTACTGTTCTTTGTACTTGGTTACGAAGCTCTGGGTCTTCTCATCCTCTGCATCTGCATTGAAAGGTGTCAGCAGGATAACGCCCTCTGCTAAGGAAGTATCAAAGCCTTCCAGAGTCAGGATACCGTCCATACCGTCTACACCGAAGAAGGTAGGTGCATAATCCATATCCTTAGCCTGCTTCAGGATCAGGGATGCGGGCTGATAGTAGATAGGAAGGAACAGTAAGTCTGCCTCTGCCTTCTTAGCCTCGCCCAGCTGTACGGAGAAGTCGTTGGAGCTTGCGTCGGTGAAGGTACCTTCATAAACGATCTCTAAGCCCTTAGCCTCTGCCTCAGCCTTGAACTTTTCTTCAATGCCGCTGGAGTAAACATCGTCATTTCTGTAAATAACAGCGATCTTGGTGCCGAGGGACTTCTCTGCGATGTAATCAGCAGATGCGGTACCCTGGTTAGGATCTGCAAAGCACATCTGGAATACATTGTCCTTGCCCTCTGTTACTGCGGTAGAGGATGCGGAAGGAGTCAGTGCGAAGATGCGATCTGCAAAGTTCTCGGTGGAAGTAGCCTCGCAAGGCTTGGTGGTTACGGAGCCCAGGGAGATCTGCATACCCCAGTCCTTTAAAGTATTGTATGCGGAAACGGCCTTCTCAGGATCGTTCTCATCATCTTCATACTTAAGCTCGAACTGAATAGCGCCGCCCTCTGCATTGATCTCATCAACTGCGATCTGTGCGCCGTTCTTTACGGCATTACCGTAAATAGCTGCTGCACCGGTCAAGGGTGCTGTGCCGCCGATCTTAAAGGTGCCGCCGGCTGCTGCGGTGCTCTCGGAAGACTCTGCCTCTGCGGCGTCTTCGCTGGTCTCTTCTGCTGCTGTGGATGCAGCCTCATCGGAAGAGCCGGATGCAGATGAACTGCCACAGCCAACCAGAAGGCTTGCACACATAGCTGCAGCTAACAATACGCTTACTGCTGCTTTCTTCATAATAGTTTCCTCCTCTTGGAACATATTCTCTGCCGGGACAATGGGCCACAAGTGTCCACCCAGCAAATACAAATGTACATATTACATGTACTTGATGCATTATACACTACTTTGTTCTTATATAAAAGTGTTTTTTTGCATGTAAGACAAAAAATTAACGAGGGACCGTTGCAGCGCAGCTGCCGGACAGGCTCTGCTACCCGCCCCCGGCCGGCGGCTGAACAATGATCAAGACAGACACCATAAGTAAATCCCACCCGGTAAATAAACAGGTGGGATTTCTATTTACAAACACTTGCGGATAGCGTCCATGATCTTCCGACTGTCTAACGGCTTGGTGAGATGTTCATTCATACCTGCCAGCCAGCTTTTGATCGTATCATCTGCCAGGGCATTGGCGGACATGGCTATGATAGGGATCTCCCGGGCATCCTGCCTCTGCATGGCCCTGATCCGGCGGGTGGCGTCAAGTCCGTTTAATTCCGGCATCATGACATCCATCAGGATCACGTCATAATAGCCCGGCGCCGATTCCTTAAATCTTCTTACACCTTCCAGACCGTTTACCGCGCCTTCCACCAGCATACCCTGGTCTTCTAAAATGAAGGTGGCGATCTCCATATTCAGTGCATTATCTTCCACCACCAGCGCTCGCCGTCCCTGCAGGGAAACAGCCTTGGAATCCTTCACTACGGGCAGTTCATCCGGGTCTCCTATCAGGAAAGGAAGCTCCACATATGCCGTGGTGCCTACGCCTTTTTCACTCTCCAGCCGTATGGTCCCGTGCATTCTCTCTGCCAGCTTTTTGGCGATGGCCAGGCCAAGACCCGTTCCTTCATACCGGGTACGGCTGCCTTCATCTTCCTGGGAAAACATATCAAAGGCGCGAGACACAAATTCCTTGCTCATGCCAATGCCCTGATCCTTGCAGAAAAAGGTGTACATTATGGTTTTCTCATCGCTCCGTCCGGCACTGCATCCCACGGTAATGGTAGTTCCGCTATGGGAAAACTTAATAGCATTGTCAGACAGGATAGATAAGATCCGTGATACATAAACGGGATTTCCCACCAGATATCGGTGATCCATTCTGCTGTTATCCCAGTCGATCACATAGTCAATGTTTTTCCTGGCAGCTTTCACTGCGGCATCCGTATTTACTTCCCGCAGCATGTTAGCTATATCAAATGTCACGGTATTGACTTTGAAATCATCCGTCTGTATCTTATTTATATCCAGAACATCATTTACCAAGGATACAAGATAGCCGGACAATTCCTTTATCTTTATACGACACTTGGTCTGCAGTTCCATATCTTCCGGATGCTGGTCCGCCATATTGATAAGGCCCACAATGCCGTTCATGGGTGTACGGATATCGTGACTCATGTTGGATAGAAAGCGGGTCTTCTCCCGGGCCTCCCGGTTGGCCTCTGCAGCCTTTAACTTCAGCTGCACCTCTTTTCTTTTCTCATCACTGACGTTTCTGATGGCACACAGCACATTAGTGACACGGCCCTGTTCATCTCTCTTCTTGACTATCAGCCGTGCCCTATGCCAGTCTCCGCTCTTTATACGGTATTCCATGGAAATGGATTCCTCACTCTGCAGGCGCTCTGCCAATGTAGAGATATCGGAAAAGACCAGGAAATCCTCCAGATATTCATCGTCGACGATCTGCTCACAATTCCGGCGTGTATTTGGGCTGTAGCATCCTCCTTTTTCCATATTTTTCGGAAAATTCTCATACCCGGACACCACTTCATAACGATCCGCATCTATGTCGATCCTGGTAATATAGAAATAACTTTTACCGATGGCCGAGATGATCTCATTCTTAATCTGCGTCTCGTCCAGGGCAGCCTGGATGCTTTGTTGGATATTCTTTTCTTTCTCGATGACATCATCAATGTAGCGCAGTCCGATCAGCGCCTTGCATTCCGATGGTTCTTCCTGCTGATGTACCTTTATAACCTGCGCCTCAAAATATCTCTGCCCGGCCGCGTTCGGGATACTTTCATAATGAAAAACTGTCCTGTCGCTGTCTTCCAACTGTTTTTTCAGATTAGCACAGGAAAACCAGTTCTTAAACGCACCCCGGTTTTCTTCGGTAAGATATTTCTCTGCATACTGATCGGAATATGCATTAAAGTGAGTAAAGCCGGTCTGTTCCCTCTGCAGCATGCCCATGGCATTGGTGGTCTCCGCCAGCTTCAAAGTCTCATATTTTCCGGTATTTAAGTCCACCGCATATACGGACGTAAAATCCATGCAGAGCCTGTCCAGGATATCCTTCTCCCCTTGCAGGCGCTTAAGAGCGATCTTTAATTCATCGTTGGACTTCTTTAACTGTGTATAAGCCTCGGAAAGCTGCTGCTGCATTTCCCGTATGGCATCCTCATGCTGTGTCTCCTGAAGCTGAGGCATGTGATAATCTTTGCTATCATTTTTTTCTGTCATTTATGTCTCATTTCTTTTGCTTACTGTTTGCATGTATGCAGCATACGCCATGTTATAAAACAAAATAAAATGCCTGCAGGGAATTGCTCTCTGCAATATGATGGACAGCATCCGGCTTTTTCGATGAAAAGCAAAATTGTTTCTAAATATTTTTCTTCTTTATAATACCATATATTACACACTTTTTTTACGTTTTTTTTACCTTTCCCTTATGATGCGATACGTATTGGCTGTTTTCTAAGGGTTACGGTTCAGGCGCCGGGCAGGCTGCATAGTGGCACCTGAACGATAACTTGCAAAGAAGCTGCTGACAGGCAATACTGGCCGATCATGTCTTCGACGCTATCATAATATGGAAGCTGATGATCTCACATTCACAAATTCGCCTTTTTATATATAAAATCGTCTTGTTTGAAAAAATCTGTACAGACAATGATCAGGTAAGTTTGTGACCGGCATAGTAATCTAAAAACAGTTGTGATTTTTATTCGGCCACGTCCGAGTCAGGCATAGCCGAATAAAAATATATTATTTTTTAAGGTCTAACCTGAAAAACTTTATTATTCTACAAAGTTTTTATGTTATTATAATAAAAAGGAGGTATCTTCCATGATTCCAAGACCTGATTATATCCACGCCATTGAACCCTTTATAGACAAACCACTGGTTAAAATCCTTGCAGGCATCCGTCGCTGCGGAAAATCCACTATTTTTGAAATGCTGAAAAATGAACTTATAGATCGCGGTATCTCTAAGGAACAGATCATCCAGAAACGTTATACGGAAATGGATATTCCCGAAAATATCACAGCCAGAGAAATGTATGACCAACTCATTTCTGCCATGGCCGGAAAAAAGCACTGCTATCTGCTTCTGGACGAGATTCAGGAGGTCCCCGGGTGGGAAAAAGCCGTAAACAGTATCCTGGAGGAGGGAAATGCAGATATCTACATAACCGGCTCAAACTCCAAGCTGATGTCCAGTGAGATCTCCACTTATCTGACCGGACGTTACGTGCTGATTCCTGTCTACACCCTTTCTTTTCGTGAGTACCTGGATTTTAAATCCCACAGTACCCTGTCCCGCAATGAACTTCTGGATGAATATATCCGTCTTGGGGCCTTTCCCATTGTGGCACTGGGAGATTATGATAACGATCAAGCTTATCAGATCATAGATGGTATTTATCACACGGTCGTTTCCCGTGATATTGTAAAACGCCACCGCATCAACAAACAGGATCTGTTCGACCGGGTCGTAAAATATATCATTGAAAATGTAGGGAAAACTTTTTCTGCTAATTCCATATCCAAATTTCTGAAAAGTGAAAACCGAAGTGTTTCGATAGAAAGCATTTACAATTACCTGCGCTGGCTGGAGCAAGCTTTTATCATCTATCCCTGTGCGCGCTATGATCTGCAAGGCAAAAGCATTCTGAAAACCCAGGAAAAATACTATCTGGGCGACATTTCTTTGAAATATGCGCTCCTGGGCTATAACCGCAAAATGTTGGACGGCGCTATGGAAAATATCGTCTTTCTGGAATTGAAACGTCGTGGCTATGCCGTTTATATCGGAAAAAATGATACGAAAGAAATTGATTTTATTGCCATTCGCCGAGACGAAAAGATCTATGTGCAGGTTTGTGTGCAACTACCGGAGAATTCCGATCACGAAGTGGGAAATCTTATGGAAATACGGGATCACTATCCCAAATATGTGATCACCTTAAATCCTTTGGATGTTGGCATCGAAAATGGGATCCACATTGTGCATTTAGGGGATTTCCTGTTAGAAGAAAAGTGGTGACATTGCAGCGGTCACCGGCTATATACACCGGAGCCATTCTATTCGCCGGTTTAAAAAATACCGGCTTACCTCCGTCTGCTTATCGCAAGCAGGCGGCGAAAAACCGGCATTTTTATATGCGCATTCAAGTTTTATAAAGAGGCCGGCTTTGCCGACGCCGGAGGGTTAGCAGCTTAAACCTCCGGCTCATTTACTATACAGTTCCGCCAGATCGATCAAGATCAGATCATTCTGGGGCTCGCATGTAAATCCGGATCTGGAAAAGAAGCTTTTTCGAAGACCTCTTCCATTGATCCCTGTCTGTTTTTTCTGATGAGATACTGCTTGCAGATCCTCTCGAAACACTTCGGGACGTACTTTGTTTCAAAATCCTCTGCAATATATTTATCATAAAACACATCAGGATCCATAATGTTCATCCTGGACATATTTCTGAAAATATATTTGTAATAAAACAACGACAGATTATCTGAAATATAATATCCCGATTTTTTCTTATTATGTTCATCATTAATAGGCGCTTCTTTTGCCACCACATCCATACGCATCAACTTATCAAGGACATCGATCAAAGCCGGTCCGCTGGATACGTTGGACTGATCAAGAATATCCTTATATCTGGAATATCCTCTTGCCAGGGCTTCAAAGACCTCATTTGCATTTGTGATCTTTGAGATCTCGGAATTAAGATACATAGAAACCTCATTTTCCAGACGTGCCCCGGGGGACGCAATAAGGTCTATCATATTCTCTCTAACACTTTTTTGTGCATCGATCAGTCGATTGTAATAGGGAATTCCTCCAAATACACTGAACAGCCTTACCTTGTCCTCATCTGTAAACGCAGGATAAAACAATGCAGATTCATAATAATCCATTGGTTTTAGATCAATCGTAAGATCGATCCTGCCAAATAGAGGATTCTGCTTTTCCAGAAGTGCTTTCATGGTATCTACGTAAGAGCCGCAGAGGATCAGCTTTATCCCGGAAGTATCTTTATAACAGTCTATAAGAGATTGCAAAATACTATCCAGTCCCTTTGTGTTTTCCCGCAGATATGGATATTCATCCAGCACAAGGATCATCGGTTCTTTTTCTGCTATTTTAAAAAGAAATCGGAGCAGATTCTCCATATTTTCAAAAGCAGGCCTGGGAAAGTCAAAGCTTTCGCCTATCAGTTCCGCCAGACTGGCCACGTTGTTATATTCACTGGTCTGTTTACATTCATAGTAAATGCTTTTAAGCTCTGTTTCCTTCAGAGCCTGCTTGATCAGTTCGCTTTTTCCAATTCTGCGTCTGCCGTAAATCAGGGAAATCATCTGATGGTCGGAAAGGAACATGGCATGCAATTTTTTTCTCTCATTTTCTCTTCCGTAAAACATAGGCTGCACACTCCAGACTGAACAAAAGTCAAAGCTAACTTAAAATCAGATAAAAGATGATATACCAAGTATAGTGAGCTTGTAAGCCAATGTAAAATTTTATTCGGTCGCGTCCGAGTCATCCGTGACCGAATAAAAAATATATTTTTAACGGTTCGATTGCTCCTCTGAACGAGGATCAAAAGAGCATCGAAAAAGGAACATCGTGTGGATGCTCCCTTTTTGATGCTCCTTTTTTGATGCTCCTTTTTTGAGAGACAATATCATTCCTCTTTTTTTCTGAAATACTTTCGCAGAAAATAAGCCGGTCCGCAGCTCCAGGCATGGCAATAACTGTTGACGATGGTGCCGCCATAGGGAGACTCACTGCTGTTTTCCGGGTTATACAGCTCCCAGAAGGTATCGGCTCCCAAGTCCGCCATTTGCCCCCAGTATGTCTCCAGTTTCTGTAATGCTTTATCCCATTTTCCCACATGGATCAGGGCATCCACATAGTTGTGATACATATAAGGTGTCACCATCTGCTGCGCCTGCTGCAGGGTTTCGATCCGCTCCATCAGTTCTGCCGCCGCCTGGCCTTCTATGGCTTCTCCCAATACCATCCAGACCTGGGACGCCGCGGATACCTGCTTAGCTTCTCCGCTTATATAACACTTTTTCTGTTCATCCCACAACCATTCATTGGCTGCAATCCTGCAGTCGCAATACAGCCCGGAGAGATACTCTTCCGTCATCACATCCCCCAATGCCTGGGCAAGCTGGATGGCGGCCGAAAGCGCATACAGCAGAATGCCCTGGGCAGAGGCCTGCTTGTTTAAGTGCAGGTTCCAATCCACAAAACACCAGCCCAATTGTTCGCTGTCCTGTACCAGATATTTCTCATCCAGAGATCCTCTGGCCAGTTCGATCTGCCGCAGGGCTGTGGGCCATAATTCCCGCAGCGTTTCCTCATCCTTTGTCTCCTCATAATAATCCCGGAGAATATTGATAAAAAACAACGCATAGTCAAACATCTGGGTGTCGTCCACGGCCGGCTCCGGCTCTAAGAAAAGGCATGCCCCCACCTTGCCGTTTTCCATGGGAAGGGCGGCGAAAAGATACAGACAGGCTTTTACCATGTCGTTTTTCCGGTAGGTTTCATAATTGGCCAGCGCCTGGATCCGCAGGTCACCGATCCAGAGCCGGCGGTCTCTCTTAGGTCCATCTTCAAAGACGTTCTGCATGCAGTTATGCAAGGTCCGGCAGGCGATCTTATCTAACTTCGCCAGACGTTCACTTTGGGGCTCGAAATCCCGCAGCTCCTCTTCTTTTACACAGGAGACGGCTCTGCAGCACGCCTGTTCTACAATGAGCTGGAATTTACTGCTTATATCCAACACCTCTATCATGACATACCGGAAGGCATACCGTCTGGGCAGCTTCACCTGCGAAGGGATCACATCCACGTGGATCTGCTCCTCTTCGATCCAGGAAGAACAGATCCATCCCTTATAGCTTCGGGCATCTTCCAAAAGCTCTGCGGGATTTTCCGCAAAATGGAGCCTTAGCCAGACCGGTGCATCCGGATGGCTTCCGGTATATCCTAATTTCAGATCCAGATAGCCCACCTGGTGATCTCCGAAATCCAGACAGATCCTGCTTCCCTTTTTAAGGCACTGCGTGTCATAGGGCCGGTCCGGCAAGATCGTCACTGCATCCTGTTCTTTCCCGATCTGCACGGTCCGCTTTACTTCCACCTCTGTCTCATGCAAGGCCGGCAGCAATTGCAAGGCCTTCTCTAAAAATCTCTCATTCTTCATTTCTATTGTTATGTCCTTTAAACAGCATTTTTCTCAGCAGCGTTTCATTGTTCAGATAGATCAAAAAGACCACCAGCAAAACCGCATTTATGATAGACTGGGTGGACGCTGTCACCACATTGGACAGAACGGCAAAGGTAGAATTCAGCAAGGACATACATATGCCTGCCAGCAAAAAACCTATTTTTTCATTACTGAATCTCCCTATATAAGACCCGATAAACATGGGTAAAAATGCAGTAAACATAATGGAAATAGAACCGAAATTCAGCTGTCCGCCGTTAATGGTGGTATTTCTCGCCGCATTTAAAAAACCGACGATCCCCATCAACCCGCCGCAAAAGGTATAACATACCAGTGCGTTTGGCACTTCCTTTATGCCGGTATTGACAGCAACCTTCTGACCGTTTTTCAAAGCCCTGTAATCATAACCAAAGCCTGTATGGTCAAAAAGTATGATGGTCAGGGCCAGTACAGCTGCGATCAGCAGCGCCCCATAGATCCATGTGCCAGCAAATCCGGACATGGAGGAATTCTGCACCTCTGTCATCACATATTTTCCATTGGTGATGGTATACAGGATCCCTTCATAGAGAAGTGTCACGCCCAGGGAGGTAATAATGGGCGGGATCCGAAGGAGCACATAGATGGCTCCCGATAACAGTCCCAGCACCGCACCTGCCGCTGCCGTAACAGCCAGCATTAAGACTGCACTTCCGGCGCCGCCGCCCAACACGGCGAAGCTGACTTTAGCCCCGATGACAGAGGACAGGGCCGCCATGGCACCCAGGGAAAAATCGAATCTTCCGCTGTTTAGATTCACAGACAGGGCGATGGTAGTAAGTATGACGATCGCCGCATATATTACAAAATTGTCAAAGCTCTTTGCATTTGAGATGATATGGCTCCCGTGTATCAGGCATATCACTTCCAGAATGACAAATGCCAGCACAGGGATCACCATTGTCCCTGCTATTTTCTTAGGGGTACTCATAGCCTGCCGCCTCCTGTTGGTAGCTTATTTGGATGCAACCAGGGTCTTTACCGCATCAAAGGTAACATCACTGCCGATCACGCCATCCAGTGTCGCTTTGTCATAGATAGGCGCATCGCCGCTGTCGGAGACAAAGTACTTGTCAAATGTCTCTACATCGGTTGCAACAAGATATTTCTGGCTCAGAGAAGGTGCATTTCCCTCTTCATCCCGGATAACATTGCCGTTAATGGCATTCATTACCAGGGCAAATACCGGGCCGATGGAGGAGGAATACTTGCCGGCAAGGTAAGTGAGCTTGCCGTCTTTCATGGCTGCCTCGTTGGCAGAGGTAAAGGAATCGATATCAGAGAAGGAAATACCAGCCTCGTTTAATGACTGCGCAAAGAAGGTAGTGGCCATACCCACGGAAATAAAGGCATCGGGGGCTTTCTGAATGGCTGCATTTAACTCATCTGTAGTGGTATCGCCGTATCCCTGCAGATAGGAAACCACTTCCACATCACCGGAGATCTTTGACAGATCCACACTCTGATCCTGGAAGATCTGGCCTACAATACCGTTCATATCATCGGCACCGCCGTAGGTACAGCCAAGGCCTGCCAACACACCTGCCACCCGGTAGACATGCATGGGATTGGGAATGAAGGCTCCGTAAATGGCTACCTTTGCAACACCCTGGTCCTTATAATATGCGCCCATCTCCTGACCGGCTTCATACTCCGTTTCATTGCTGGGTCCCACCTGGCCGACAAAATACTCATAGTTTTTGTAAGTTTCATACTGCTCATCATCCAATACGCCGGACGCCACCGCATAATATACACCGTATTTTTCACAGGTCTCGATCTGCTGGGCCCGGTCGCTGCTGGAGAAGGAAATAATGGCCTGACATCCCTGGGATGCGAATTTTTCGATGGCGGCTTTCTCCTCCTCTGCGCTGGCAAGCGCGTCGGTATAGGTAAAGGTCACATCGTAATTTTCTGCAATGTAGTTCTCATAATAATTGCGAAATCCCTGGGCTTCCTCGCCGCTGACATCCGCTACCAGCACGCCGATCTTCGCGGCATCTTTGCTCTCCGTTTCCTTCTCTGCGCCGGCATCTGCGCTCTCGCCATCGGCTGTCTTTTCAGACGATGTCTCAGAAGAAACAGCCCCAGTGCTTCCTGCATCGGCAGCAGAACCGCATCCGGCTAACATGGAAAGCGCCATCGCTCCCACCATCAATGTACTGATCAGTTTTTTAAATCTCATCTTTTTCCCCTTTCCTGTCTGCGGCACGTGGGGAGAATTTCCCAAAGGCGGATTCTCCGATACCATACGCACCCAGACGTTAAAAAAATATATCTTCTATGCAGATGTTTTGTTTCCATCCGCATGGAATATCGTTTCCGTTTTGTACTTTAAATACCTCTGCCATGCTCTTATCGCGGCAATAATGAGGACCGGTAATTCATACTGGTAATGCATACGATCAGCAGGAAAAACAGGGCGCTGATCAGCTGGGTAATGCCATATGCGGCACTTCCGTCGATCAAAAGCTCCATAATGTCATTTAAGAGCATGAAGGAAAAACCGCCCACCAGCGCCGCATGGATGCGGGAACGGGCACCGCCGGAGATAGGCATGCCGCCAAATACGATAGCGATAAAGATATTCATACCTATGCTGGAGGCCGTAGAGGTGGTAACAGACGGTGTATAGACCAGTGTCAGGAACGCCCCCAACCCTACGCCAAGGCCGGCCATCACAAAGGCAATGATGGTATATTTACCGGATTCAATGCCTGTCAGTGCCGCACACAGGGGATTGCCGCCGATAAATTTCTGTCGTCTTCCGGTTTTGGTCAGATTAAAGATCACATAGCAGATACCAAAAAACAAAAGCAGCAGCATGATCTTAAAAGGCATGTTGTCGAAGGGCTTTACCACTGCGCTGGGAATGCTGATGCCCCCCAGTGCACCGCCCTTTGTGGTAATGATCTTTCCTGCCACCGCCGACAATACGGACATCATGGCCACCGTTGTCACGAAGGCCGGAATGTGAAAGACCGAGGCCAATACCGAATTAAACAAAGAACAGGCAATCCCTGCCGCAAACATGACCAGGATCATCAGGAAGACACTCTCGGTCCCATTGTAGGTAAGTACTCCCATGGTGGCGGAAAACAATGTGGCCGCTCCCAGGCTGATATCAAAGGTTCCCAGCGTATAGATAAAAATAGCCCCCGTTGCCACCACCGACAGGACAACGCCTTCATTAAACACGATCTGCAGATACATATCCAGGCGATAGCCTTTCATCGACACCACCGCCACAAATATGACAAATAAAACCGCCAGTGCTGCAAAGGGAAGTACGGTTATTACAAGCTGAGAGACTTTGTATCTGTCAACTTTCTGTTTTGCTTTCTGTTCTGCATCCATAACAAATTTCTCTCCTATATCATGTACCCGATAACATCCGCATCCGTCAGAGAGGCACTGCGCATAAATTCATGGGTGATCTCTCCATCCTTCATGATCAGCATGCGGTCGCTCATGCCTAAAAGCTCCGGCAACTCCTCGCTGATCAGAAGGATCGCTTTTCCCTCGTTTTTAAGCTGTATCATCAGCCGGTACATAGCCTGCTTTACGCCGATATCCACCCCGCGGGTGGGGCAGTCGAGAATAAGAATCTCACTTCCGCAGCCGATCCATTTGCCGAATACCACCTTCTGCTTGTTTCCACCGGATAACTGACCGGTAAGCTGGTTTTCATCGGCACATTTGATGGAAAGTGCTTTGATCTGCCTTCTGACATACTTCTTTTCTTTTCTGTTGGTAATAAAATGTTTTTTTACCGCATAGCAGTCCATTCCCGCAACGGCAATGTTGTCCTTGATGCTTGCAGATAAACACAGGGATTCCACATCCCGATCCTTGGATACGTAGCCGATCTTATGTTCCACGGCTGTATGCGGATCGGTAATGGCCTCTCCCGTTTCTGTCACAACCCTTCCGCTTTCCAGGGCCAGTGCGCCAAGCATGGCTTTTCCAAGCTCATGCATGCCACAGGAGGAAAGGCCTCCTATGCCCAGGATCTCCCCCTTCCTTAAAGTAACAGTGACATTTCTTAACTGTGCCTTATAGCAGAGGTCCTCTGCCTGCAACGCTGTCTCCTTAAGGCCTCCCGGTTCGAAATCACTTCTGTAATAATCCCCCTGCAACGCTCGTCCGATCATGCTGGTACGAATGGCATCGGCATCAAATTCTTCCTTTCGGAAAGTCCGGATCAGGTTTCCGTCCCGCAAAACCGTAAGGGTGTCGCATACCTGCATAATCTCCTCCAGATCATGGGAAATGAAAATGACCGCTTTTCCCTCGTCCCTGATCTTTCGGATCAAGCGGTACATAAGAGTTCTTCCATCCTGGGACAGGGCAGTACTGGTCTCATCGATGACTAAGATCTTAGGATCTTTCATCATGACCTTTCCGATCTCTACCAGCTTTCGCTTCTGAAAATCCAGCATTTCCATAGGCATGTCCCCTGTGACATCCTCCACACCGATAGCCTTCATCACCTGGGTGGCCTCTGCAAACATCCGCTTTCTGTCCACGATCCCCAACCTATTTTTAAAGGATTCCAGCTCTGCCAGAAAAATATTCTCCGCCACAGTGATCCCCGGAATGGTTCCGCTCTCCTGCACCACCATGCCGATCCCATGCTGCAGGGCATCGATCATACTGGAAGGCTGCCAGGGCTGTCCCAGGAATACCATCTCCCCTTCTGTCGCTTTCTGCATGCCCGCCGCAATGGAAGAAATGGTGGATTTCCCGGAGCCATTCTCTCCGATCAGACCTCTGATCTCCCCCGGATATACTTCCAGATCCACATGCTTAAGTGCTGTCACACTTCCAAACTGTTTGGAAATATGTCTCATCTCCAGAACCGGTTCTGCCATATTCCTTTCCTCCGTTCCATCAAAACTGAATATGCTTCTATTTTATTCCGGGCAAGAAATCTTTAAATTCACAATTCAGCTCTGTTTCGTTGACCTATTTAATAGCGTTTGTTAATATAGATCATATAAATTAGTTTTTTTTGATATTTTAAAAGGAGACGTTACTTCCATGGATGTTGCAGAAATGGCCCATCAGATCTATCAGCTGAATGAGGAAGAGTTGTTTTACAAAGAACAGTATGAAGCCAGAAAAGAAGGGCAGATCCACGCCTATATCGCGCGGCAGGATATCCAAAAGGTGATCGCAAAGCACAGGCTGATCCCGGAGGTGCCCCAGACCATTCCGGAGAAATTCTTAGATTCTTTCTTTTTTGATACTTCGGATAAATCCAGTATCGTGGTGCAAAAGCACAACCGGTACAGTCCGGACATTGTTCACTCCCATACTTTTTTTGAGCTGGTATATGTCTACGACGGCGCCTGTACCCAGGGGATCTCCGGTCAGCGTCTTTCCATGAAGACCGGAGATTTCTGCGTCATTCCCCCGGGGGCAGAGCATTCTATTTCCGTATTTGATGACAGCATCATCATCAATATCCTGCTGCGCCGGAGCACCCTGCACAGTATGTTTTATACCTTCTTAAATACCCCCAATAAACTATCGTCCTTTTTCCTGAACAATATTTATACCAAACGCTCCAATGATTATATTCTGTTTCACTCCGGCATCGATCCCACGCTGAAGGAAGCTTTTATCTGGATGCTCTGGGAGAGTGTCAATAAGCAGGCGTATTATTACCAGTGTATTTCCAATACCCTGCTGCTGGTCTTCTGTCTTTTGGTGAGGAATTACTCCGAATCGGTGCAGACGCCGCTGTTCAGCGACCGTTTAGACGTGCAGCGTTACGCCATTATTCAGTTTATCCAGGATAACTATCGGGATGTCACCCTCTCCACTGTGGCCAAACGCTTTCATTACACAAACGAATATACGTCCCGGCTGATCAAAGACCTGATGGGCATGACCTATTCCGAGATCGTCCGCACTGTCCGCATCGAACGATCCCAGGACTTTCTGACCAACACCACCATGACCATTGCCAACATCGCAGAGGCCACCGGCTATGATACGCCGGAGCATTATATTCGCCAGTTTAAAAAACATACCGGCTTAACTCCGTCTGCTTATCGCAAGCAGGCGGCGAAAAACCGGCATTTTTAGATGCGTATATTTCCAGTTGATCAGATCACAGCTTTCAAACACCGGGATGCCCGGAAAATACTGAAAACTGCTGCTTACCAGATAATACTTATCATTTGCCCTGCAAATACTCGGATCAGGACAAAAGCCTCTTATGACAGGATTATTGTATCGAAATTCCGATTTCATACGGATCCTCCGTTTTCTTATGGCCGTTTCCTATAATCAAGCAGCCACACAGATGTTCTTTCGTACACATCCGTGTGGCTGTCTGCCATTATTTATCAGTTACTGCTCTGTGCTTTGCTTGCAGCTTCCTGGAAGATCTCTGTTGCTTTGGTAAAGTATTCTTCCGCTGCTTCCTCCGGTGTGATCTCACCGTACTGCACCTTCTGGTCTATTTTTCTGAGCATATCCTGCTGCTCATTGTAGCCATCCTCTGTAGGCGCGCCGATAGGAGAACAATTGGGGGTAACTACCTCATTTACAAAGGTCGTTGCCTTCTGATCCTCTTCCGAAAGCTGTGACATGATCTCTTCTGAGATCTTCTGATTTACGGGAATGCCTCTGTCGGCAAGCATAATATTGTAGAAATCAGAAGAATTGATCAGATAATTTAAGAATGCAACTGCCTCATCCGGATGCTGTGTATTGGCACTGATGGAAAACAGCATGCTGGGCTTTAAGTAGTTGGACTTTTTCGGGTTTGTTGTGGGAATGGTGGTAATTCCGATTTCCGTTCCTTCCGGTGCTGCATTCTGGAAAGCTGCCAGTGTATTAGAGCCGTTGGTCTTGCACCAGGACATGGTCTCCGGGCTGGAACCGTATACCATAGGATCCTGCTCTAAAGCACTGTTCTGGCCTGCAATATCGGGGGAAAGCTGCCACCCTTCATCAATTCCCTGCCTCTCCAGCTGGAAGTAAGCAAGATAATCATCCGCACTCTTGCCTCCCAAAGACTGTCCTTCGATCCAAATGTCATTTGCTCTTGCATAAGGCTCCATGTAATTGGAGTAGGTATCTACCATGTTGGATCTGTAACCGGTTTTCTCGGTTACTTCCTTGGCGATCTCAATGAAGGTATCCAGTGTCATGTTATCCTCCATTGTGATTCCGATGCTATCCAGTAAGGTCTTGTTATAGAAGAGTGCCATTGCATTGACACCGGCGGCAATGCCGTAAGTACCGTCTCCGATCTTACCCATCTCCAGAACGGTTTCGTCGATGTTGGAAACATCCAGCGCACCGCTCTCAATATAGGGTGTCAGATCTAACAGCTGCTCCTTATCGGCATACTGCTTTATGTAGGAATAATCCATCTGGATCACGTCAGGAAGAGTCTTTCCTGCTGCTGAGGTTGCCAGCTTGTTCCAGTAATCATCCCAGGAGAAGAACTGGGTATTTACTTTGATGCCTTCATTCTGTTCCTGGTACAGGTCAACACCTTTTTGCGTTGCCTCATTTCTTACCTGATTCCCCCACCAGGAAAAATTTAATTCTGTCTGTCCGGTGGCACTGGCCGCAGACTCTCCACCTGATGCAGAATCGGTACTGCTCCCACAGGCGCACAGCATAGATGCCGCCAACAGGGTTGCCATGATCTTTGCTCCCGTTTTTAAAGCTTTGTTTTTCATTTCCCGAACCTCCCGTTATTTGGTTTCTTGATGGTTTTAGTATATGATCTTTATCCCCACGATTGAATTCACAAAAGCCACTTGCATTTACAAAATCTATTCTTTTTTCGTAAAAACGTGTCTTTTGGTAAAAATGTGTTTTTTCATTCCGATACGATCACCGTTTCGTTTTTTTGGGACGATGTCTGTATGGCATCGATCAGTTTAATACTCATCCAGGCATCCCGCACATGGATGTAATGATCGTTATTTTTTTCCAGTGCATCATAAAACTCATGGATTAGCTTCCGATGGCTTGCTCCGTAATAAAAACGGCTTCCCGGAAGCTTTTCATCCTCACAGATCCTGGTTTTTTCCCCGTTTTTATCGATCCTGTACAGGCAGCTTTCTTCTATGGAAAAATCTGCTTTTTCCATAGAAACGCTGATCTGTACACTTTCATTTTGGCTGTTTGCATTGGTGGCAAAAAACAGTCCCTGTGCCTGATCGGCAAATACCAGCCTGGCGGCAACGGTATCTTCCACTTCGATTCCATACTCCAGAAGCTGTGAAACCGACGACTTCAGGGAATGCACATTCCCGCATAGATAGTACAAAAGATCCAGCGTATGCACGGACTGATTGATCATGCATCCGCCGCCGGCCGTCTCCCACTTGCCTCTCCAGGGACTTTCTTCATAATAAGACTTGGGTCTTGCCCATAATACCAGCCCTCTGCAACCTGTTATGCGGCCGTATTGACCGCTTTCAATCAGTTCTTTTAAGTACTCTACAGTCCGGTTTCTTCTGTTCTGCAGACAAATACCAATGTGTATGTCAGGATTTTCCTGCTCAAATTCCACAAATCTTTCGGCTTCCTGCGCATTTAAGGCTACCGGCTTTTCACAGAATACATGGATCCCCAGCCCGGCCGCCTCCATGCTGACCGGCACATGAAGATAATGGGGCAGGCAGATATGGACACAGTCCGGCTGCTCCTGCCGCAGCATGACGTGATAATCCTCGTAAAAAGGAATATCGAAAGGCAACTGCTTTTGCTTTTCCGGATCACTGTCACATGCAGCACACAACTCTACGTTCGGATCTGCCAGGATAGCATCGATATGGGTTTTACTGATGGTCCCAAGACCAATGACTGCTGCTCTCTTCATAATAATTTACCACTGCGCAGGATCATTCCCTGGGCGGGAATAATCCTTCCTCCATGATACGCTTATTTAACTCCCGGGCATACAGCTCCGGATCTACAGGATTATTTACTTCCCGGTGTAACCAGCTGGAGAGCTGGCTGGCATTGGCCAGGTTCACGCCGTTGATGCCATCGGAACCGGGTGCTAAAAGAGGAGTTCCTTCCAGGATATGGGATGCAAAATTTTCCATGACGGTGGTATGCTGATACCCCCATGCATCTTCACTTTCGAAGGTTTCCACGGTATACAGGCCACCGCTTTCATTGCTGGAGAGCAGATTGGCCACTTCCATCATGGTCATGGTACTGTTCAGCTCCTCTTCCGGTTTTTTCAATCTGTAAACCGTCGCCTTCTTACTGTTCTCTACCACGATCTTTCCGCCGTCCAGATCGATCTCCAGTCGGTCTGTTCCGCATGCGTCGTGGGTGCAGGTAACAAAGGTTCCCACGGCCCCGTTGGCATATTCCGTGATCATGGTAACATCGTTTTCCGTATTGATCTTCCGATGGGCCCCATTGATATTCTTGGAATAAACTTTTGTAGGGATCCCGCATATCCACTGCCACAGATCCAACTGATGGGGTGCCTGATTTACCAGAACGCCTCCGCCTTCACCGCCCCAGGTGGCGCGCCATTCACTTTGCCGATAATAGCTGTCCGGTCTCCACCATGTATTGATGATCCAGCTTGATCTGCGGATCTCACCCATCTCTTTTGAGTCCACGATCTCTTTTACCTTCTGGTACAGTTTGTTGGTCCGTTGGTTGAACATGATCCCAAACGCCGTCTCCGGATGCTTCTTAGCACATGCATTCATGGCTGCCACATCTTTAGCCCGAACCCCTGCCGGCTTTTCCACCAGCACATTCATTCCATGCTCCAGGCAATAAATAGCGATCTCGTGATGCAGATAATGAGGAACGGTAGTGATCACCGCATCTACTTTTCCGGAAGCGATCATGTCCTTCCAATCGGTAAAGAACGGATAATCCGGATAATTCTGTTCACAGAATTCCTTTCTCTTCGGATCGATGTCACACAGTGCTCCTAATGCACAATGGTCTAAATTTAAGGTTGCATGGGGCATGTTCGGAGCATCTTTCCCGCTCAGGAAACATGCGTAATTATTTCCCTGCCCGCCTACACCAATAATACCAAATCGAATTTTGTCTGCCATTTTAATCTCCGTTTCTGCGCAGCTTTTACTGCGAAAACTGTCACATTAGTCCGTCTTTTCACTCTGATCTGCATTCACGCCAATATTATTTCCTGCAGTCTGCCGTAGGCTGCCTTGTAGGCTGCCACCTTATCTGTCCGTATCTTGTCTGCGCCTGCTTTTTCCAGTTTTTCAAAGCCTGCAAATAAAGTAAGGTGGGGCTCTAAGCTTAAAAATCCGTCATAGCCGCTTCTCTCCAGCTCTCCAAGGATCTTTCTTACATTTCCATCGCCGTCACCGGCAAGGACCACTTCACCGTTTTCCCCCAGTGCATCCTTTACATGCACATAGGCAATGTACGGCTTCAGCATTTCATAGGCCTCTATGGTATCCTGGCCGCACTGCACGAAATTGGCGAAATCGAATACTGCTTTATAATATGCACTGCTGAATTCTTCCATCAGCTTTTGGCATCTGATGGCTTTATCTCCGTAGATTCCTTTCTCATTTTCATGCAAAAGAATGATCCCCTTCTTTTCTGCTGCGGAGATCATTTTTTCCGTCCGTCTGCATACTTCATCCGTATAACGTTCCGGATCCTCTCCCTCCGGAATATAGAAGCTGAACATGCGGATATAGGAAGTCTCAAACAGCTGTGCCAGCTCTAAGGTGTGCGCCAGCTTCTCCATATGAGGTTCAAAGTCATCCAGGATCCCGATCTTTCCAATAGGGGAACCCAAAGAGGATACGCGGATGCCTGCCTTATTTAATTTTTCCTTTACGCTTTGTGCCTGCGGGATCGTCAGATCCGATACATTGATCTCGTCTGCACTTCGCAGTTCAATATAGGTCTGTCCCAATTCTTTTAATACTTCGATCTGTCTGTCCAGGCTGCCATCGATTTCGTCGGCAAATCCCGATATTTTACAATCCTTCAGCATAATTTCCCTTTCTTGCCACAGCTTACTGTCTTGCCACAGCTTACTGCGGCGCCGTGAGGAGAATCTCGCGCAGGCGGATTCTCCGATATGATATGTATCTATGCGATGTGATCTGTACCTATGTCGTTTAGGGTATAGGTACTGTTTGAAAGAAATGCTCCTGCGCATTTCTTTCAAACTTTCTTATCCTTTCAGTCCTGCTTATCCTTTCTGTCCTACTCATCCCTTCAGGCCGGATGTTGCCACACCTTCTACCAGATACTTCTGGAAGAAGACAAAGAGTAAGAAAATGGGGATCAGGGAAACGGTGGCCATGGCAAACATTGCGCCGTAATCCGATGACGATCCCGGATCGCTGAATAATTTCAGCGCCAGTGATGCCGGATAGCTGGCCGGTTCATCTATATATAACAGTGCCGACATGAAATCATCCCATCTCCACATAAAGGAGAAAATGGTAGTCGTGATAAGAGAAGGTGTCATCAGCGGAAAGATGATCTTGCAGAAGATCCCAAAGTAGGAACAGCCGTCAATTTTGGCTGCCTCGTCCAGTTCTTTGGGAATTCCGTTGATGAAATTCATCATCAGATACACGAAGAATCCCTGTATGGCAAACCAGAAAGGAATGATCAAAGGCTTATAACTTCCGACCCATCCCAGTTTCTGGTACCACAGATATTGCGGCACCATGAGGATCTGGCCCGGTATCATCATAGAAAGCAGCATTGCCGTAAACAGCAACTTTTTCCCCGGAAACTTACACCTAGAAAATGCATAGGCAACACAGGCAGAAGACAATACGGTTCCAACGGTGGCCGTAACGGCGATAAACAGGGAATTGGCAAAGAATTTGGCAAAGGATACACCCGCAAATCCCTTCCAGCCATTGATGTAATTCTGCAACGTAAATTTGTCCGGGATCAGTTTCTCCGCGGTGGTAAAGATGGTATTGGATTCCTTAAAAGAACTCATGACCATCCACACCAACGGATAGATCATCATCAGACCGATGCCGCAGACCAGCACATGGTAAATAATATTTAAAGCTCTTCTCTTCTCTTTCATTGTTTTCCTTTCTTGCCACAGGTTAGTTTTCTTCATAAACCCAGAATTTCTTTGTGGCGAACAAAACAAGTGTGACGGCACCGATGATCACCAGCATGACCCACGCCATTGCAGAGGCATATCCCGCTTTATTAAACATAAAGGACTGCTTGTACATATATACGGCATAAAACAGTGTGGAATCCATGGGTTTGCCGTCGGTGATGATAAGGCTCTGGGTAAATGCCAGAAATCCGCTGATCATCTGCATCACCAGGTTAAAGAAGATCGTAGGAGTCAAAAGAGGCAGGGTTATCTTGAAAAACCGCTTGGTCCAGTTGGCACCGTCTACGGAAGCTGCCTCGTAAAGGGTGGTGGGGATCTGCTTTAATGCCGACAAAAAGATCAGCATGGAAGAACCGAACTGCCATACGGCAAGAATGATCAATGTCCACATGGCCGTATTCTTAGAGCCCAGCCAGGCATAACTACAATCGATTCCCACGGCCTGCAGCAGGCTGTTGACCACACCGTCTGTTGCGAACATTCTTTTCCATAAGATCGCCACAGCCACAGAACCACCGATAATAGAAGGAAGATAATACGCTGCTCTGTAAAAGGCAGTGGCCTTTGTGGTCTTAAAAAGGATCAACGCTACGATCAATGCGAACAAAAGCCGCAGCGGCACAGATACCAATGCAAAGTAAAGGGTTGCCTTTAATGAAGTAAAAAAGGTTTCATCATTAGTAAACATGGTAATGTAATTCTTAAGCCCCACAAACCTGGGTGCAGACAAGATGTCATAATCGCACAAGGAATAGTAAAATGACATCACCATAGGCACCAACATAAACACGAAGAAACCGATGATAAACGGCAGACTCATTATGATCCCCGCCGTACTTTCTTTATTACATAATTTCCGCAACCTGTTCATAATCCTCCCATCCTTTCTGTTCATTGCCAGTTGCTTTTATCTGGCTGTAGTATAGTATTTCCATTCCGGCAACAGAATTCAAAAAAACCACTTCCCATCGCAAAAACATGGTCATTTTTGGTAAAAAAGTGTCTTTTGGTAAAAAATAGACTTGATCTTCAAAATCTTGAATCCCCATTTTTCGTCTGCTATATTTTTTATAGTAAGGTTGTTTCCAAAGGGGATACAGAAGACAAGCTTCAACTAGAAAGGAAAACACGATGCACTCTGCTTTCAACAGACTTTCCATCAAACAGAAATTCCTGTATATCTTATCCGGAGGCATCCTTTTTCTGTCTGTCATCAGTTTTCTGTGCTTTCACAGTATTTCAAAAACATACGAAAAGGCACTGTATCAATCCGTATCCAATACACTTTCCTATTCTTCCGAAAATATTTTATTGAAAACGAAGAACATTGAAGCTGTCAGCGAACAGATCCTCGGAGACCAGAGCATCCAGACCTATCTCTCCGATCTTTGCAGCGAAGATACACTTTCCGGACAAAATGTGCTGATGGGCTCTCTTTATCGTAAGCTGACCAATTATCTTTTCAGCTATGACAGGACCATCAACATCTCCAGTATTTCCATCCTGACAACCAATGATTTTTTTGTCAGCACTGCTTCCAACCAGGCCAAAACCCTGCCGGAAGAAGTTTTAAATGCACTGGTGGAGAAGGCCGTCAGCGGCGATGGCGCCTCGGTCTGGTTTACCGGCTATGCAGACAGCTATGGCGTTTTTCTCGTAAAAGAAATAAAGCAGACCGATGGATTGAGTCTGCTTCCTCTTGGATATCTTATGATCAAAGTAGATATTTCTGCCCTGATGGAGCAATCGGTTTCTTATCTGGATTCCGACCACAGCGCCTATCTGCTTTCTGCCGGGGCAGATACGCTTTATAAGAGCAGCTCCTTTTCTCCTGCATTGTCGGATTTTCTGGACCGGAAGATTTACGGTTACCGGATCATGAATCTTGACCATACAAAGTATTTTGCGGTTTATCACCGAATTTCCGGTCTGGGCTGGGATTATTTTTGCATGTTACCCTACAATTCCATTTTCCTGACCATCCGCATCGCCAAAGCACTCTGCATTTTTGCCTTTGTATTCTGTCTTTTCAGCACTCTTTTTGTATCATCCAGGCTGCTTGGCTCCCTACTGTACTCTATTGATCTTCTTGTGAAAAAGATGAAGGCATTTGGAAACAATACCTATTCCGCCTCCGATTTTACGGACAACGCTTCGGAACGCCCTGACGAGATCGGCCTTCTGCACCGCACCTTTGATGACATGGTATCCCGGATCAATACCCTTGTTTTTGACAATTATGCCAATGAGCTCTTACGGCGGGATGCGCAGATCAAGGCCATGGAAAATCAGATCAATCCCCACTTTTTATATAACACGCTGGACACCATCAACTGGAAGGCAAAGGCAATAGGTGCCCAGGATATCATGAAGATCTCCCAGTCCCTTGGCAGTCTCCTGCGGGTTACTTTAAAAAGCACAGACAGTCCCTATACCATTTCCGAGGAGCTGGCTGTCCTTCAGAGCTATATAACCATTCAGCAGCAGCGCTACGGGGAGAAACTGGATTTTCAGAGTTCCGTTCCCCAGGAATATTACGGATACCGTATCCCCAAGCTGATGCTGCAGCCTTTACTGGAAAATGCCATTTACTACGGACTGGAAGAAAGCACGGATATCTGCCATATATCTTTAAAGGCCTTTCGGACACAGGAATTTCTTGTATTTCAGGTAAAAAACAGCGGATCCTCTTTCGAAGAAGATCTTCTGGAGAAGCTCCGCACAAAAGAAATCCTTCCCCATGGACACGGCATAGGCCTTCTGAACATTGATAAACGGTTAAAGCTTACTTACGGAGATGCTTACGGATTGAGATTGTATAACAGAGATGATCTTGTATTAGCGGAAGAATATGCCGTTGCGGAGCTTTGCCTGCCCTTACCGGATAAGGAGGATCCTACATGTTAAAACTGCTTCTTGTTGATGATGAAGAAATCATTCGCAATACCATTGCCTCTTCTGTAGACTGGGAGTCCTATGGCATCAGCCTGATCGGCACCTGCCCGGATGGGGTTGAGGCCTATCATACTATTCTGGATGAGATTCCGGATATTGTAATGACGGACATCCGTATGCCGGGTATTTCCGGTCTGGAACTGGTAGAACGTATCGCAAAGACCGATCTGAATGTGCACTTTATCATTCTTTCCGGATACGGTGAATTTGAATATGCCAAGCGGGCCATGAAATGCGGCGTAAAGCATTATCTGCTCAAGCCCTGCGACACTACCCAGATTGAAGACTGTCTGAAAGAAGTGGCCACAGAATGCAGAAACGATCATTGGCAAAGCAATGCTCCTTCCAATAGTATGTTTGGGCAGCTGCGCCAGACGCTGCTCCGGAACATTATCAGTGACGGCTGTTCTCTGGATGAACTCACCCCTGCATTCTATGATCGCTTTGAGCAATATCTGGACCTGCATGATACGCCCTATCAGGTCTGTTATATCTATTATCTGGAACAGAATAATCTGGATATCGCATTGGTTCAGATCAACCGGTTTCTGACCAATATAGCACCGGATCTGGAAGTAGGAAAACTGTACGTCCGCAATACGCTGATCTTTTATTTTCCCAATTTTGATCCTGATTACAAAGCCTTTGATTCCTTTTTCAAAAGCCTGTCCATTTCAGGGCAGTCTGTAGAAACGGAATATCAGCGGGTTTCTTTTCCGGATCTGCAGTCCGTTTTGGATACCATCATCCAGAAGCTGCGAAGATATGATATGTTTTGGTTTCTCACGAAGGAAGGCATGAAGGAGAATTTTAACTACGGAAAGATCACCATGCAATGCAGTCACATGATCGCAGCACTGCTTCGCGCCTCCGCCGAAAAGCGCCCGGCGATCATCGCCGACTTTACAGAACTGTTAGGCAGCATTACCAATGTACATTTTCTCCTCCAGCTGACAGATACTGCCCTCATCCAGATCACCTCTTCCCTGAACGGTGAATCCATGGACAATATAGTCAGTTTCCTGCTTTCCCTTCATAAGCTGGAAGATGCTCCCGACATTATCAAGGCGTTTACGGAGAAACTGAAGGAAGTGCTCGGCGCAGCCCCTGCATTGGAAAACTCCTACAGTCCGTTTATAGAAAAGACCATCGCATACCTGAACACTCACTTATCCAATCCGGACCTTACCTTAAAATGGATCTCGGAAAACTATCTGTATATGAATGTAAACTATGTCAGCCGCTGCTTTTATAAAGAAACAGGGGAAAAGTTTTCTACGTATCTTATGAACCTGCGGATCGAAAAAGCCAAACAGATCTTTATGGAAACGCCGGATATTCCCATTCATGAGGTAGCGGAGCAGGTAGGCTGCGGAAACAATCCGTACTATTTTAACCGTATTTTTAAAAAAGGCACCGGCATGTCTCCCAGCATGTGTGTAAAACGCCTGCATGACCGTTAAGACACCGGTATGTTCATCACGGTCTCCTGCCATTCCTTCGGAGATAAACCGTACTCTTTGCGGAAGGCCTTATAGAATCCGGAATAATCCTTGAAGCCAAACAGCAGATAAACCTCGCTGATCTTCCCATTATTCCGGATGGCTTCCCTGCACGCCTCCAGTCTCTTTTTCTGAATATACCGGTGGATGGACATGCCGATATGATCCTTAAAAAGATGGGCGATATGATATTTACTGACATAGAATTCAGCCGCCATCTGATCCAGAGAAAGTTCCTCTTCCAGATGCTCTTCTATATATTCTATCAGTCTTTCTGACAACTGCTGCTCTTCTCCCACACTGCGCTCATGTCTCTCGTTATAAACCGTCCGGTTCAGATGTAAAAGCAGGTCCTGCACACACAGAGAAATCTTGGCTGCCTTTCCAAAACGGTTGGAATAGATCTCCTCCAGCAGATGGAACACTTTGGTCTGGATCGCATTAAAGGTGATCCGGTCGTGGTGAAATATGTACTCTCCCTTTGTCTGGGCCAACTGCATCAGATAGCCGTACTCCGGAGCTTCTTCCATCAGTCGGCTTAGGTAGTCTACCGTGATCCAGAACACAAATCTTCTGTAGGGTGTGCCCTCCCCATGGATGACGGCATGATGCTCCAATCCGGGAGGCACTACCGCCACATCGCCGTATTGCAGCGGATATTCCCTTCTATCGATCGCAAGAGACACATCCCCTTCCAGAAAAAAATAGATCTCGTAGTAATCGTGGGTGTGGCTGGCCACCTGCTTCATATGTTGGTCTTTGTAATAGTAGATCTCAAAGTCCCTGGAGAGCATGTACTGTCTGGTATTAAATTTGGTATTTAACTGTTTTTTCATACAGATCCTCTTTCACCCTAATCCACATTTCTGCGCAGATTTTTGCTGCGAAGCGACGATTAAAACCGCGGTTTCTCGTTTGCTTACAGGCATCTTTTTCACACCTTGCTCCCTGTCACCTTCCATTACATTTCATTCATCTTATAAATTCAGCCTACCATTTCACCGCAATTTTGGCAATGTGTACAACAACTCTGCCAATCGTTTTTTCCATAGGATTTTTCGATAATAAGACCAACGAAACTATTACAACGTAACTGTTGTTGCTGCGCAGTCGCCGACCAGAGAGCAAAGCGGCGACTGCCTCGTAACGAATTCTGTTTGCCATGTGCAAAGAAAGGATCTTATCTACTATGGAAATGACACTTAGATGGTACGGCTCTAAATTCGATACCGTAACCTTAAAGCAGATCCGGCAGATCCCCGGCGTAACCGGCGTGATCACCACCCTGTACGACACTGCACCGGGAGAGGTCTGGAGCAGAGAGCGCATCCGCGCCATGAAAGAAGAAGTAGAAGCAAACGGCCTTCATGTAGCCGGCATTGAAAGCGTCAATGTCCATGATGCCATCAAGATCGGCAATGCAGATCGGGATCTCTATATCGATCATTATATCGAAACTCTGGAAAATCTGGGAAAAGAGGACATTCATCTGGTCTGCTACAATTTCATGCCGGTCTTCGACTGGACCCGGACGGAGCTGGCCAGAAAACGTCCCGACGGCTCTACCGTCCTGGCCTATACCCAGGCTGCCGTGGACGCCTTAAACCCGGAGGATATGTTCCACTCCATCGCCGGTGATACCAACGGTTCCGTCATGCCGGGCTGGGAGCCGGAACGCATGGAGCATATCAAAGAGCTTTTTGCCATGTACAAGGATGTGGATGAGGAGAAGCTCTTTGAAAATCTGAAATATTTCCTGGAGCGCATCATGCCGGTCTGCAATAAATATGACATCAATATGGCTATCCATCCCGATGATCCCGCCTGGAGTGTGTTCGGCCTTCCCAGGATCATCATCAATCAGAAGAATATCCTGCGCATGATGGAAATGGTGGATGATCCCCACAACGGCGTCACCTTCTGCTCCGGTTCCTACGGGACCAACCTGGAAAATGATCTGCCCGGTATGATCCGTGCCTTAAAGGGAAGAATCCACTTCGCCCATGTGCGCAACCTGAAATTCAATTCTCCCACGGATTTTGAAGAAGCGGCCCATCTGTCCAGTGACGGCTCCTTTGATATGTATGAGATCATGAAGGCCCTGTACGACATTGATTTTCAGGGCCCCATCCGTCCGGATCACGGCCGCATGATCTGGGATGAAGTGGCCATGCCCGGATACGGACTCTACGACAGAGCCCTTGGCGCCACCTACTTAAACGGACTCTGGGAAGCCATCAGTAAGTCTTCCGGAAAGGATCGGTAATAAAATTTGAAAGAAATACCTGATGGCATTTCTTTCAAACTGCATTGATGTCGAAAACGACATCAATGCATATCGCATCGGAGAATTCGCCTTCGCGAAATTCTCCTCACGGTGCCGCAGACAAGCTGTGGCATAAGGAGGAAACCATGAAATTAAACAGTGAAGGATTACAAAACAGAGCATTTTGGCAGGAGGCTGGCTATCAGCTTCCCTCTTTTGACCATACCGCAGTTTCCGATAAGACAAAGGGAGCTCCCTTCTGGATCCATTTCGGCGCCGGGAATATCTTCCGCGCGTTTCAGGCCAACGCCCTTCAGAGACTTTTAAACGACAATACCCTGGACCGGGGACTGATCGTGGCGGAGGGCTATGATTATGAGATCATCGAAAAGATGTACCACCCCCATGACAATTACTCTATTCTCGCCACTTTAAAAGCAGATGGCTCTATCGAGAAAACGGTGGTGGGAAGTATCACAGAATCTCTTATCCTGGACAGTCAGGATGTGGCATCCTACAGCCGTTTGAAAGAGATCTTCGCCAATGCCTCCCTGCAGCTTGCCTCTTTTACCATTACCGAAAAAGGCTACTGCTTACAGGACAGTCAGGGCCGTCCGCTCCCAGATGTCTCCACTGATCTTGCCCAGGGCCCGGAGGCACCCATCAGTTACATGGGAAAAGTGGCCGCCCTTTTATACCATCGCTTTACCAAGGATGCGCTCCCTCTTGCCATGGTCAGCATGGACAACTGCTCTCACAACGGGGACAAGCTGAAAGCTGCCATTGTCACCTTTGCAGAAAAATGGGTGGAAAACCATCTGGCAGAGCCTGCCTTTTTAACCTATGTGACCTCCGATAAAGTATCCTTCCCCTGGACCATGATCGATAAGATCACCCCTCGTCCCAATGCCTCTGTGGAGGAGCTTTTAAGAAAAGACGGCATCGAGGACCTTGATCCGGTCATTACCGACAGGCATACCTATGTGGCCCCCTTCGTCAACGCAGAGGAATGTGAATATCTGGTCATCGAGGATACCTTCCCCAACGGCCGTCCTGCCCTGGAAAAAAGCGGCTTTATCTTCACCGACCGGGAAACCGTAGACAAGGTAGAGCGGATGAAGGTATGCACCTGCTTAAATCCTCTCCATACAGCTCTGGCTGTCTTCGGCTGCCTGCTGGACTACCAACTGATCGCCGAGGAAATGAAGGATCCCACTCTTAAGAAGTTAGTGGAAAGACTGGGCTATCAGGAAGGACTGCCTGTAGTGACAGATCCCGGCATTTTAAATCCGAAGGAATTTCTGGATACGGTACTTACGGTCCGCATTCCCAATCCTTTTATGCCGGATACGCCCCAGCGGATCGCCACCGATACTTCCCAGAAAATGGCTATCCGCTATGGGGAAACCATCAAAGCCTACCGGAACTCCTCTGCACTGCAAACCACAGATCTAAAGATGATCCCTCTTGTATTTGCCGGATGGCTCCGGTATCTCACCGGCCAAAATGACCGCCTGGAAGCATTTTCCATCAGCCCGGATCCCATGGCAGAGACTCTTGGCGCCATCGTCTCCGGTGTAAAACTGGATGGTACCTGCGACGCCGTTCAGGCGGAAAGCTTACTGCATCCTATTCTGGAGAATGAAAAGATATGGGGCGTCAACCTGTACGAGGCAGACTTAGCCCTTCCCGTCTGCCGTTACTTTGCGGAAATGACCAGCGGTGCCGGTGCCGTCGCTGCCACACTTAAAAAATACGTTTAGGGGGAAATAGCCATGAAAACCTTTATGGATCAGGATTTTCTGTTGGAAACACAAACGGCACAGGCGCTTTTTCATACCGCTGCCAAAGACCTTCCCATCATTGATTTTCACAACCATTTAAATCCAAAGGAAATCTGGGAAGACCGGTGCTATGACGATCTAACCCAGGTCTGGCTCTCCGGGGATCATTACAAATGGCGGGCCATGCGGGCCAACGGTATTTGTGAAGATCTGATCACCGGCGACGGGGACCCTTACGAAAAATTCCTTGCCTGGGCCGATACCGTTCAGAATTGCATCGGCAATCCCCTCTATCACTGGACGCACCTGGAGCTGCAGCGATACTTTGGCATACATACGCCCCTGTCTCCCGCTACTGCCAAAGAGATCTGGGAGAAGTGCAACGAAAAGCTCCGTTCTCCGGCCTATTCTGTACAGAACCTTCTGCGGATGCAGCATGTAGAGATCCTGTGCACCACCGATGATCCGGCAGATTCCCTGGAATGGCATCAAAAACTGGCAACACAAAGGGATGCGATCGGATTTCGGGTACTTCCCTCCTTCCGTCCGGGCAATGCACTGGATATTGAAAAGAGCGGCTTCTCTGGGTATGTCTCTCTTTTGAAAGAGCTTACCGGCATTGATACCTGCTGTCTTTCCGGCCTTCTTGGTGCACTGGAAAAACGACTGGATTTCTTTATACAGCAGGGCTGCCGCGTCACTGACCATAGCCTGGAAAAGAAATTCTTTCTCCCGGCTTCCGAAGAAAAGATCGAAGAGATCTACCGCCGTGCCCTGCGCATGGAATCCATAACCGAAGACGAAGGTGCTATGTACAGAGGTTATCTGCTGACGAAGCTGGGAGAATTGTATGCAAAGCGGGGACTGGTCATGCAGCTGCATATCGGTGCCATCCGCAATAATTCCTCCAGACTGTATGAAAAGCTGGGGGCCGATATCGGCTGTGACAGCCAGAATGACTTTTCCTATGCTCCCCAGTTATCCGGCCTTTTTAATGCCATGGATCAGCATGACCTGCTGCCCCGCACGATCCTGTATTACTTAAATCCCAAAGACGCCGCCATGCTTGCCACCATGGCAGGCAATTATCAGGGAAATGCGCAGCAGATCCGCGGAAAAGTACAGCTGGGCAGTGCCTGGTGGTTCTGCGATCACAAGAACGGCATGGAGCAGCAAATGGATACTCTGGCAGATGTAGGACTTCTTTCCACCTTTGTAGGTATGCTGACGGACTCCAGAAGCTTCCTCTCCTTCCCCAGACATGAGTATTTCCGCAGGATCCTCTGCAATAAGGTCGGAACCTGGGTGGAAAACGGGGAATATCCCTATGATCCGGCGTATCTGGAAAAATTGGTGCAGGATATCTGCCACGATAATGCTAAGACTTTCTTTCAATTTTGATCTTAGAAATGAGGATTATTATGAACGCAATATTTGAACAGATAAAAAAGATCGGCATCGTCCCCGTGGTGGTACTGGACGATGCCAAGGATGCCCTGCCTTTGGCAAAGGCTTTAACAGAAGGCGGGCTGCCCTGCGCGGAAGTCACCTTTCGCACCGATGCGGCGGAAGAATCTATCCGGCTTATGACAGAGCATTATCCGCAGATGCTGGTAGGCGCCGGCACGGTACTGACCATCCAACAGGCTGACCGCGCCATTGGAGCCGGGGCGAAATTCATCGTCAGCCCCGGGTTTAATCCCCGCATTGTAAAATACTGTATTGATAAAAATATTCCCGTTATCCCCGGCTGCTCCACCCCCAGTGATATGGAGCAGGCGTTGGAACTCGGGCTTGACGTGGTAAAGTTCTTTCCGGCAGAGGCTGCCGGGGGATTAACCTATATCAAGGCCGTCGCAGCGCCCTATACCAAGCTTTCCTTTATGCCCACCGGCGGCATCTCTCCTTCCAATGTAAAAGACTACCTTTCCTATGACCGCATTCTCGCCTGCGGCGGAAGCTGGATGGTCAAGGATGCACTTATAAAGCAGGGAAATTTTGCGGAAATAGAGAAACTGGTCCGGGAAGCCTCTGATCTGGTGACCTCCATCCGACCGACCCGGTCTGCAAAGGAGGGAAACTAAACCATGGCTAAGGTTGTAACAATGGGTGAGATCATGCTCCGCTTATCTCCTCCCGGATACCAGCGTTTTTCCCAGGCCGCTTCTTTTAACGCCTGCTACGGCGGCGCGGAGGCCAATGTGGCAGCTTCTCTGGCCCAGCTGGGACATACTGTTTCTTTCCTGACAAAGGTTCCTGCCAATCCTATTGGGGACGCTGCCCTTTACTCTCTCCGTAGCCTTGGAGTAGACTGCTCTCACGTGGCCCGGGGCGGAGATCGCCTTGGCATCTATTTTCTGGAAAACGGCGCTTCTGTCCGCCCTTCCAGCGTCATCTATGACCGAAAAGATTCTGCCTTTACCAAGGCCGGTGCAGAGGAATTTGATCTTGATGCTATTTTCCGGGACGCTGCCCTGTTTCATTTATCCGGCATCAGCCCCGTCCTTAGTCCCCAGGCAGGTGCCTTATGCCTGGCAGCGGTAAAGGCAGCGAAAGAACACCATGTAACGGTTTCCTTTGACTTAAATTACCGAAGCCGCTTATGGGAATCACAGGTAAAGGAAAATCAGCGATTGCTTTCCGAGATCATCTCCTATGCGGACATCTGCTTCGGCAATCCCAGAGATGCTGCTAACTGTCTGGGCTATACTGTCCCGGAGCTGGATCTGCTTCACTGTGAGTATGACGACTGCATCAGCCGGGAACAGCTGGAAAAAATGGCAGATCATTACCACCTGGATACCATCATAACAACCCAACGGAACAGCATCAGTGCCTCCGACAATGGCTGGTCTGCCAGACTGTATACAGACCAAAAGCTTTATACCGGCTCTGCCTATCAGCTTCACATCGTGGACCGGGTCGGCGGAGGCGATGCCTTTGCCGCCGGCGTATTGCACGGTCATCTGCAGCATATGTCCCCCCAGGATTCCCTGGAATTCGGCATTGCCGCCGCTGCGATCAAGCATACCATTCCGGGAGATGTCAATTATATTTCTGAGGCGGAAGTATTGCAGCTGATGGAAAGCCGGGGAACCGGACGGGTACAGAGATAGCGTCGGCCCGGCAACGTTTCTTTCACGCTTCATGTAATATATTGTGAATAAAAGAAACAATTCAACACCCATATGGATTTCTCTTCAGAAGACCTCCATACGGCTGTACAGAAACACATTACCCGAGGTGACGGAAATCAACCCCGGGTAATATGTATCATACTGTATAATTAAGCAATTCCCTGCTTTTCAAACTGGCTGTTATACAGATCTGCATAGAAGCCTTTCTTTGCCAGCAATTCCTCATGGTTTCCCTGTTCGATGATATCGCCATCCTTCATCACCAGGATCAGATCCGCATCCTTGATGGTGGAGAGCCGGTGGGCAATGACAAAGCTGGTCCTGCCCTTCATCAGATTATCCATGGCTTTCTGGATCTGCACCTCGGTTCTGGTATCCACCGAAGAGGTGGCTTCGTCCAGGATCAGGATCTTATTATCCGCCAGAATAGCCCTTGCGATGGTGAGCAGCTGTTTCTGTCCCTGGGAAATGTTGCTGGTCTCCTCATCCAGGACCATGTTATAGCCTCCCGGCTGCTGCATGATAAAGTTATGCACGTGGGCCGCCTTAGCCGCCGCGATCACTTCCTCATCGGTGGCATCAAGACGCCCGTACCGGATGTTTTCCATAATGGTTCCGGAGAACAGCCAGGTATCCTGCAGCACCATGCCAAACATTTCCCGCAGATCTCTTCTGTTGAAATCCTTAATGTCGTAACCATCCACCTTAATCTGTCCGCCGTTAAGATCATAGAACCGCATAAGCAGCTTCACCATAGTGGTCTTTCCTGCGCCGGTAGGACCTACGATGGCGATCTTCTGCCCGTCTTTTACATCGGCGGAGAAGTCATTGATGATGATCTTATCCGGGTTATAACCGAATTTTACGTGCTCAAATTCCACATTGCCCGAAAGGCTATCGATCACTGCCGGATTGATATCCTTTTCCACTTCCTCCGGCTCCTCTAAGAACTCAAAGACACGCTCGGAAGCTGCGGCGGAGGACTGCAGCAGATTAGTCACCTGGGCGATCTGCTGGATCGGGGTCGTAAAGTTGCGGATGTACTGGAAGAAGGACTGAATATCACCCACTTCAATGCTTTTCTTAATGACGAAGATACCGCCTAAAAGCGCCACCATAACATAGCCTAAATTTCCCACGAATTGCATGACCGGCATCATCATGCCTGAGAAAAACTGGGATTTCCATGCAGATTCGTAGAGTATCTGATTGTCCTTTTCAAATTCCGCTACTGCATCCTCTTCTTTATTGAAGACCTTTACCACATTGTGGCCGCCGAAGTTCTCCTCGATCTGGCCGTTTACCTTTCCCAGATAGCTTTGCTGTGCCTGGAAATATTTCTGGGAATGCTTCATTACCGTCTGGATAATAGCCATGGAAACCGGCAGGATCAACACCGCCGCCAGGGTCATCCATACATTGATGGACAGCATCATGATGAACACGCCGATCAGGGTGGTGACAGAGGTGATCAGCTGGGTCAGGCTCTGGTTTAAGCTCATCTGCAGGGTATCCACATCGTTGGTGATGCGGGAGAGAATCTCGCCGTTGGTCCTGCTCTCAAAATACTGCAGGGGCAGTCGATTGATTTTCTGTGAGATCTCCTTTCTCAGGTTATAAGTGACGTCATTGGAGATTCCTGTCATAACGAATCCCTGAATAAAGGAAAAGCAGGCACTTGCCAGATACAGTCCAAAGGTAAACAGAAGGATCGTTCCGATCTTTTTAAAATCAATCTCTCCGGTGCCGTTGATCTTCGCCACCAGGCCTGTATAAAGCTCCGTGGTGGCTTTACCGAGGATCTTAGGCCCTACAATACTAAAGATGGTGCCGGCTATGGCAAAGACAACCATCAGGGCAAACCGGAATTTGTACCGTTCCATGTAACGGAAAAGCTTCGCCATGGAACCTTTAAAGTCTTTCGCTTTTTCGTCGGGCATCATTCCCCGGCCCCGTCCTGTCATAGGCCCTCTTTTACGTTCACTCATGCCAATTCCTCCTCTGATAACTGCGACCTTGCGATCTGTTCATATACCTGGCAGTTGGCCAGAAGCTCTTTGTGGGTTCCGATACCGGCCACGTGACCATCCTCCAGCACAATGATCTGGTCCGCTGTAAGAATGGTGCTGATCCTCTGGGCAACGATAATGGTGGTGGCATTTCGGGTATGCTCTTTTAAGGCCTTGCGCAGCATACTGTCGGTCTTAAAGTCCAGAGCCGAAAAGCTGTCATCGAAGATAAAGATCTCCGGATCCTTGGCGATGGCTCTGGCAATGGATAACCGCTGCTTTTGGCCACCGGAAACATTGGTACCTCCCTGTGATACCGTAGCTTTGTATTTCTCCGGCTTGGCGAAAATGAATTCTGTGGCCTGGGCTACCTCTGCAGCCTGCCCTACCTGGGTATCGGAGATCTCCGGCTTACCGTAACGGATATTGGAATCAATGGTCCCGGAGAAAAGCACGCCTTTTTGAGGCACATAGCCCAGCTTATCCCTAAGCTCTTTCTGGGTCATCTGACGGACATCTACGCCGTCTACTTTTACAGATCCTTCCGTCACATCATAGAATCGGGGAATCAGATTCACCAAAGTACTCTTTCCGCTTCCAGTACTGCCTATGATGGCCACAGTCTGGCCCTTCTTTGCCTTAAAGGAAATATCGGTAAGTACGTTTTCTCCCGCATCCGGATAGGCGAAGCTTACGTGGTCGAATTCGATCTCCCCTCTGACATCCTCTGCCGGGAAAACCGGTGCCTTGGGATCTTCTATGGAAACTTCTGTTTTCAGTACCTCGTCGATACGGCCGGCTGCCACATTGGCTCTCGGAAGCATAATGGAGATGGCGGTGATCATAAGAAATGCCATAATGATCTGCATAGCATACTGGATAAAGGCCATGACATTTCCCACCTGCATGGTGCCGTTATCTACCGCATAAGCGCCGCTGTAAATGATCAGCACGGAAGTACCGTTCATGATCAGCATCATGATCGGCATCATGAAGGTCATGCATCTGTTTACAAACAGGTTGGTCCTGGTAAGATCCAGATTTGCTTTTTCAAAGCGTTCTTCCTCATGTTTTTCTCTGCTGAAGGCGCGGATCACGGGAATGCCTGTCAGGATCTCGCGGGATACCAGATTCAGACGGTCGATCAAGGTCTGCAGCTTGGTAAACTTAGGCATAGCTACCTGAAACAGTACGATGATGACCATAAAGATCAGCACCACTGCCACCCCTAAGATCCAGGTCATGGAGGCATCGGTCTTTAAGACCTTGATCACGCCGCCGATTCCCAGGATAGGCGCATACAGAACGATACGAAACATCATGGACATCACCTGCTGCACCTGCTGTACGTCATTGGTGCTGCGAGTGATCAGGGAAGCGGTGGAGAACTTATGGTACTCCTTGCTGGAGAAGCTCATCACCTTCCGGTAAATGCTGTTTCGAAGATCATGGCCCAGTCTGCCTGCCACAATGGAAGACATAAAGGTGACGCTTACCGACGCCAGCATGATCACCAGCGCCATGGCCAGCATCTTAAGACCTGCCATGAGAATATAGTGCATCTGCATGGCATCCACATCCATTCCCAGAGCCTCATACTCGGAAGCCACAAAGGAGACACCTGCCTGGGTCACAATGGATTCCGGCATATCCTCCAGTTTCTCCTCTACCTGGTCCATGATCTGCGCCAGTGCCTCCTCCGGCATCCGAGACAACACTTCCAAGGGATCCGTCCCCTCCGGGATCCCCATCTGTGCCATTACCTGCTGTCCCTGTTCACTGTCACCGGAGAAGACTGTCAGCAGCATCATAGCCTTGGAAAAATCCTCATTCAGAGATTCTCTGGTGTCTTTGGAAATATCCTCCTTTAATACCCAGGTGTCATCCTCCTGCGTATAGTTAGCCAGGACCTCTTCCCGTTGTGCTTCGTCCATAAACAGCCGAAGACTTTGCATGGTGGAATCCCGGAGTTTTTCCGGAACACTGTCTTCTATACCTTTCTGCTGGATACCTACGTTAACGATCTTGGAGGTAAAATCCGGCAGAGAAAGATCACAGTACGCCTGCACAAACAGAAGTGCTGTGATCAAAACAATGTAGGGTGCTGACTTTTTCAGATAACCCATCAGTTTTATCATTGCTTTTTCCCTCTTTTCTTATTGCCCTGTTTTCTTAGTTATCTACTGGCGCGTGCTCTATGTTATCCAGGATCTGCTCAAAGAATCTTCTCATGAGACACAATTCCGTATCGCTGAAATTGCTGAACATGACCTCTTCCACAGATCTGCTGGCCTGCCTGATCTCCCGGACCAGGCTCTCTCCCTTTTCGGTAAGATAAACCCGCATGATCCGTTGGTCCTTTTCATCCCGCCTCCGGCACACGAAACCTACTTTTTCCAAACGCTGGATACTGACGTTCACGGTGGGCGGGGTGACGCCTATTTTGTCGGCTATCTCCTTCTGACTGCATCCATTGTTATCATGCACGATCATGATAAAGGGGATCTGCGCATTTTGAATGCCCATCTCCCGCATGGGAATATAGCTCATGCATCGCATGCCGTATCTTTTGTTGATCTCCATAAAAAGAGCCGGCATACTTTTCTCCTTTAATTCCTTTTTTTCCTCTTCTTCCGAAAACATTCCCTGTGATCATCTCCTTTGCTATTTAATTAGCCAAGCTAAGCATATGATATATAGATTTACACAATGAATGCAAGTCGTTTTTGTGTATTTTATATTATTTTTAGATTTATTATGACTGAAATCCCCCTGTTTTTCTTTTGTATTCTCTTATTTTTGATTTGCCCGGCTATTCTATTTTATCGTTGTATTAATTGTCAGGCTGTTCTATTTTGGCGTTGTACTAATTGTCAGGCTGTTCTATTTTATTGTTGTATTAAATTTAATAAAGCAGAAAAAGAGAGAGGAACCCCATTGGTATCCTCTCTCTTTTTCTGCTTTTATGATTTTATATTTTTTGTTTCTCTGTTTTATCTTTCCGGCAAAGACAGCAGGTTCGCTGTTCACTATTTCTACTGCTGCCCTTCCGGGAATATGATCTTATAGATCGGGAAGTAGATCACCATCTGCACGCCGCCGTTGATGACGGTAATCAGGATGTTGTACAACGCCGGCGGAAAGAACTGCTTGCACAGGGGCACATAAATGCCCATCAAAAAGCTGCAGGCGATGGTGATAAGCACAAAGGCCACCACATACCATGCGATCTGATACCATACATTACCCTTGGACTTAAAGGTGATATTGCGCTGCATAGGGAAATTGACACACTGGGCCAAAAACAGGGTGACGGCAAAGGACGCAAAGTAGCCCATGCCGCCGGTGGCATCCCCGGTCACAGGGTAGTTGAACACATACGTATCCACCGGTCCTAAATTTAAATGGATCAGCTGGCAGGGAATGCTGCACCAGTCTGTCAGGCTGTAAAATAATCCCGGCAAAAAAGTCAGCAGCAGATATTGCAATACGGTGACGAACAGTGAAAAGGCATAGAACTTTGCAAACTGTGCCACCAGCTTATGCTTTTTGGAAAAAGTAGTCCACCAATTCTGGATTGCTTTCATAGTTACCTTTCTATGCCGCAGCTTGTCTGCGGCAACGTGAGGAGAATTTCGCGCAGGCGAATTCTCCGATGCGATCCGCACCTATGACGTTTACGGCATAGGTGCCGTTTGAAAGAAATGCTATCAAGCATTTCTTTCAAACTTGCCTTTCTATGCCGCAGCTTGTCTGCGGCAACGTGAGGAGAATTTTCGCGCAGGCGAATTCTCCGATAAAATCTAAACTTATTTCTGAACAGGTACTGTCAGAGAAGTACTATATTTACCGTCAGATGCCGTCAGCGTCAGAGGCTCCCCCTCTCCCATGCGGACGATGGCAAGGGCTTCGCCGTAGTAGGTGTCGGTCTCGGTTCCTAAATAACTGTATTTGTTAAAGGGGCAGGCACTGCCAAGTCCCACCAGTGTGCCGCCCTGCACCTGCACCTTGATAACGCCTCTCTCTAAAGGCTTGGTAATGCCGTTTTCGTCGGTATAGCGCAGGCGAATGTAACACAGATGTCCCGGTGCAGTAGTGGGCTGCTCTGCCTCTGCCCGCAGGCAGGTCGTGACGTCAGCACTTTGCAGTTTGCACCGGCCCCTTTCCTTACCGGCAGCGTCGTAGCTGACCGCTTCCAGAATGCCGCTTTCATAGGGAATGCTGAATTTGGCAAGGCAGTCGTTTTTCAATGCTTTGCTGCCTACTGTGCGGCCGTTCAGCAGCAGCTCTACCCGGACACCCCGGGCGTAGACTTCCACATTGGCCTTGCGTCCCTCACAGCCACGCCAACTCCAACTGGCCATAGCGTTGGTCATCTTCCAGGCACTGGGACTGTGTCGCTCACCGGTATGGTTCACCGGGCACACGGCAATATAAGGCCCCTGTTCCGCTTCCAGTGCTACCCGGGTGTAAAGGGCTTCTCCTAAGGGTTTCCCCGTCAGATCGATGCGGCCGGAACCCGCTGTGATCCACCCCACGCCGGCATCAAACTTCTCGGCATAGTCCTTATACTCCCATGAGCCGATCATGACCTCCCCTAAGTAGTCCATGCCTGCCCAGACGAAATCTCCCACCAGACGAGGCTCCTTCTTAGCCAGCTCCCTGAATTTATAAGCATCGTTGCAAAAAGTCTCGCTCCCCAGGATCAATCGTCCGGGATACTTTTTCAGGTCGTGTTTATAGCGATAGATGCCGTAGTTATAGCCTGCAATGTCCATATTGGCAAAGGCCCCCCGGGTCTTGACATCGCAGCCGTGCAACGTGGCCCCCCGCTTCATAAACTCATCCCCCAGAAGCCCTGCCAGGTTATTAAAGAACTGGCTGCCTACCGCCTTTTTCTTCGCTGCTTTTTGTCCTTTTTGCTTTGCCCTCTCGGCCCGCTTTGCCTCTTTTCTGGCCTTTTCATCGCTGTATACACCGAAGCCGATGGAACTTAAGAAGTTGAAAAAGATGTTTACGCCGCAGGTCACCGGCCGGGAAGCATCCAGACTGTGAAGGAAATCGGTCATCTCCTTTGTAAGGGCGATGCCCCGCTTCTGGGCCGTCTCGCTGACTTCGTTTCCGGTAGAGTAAAGTACCACACAAGGGTGGTTGTAATCTTTTTCCACCATGTCCGTCAGATCCTGCCGCCACCACTTATCAAAATAATTTACGTAGTCATATTCTGTCTTGTGAATGTACCAGTGATCGATATACTCGTCCATCACCAACATTCCCTGCCGGTCGCAGGCATCCAGTAACGCCTTGGAGCAGGGATTGTGGGCCGAGCGGATGGCGTTGTAGCCGTTTTCCTTCAGCAAACGCACCCTGCGATCCACCGCATCCGGATCGCAGACGGCGCCCAGCAGACCATTGTCGTGGTGGATGCAGGCACCCTGCATGATATAACGCGAGCCGTTGAGCAGAAAACCATCTTTGCCCCACTCCACCATGCGTACACCGAAGGTCTCGGTCACTTCATCGTCGCCAAAGCGAACCAGGCAGGAATACAGATTCGGCGTCTCAGGGGTCCATAGCTTAGCATCCTCCATAGACAAGGTGAACACCGCCTCGCCGTCACTTTCCTGCTGCATGGCAGCCAGACCATCCACGGTCAGTTGTACCATGCCGGGGGCCGTAGTTTTTACCCGCACCTCCACCACTGCCGGATGCAGTGATAATGTGCGGATCTTCACGCCATTTAACCGGATATACGCCCCCCTTGCTGTCCAAAGCTGCACCGGACGGTAGATGCCTGCGCCGGAATACCACCGGCTGTTGGGCTGATCGGCGTTGCGGGCGATCACCCGCAGTTCATTTTCCCCTGCGTGCAGATAAGGAGCGCAGTCCACATAAAAATTAGTATAGCCATAGGGACGAAATGCCGCCTTTTGGCCATTGATCCAGACCTCGGCGTTATGATAAACGCCCTCAAATTCCAGAATATGGGTATCCTCCAACTCACTTTCGGGAATAATCAGGATGCGTTGGTATTCATAGTCGTGGCCCTCAAACCAACCGGTATTGGTGCCCCCTGCACTTAAAGCCGTGCGGGGCTCCGCCAGCATGGCATCGTGGGGCAAAGTCACCGGTTTGCCGGTGGCGGTATCGCCTAAGTGACGACAGGTCCAACCGGTGAGAAGTGGGGTTTTGTTCATGCTTGTATCATTCCTTTCGCTTCATGCAGACACAAACAAGGTTTTTAAATTCGGTCTGCATCGCTTTTTTACACTACTCTTTTTCTGAGATTTTTCATTGTTTATTTAAAAGCAACTAAAATTATCCATGGCAAAACCGCAGGCGACTTTCATCGCCGCCTGCGGCTCATATACTTAAGCTACATTCTGCTGCTTACAGAAAGCTGCGATCACACTGGTTAAAATTGCTGCTGCCAAAAGCACGATCGTTACAAAGAATGCAGTATGCATCTGTGCCAGGCTTGCATTATGGGCAGCCAGTCCGCCCAGCCATTCCAAACGCCCGATCAGCATCTGCTCCAACGCTAATGCACTCAGCACCGTGGTCAGTAAGGATGAACAGTTATACAGCTTTGCGCCTTTCGTTGTGTGATTTATTGCGATCAATACCCCCTGCATAAGCGCTGCCGCAGCCACCAGAAAGTATACAACCACAGGGGAATTTACGCCGTCTTTTGACAGAACATAGTAGGAAATTGCCGAGGCTATACACAGCACCAAAGAAGCCAGTGCCCAATACATACCGGCCGCGGGCCGTGTTTTGATGGATTCGCTCATTGCTACTGTTCCTCCTTCTTACGTTTCATCATTGTGATGATAAACATCAGCAGGCAGATAACCATACCGATGCTGAACACTACAGTAGAAGCCTGGATCAACATCTTCCACCACGGGGTAACATGGACAATCTGTGTACCGGAAGAAACACCATTCATGGCATTACTGTTGACATAGGTATACAGGATACGGTGCGTTGCCTCACGGGCAGCTGTCTTTAGCTTCAAATCACTGTTCAGAGCATCTGCATTGATCGCGCTAAAGTCGCTGATCATATTATCAAAAGCATCTGTTCCGGCAGTAAGAGACGCATATGGATACATCAGATTATTAAAAGCAAAGTCCGTGATGGTGTATCCATCAAATCCCCATTCATCCCGCAGTACCGTCGTCAGCAGAGATTCACAATATGCGGCCTGCTGTACACCGATACGACTGAAAGATGTCATTGTACCATGAGCATTGCCTTCGTCCGGAACAAAAGCGCCCTCGAAGGCACGCAGTTGCAATTCCCGCAATCCCTGCTCATTATAGAAAGTTGCAACACCGTTACGATTGGTTTCCTGATCATTGCCTGCAAAATGCTTGATACCGGTGACAGCGCCTTTTTCCTGAGTGCTGCGGGTAATCTCTGCTGCCATCAGGTTAGACAGCATGGAATCCTCAGAGAAATACTCATAGTTACGGCCGGAGTACGGGGTTCGATGCAGGTTTGCGCCGGGTGCCCAGTTTTCCGTATATCCACTCCAGAGAGAGTCCTCGCCGTTCACATTGCCGCGTTCATTAGCAAGCTCTAAATTAAAGGATGCAGCCAGCGTCGGCTCTGTGTTTAAAGAGGCAAAATTATAAGTTTTCACCTCTTCGGAGGCAGAAGCATCAATGTAATAGGGCTTGCTGCTATCTGTATTGAAGGTTGCATCATAACCTATAGGGCCATCCTTATCCAGGGTTCCCTGATAACTGACAGACATCACCGAATTTGTATGCTCACAGGCATCTGTCACCAGACTTGCCATCTCTTCCAGTGTGATCTGGTTCAGTAAATCCTCCCACAGCGGATCTTCATACGCAGCACCGCGCAGCTGGATCAGTGAATACTGCGTGTCAGTGGATCCGGCGGTAACAGAAGATGTATCACTCTCTCCCGCTTCGTATTGTTCCTCTTTCAGCCATGACAACATCTCTGTCGTAGCTTCCAGGCTGCTGTATGCCTCAGACCAGGTAGCTGCCCAGTCGCTGCGACTCAGATAGGTAATGGTATCCGGTGCATAAGTATTATAGTCTGCATCATCAAATGCGTTGGTAATGGGAGTTGTATTGTCATAGCCAACAGCAAAAGTCGTGGTATCAAGGGTATCGTTGTTCCAGATAAAGGTCAGATCCCCATTGCCGTCCTGTGTCATACCGTCAGCCACGCTCTTACCCTTTGCAGCCAGAATATTGTTCAGAGCCTCATGGGCACCATTGCCGATGGAAAAGTAATAGTCGCCTGCATCCAGAATATACGTCTTTGCGCCCGTCCGATCATAGCTGGCAAGATACTTCATGTCCATGGTAACTTCCAGTGTCTGGGAAGCACCGGGCTCCAACGTATCCGTCTTACCAAAGCCCAACAGCTGCACGGCGGATTTTTCCACACCGTTTTGCTTATCATAGTCGGTATAAGGGGACTGTGCGTAGACTTGTACTACGTCCTTGCCGGCCACATCGCCGATATTGGTGACAGTTGCCTTCACTGTGATAGTCTGCGCATTTTTATCTACGTTCACACTATCCAGTGTCTGGCTGAATGTGGTATAGGACAATCCATAGCCAAAGCTATAGCTTACCTCCGAGGCATAATTCCAACCACCGTTGCTGACAAAACTGCCGATTTCAGAATCTGCATTGCCCTGGCCCAGCACAAAATCTTCATAGCGGGTCTCATAATAACGATAGCCCAGGTAGATGTTCTCAGCCTGCACCAGGTAATGACTGCCAAAATTTTCCAGGCCTTCGCTCTCTGCATTGGCAAATGTAAAATCGCCGCTATTCTGGGCTGCCGGAGAAGAAATAGAATCGACTGCGTAGGTGTCAGGCAGATGCCCTGAGGGTGTCACGGTACCGTCCAGTACATCAACCAGTCCATATGCACCGTGAGTGCCCAACTCGCCTACCCACAGGATAGCATCAATCTCAGGATCCCGTTTTAAACTGTCAATTTCAACAGCTGCTGAAGAATTGACAACAACGATCACCTTATCAAAGTTTGCCTTAGCTTCGTCGATAAGCGCCTGCTCATTGGCAGAAATTGCCAGCGAACCGGCGGGCAGATCCGCACCCTCTCCCTCGTAACGGCAAAGTACCACGATGGCAGCATCGCCATAGGATGCATAACTGTCCTTCCACCCCGCAAATGCTGCTGCGGCATCTGCCTCAGTCACACCGGCGCTACGGGTAGCAACCTCGTTAGCCTCGTTGTCCCAGGGTCCGCTGGTGATTTCATTGCCGCTAAAATCGGTGCCTGTAACGACACAGCTGGAAGGGATACCTGTTTTAACATACCAGTCATGTACCGTGGGATTCACCGTAAAACCAGCTTCACTGAGCACATTGGTAAAGGGAACGATCTGATTCTGATTTTTGATAACACCGCCGCCGGATGCGCCTGCATAAACGGGGCTGACGCCGCCAATACCAAACATGGTGATATTGGCAGGTGCAGCTAAGGGCAACACATCATTTTCATTTTTCAGAAGGACCGTTCCCTCCGAGACCATGGTGCGATTGAAATTATTCCGGTAGTTGATCAGCTCCTCTGCACTGGAAAAATCGGATGTGTAATAGGTTGTGTCCTGATTTTCACCGGTTTCCACCAGTTTGGTAGAACTGGTGCCAAGCATTGAATTGATGCGGGTCTCCAGCGTGCCGGCCACATTGCCGATGCCGATCGAAACAACCAGCAAAGCACAGCAACTGGCTGCCATGCCATGCCATACCCTGCCGGAATTATGGATTGTTTTCATACTTACCTCCTTGTGCCACATTGATGACGTTCACCGCATCAATGCTGTTTGAAAGAAATACCATAGAGAATTTCTTTCAAACTTTTCCCTCATTTATGGCGGAAATCCCAGCAGCAACTGCAGAACTGCGTATTTCCGTTCTTGTTGTCCGTACTGTAACACATAGCATGACGAAAATGTGCATTTCGTTCGTAAACGGTCGCTTATTGCGCGCAAGCAGCACACAACATTGACAATATTCACAACATTAGATAATATATTTTGTGCATTTTACCGATAGTAGCGATTGAAACCTACTTGTTTTACTCTTATTATTCAGTCTGCCGGCGCAGGAGAAATACGCCAACATATAAAAAGACAGTCCACTACGTCAATGGACTGTCTTTTCTTTATTTCTTCATTTCTTTATGGGGAACAGCACTTTCAGCGTAAAGGTATTTCCCCGGGTGCTGATCTCGGCGGTGCCGCCGTATTTTTCTGCCGTATCATAAATGCTCTTTAAACCATAGCCATGACTACGGGTGTCGGCCTTGGTGGTCTTTGGCAGCGTGCCGTCTGTCCGGAAGCTGCCGTCATAGGTGTTTTCGATCCGGATCCACAAAAAGCCTTTTTGCCGGGTCACCACCAGATGGATGAGCCGCTGCTCGTCGCGGGGCAGCTTCTCTACACTCTCTATGGCATTATCCAGTGCATTGCCAAAAAGGGAACACAGATCCATGGTGTCCATAAATGCCAGTGCCTCGCCTTCCGCCACACAAGTCAGTGTAATGCCGTGCTGCTGGCAGTACAGGCTTTTGCTGGTAAGGATTGTATCCAGCACCTCGTTGCCGGTCTTGTTCTGGGCCTCGTAGCTGCGGATCTCCTGCTCCATGGTGTCTAAGTAGTGGGCCTTTTCCTCCGATGTCTCACTGCGCAGCACCGCGATCTGATGCTTTAGATCGTGATACTTTTTATTGATCAGATCGATGCTGTCCTGGGCCGAACGATATTGGGCATACTGAGCTTGTAATACATTTTGCAGGGCGTCCCGCTCCTTTTTGCGGCGGTACTCCACCAGCTGCATATGATGGGCAAACAAAATCGCCATGCCCCCTAAGTCCACCAGCGTGCGGATGTTATAGATCTCCGCCGTCAGTTTACCGGAAAAGGGGGTGTTGGGGCTGACATAGCTTAGATTGCTGGCAGCATAGACAGCTACCCCAATAAATAAGGTACTGAAAAACTCCTTTTTATGAACATGCAGAGGAGATTCTGTATCATTATAATTGCGCTCCAGTGCAAATACCGCTGCATAAACTGCCCCATAGACAAGCGCCAAAGTGCCCACTCGCACACCAGGCCCCAGAGTACTCAGCCGAGCTGCCGTAAAATAGTAGATCTGCCATTCCAAAGAAGCCGCCAGCTCTCCTAAAATAAATGCACGAATGCAATAATAAGCCGTACATCTGGCGGATACACCGGTCTGCATCCGCATATACAGATACATGATCAGTGTGGAGATCCCAATGCAGGGAAGGAACCAAAGCTGTGGCACGTTTCCCGTCGTCTCCATGAAAATGCAAAGAAACAGCAAAAACACACCGTGAATGGCATACCGGCGCCATCCCGTGGTCCGTTTCGGTAAAAAATACAGGTACAAAAGACAAGCCAACCAGTCTGCCAACGCGGTATACAATCGAGGAATATTACCCAAAGTTTCCGTTTCCATCAGATATTTTCCCCCATGTAATGATTCAGTGCCGCCAAAAATGTTTTTCGCTTGGCGCGGCTGATCTGTACTCTGTCCCCATGGACGATGGCGTCCTCTTCCCGGATACCGTCCACGTGCTCTAAGTTAACGAGGTAAGCCTTACTGCTGCGGAAGAAACTTTCCGGCGACAGCTTTTCCTCAATGCTGCGCATGGAACCGGTGGAATGGATCTCCCCCTGCCTGGTATGAAACAGCAGGTCGTGATTGCAGACCTCCACATAATAGATGTCGGAGGTCTCCAGCTTTTGCACCCCGCCCTGACAGGGCACCGTCAGATAGTGCTTTTGGTGATTGTCCAAAAGTTCCCGCACACGGTCCATCCGCTGACAGAAAGCATAGTAGCTCAGAGGTTTTAAGATATAATCCAGTGCCTGCACGGCATATCCCTTGATGGCATACTGGGGCGAGTTGGTGATAAAGATAATGAGTACCTCCGGATCGGCCCGGCGGATCTCTTCCGCCGCCGACATACCGTCCATAAAGGTCATCTCAATATCCATCAAGATCACGTCATAATCGCCCTTATACCCAAGCGCGATCTCATCTCCATCGGTAAAATGGGTGATCTGAAAATGGCAGTTTTTCTCCTGTTGGTATTTTTCCAGATAGGAATCCAGTACCGCCCGATCCCGGGCACTGTCCTCCACTACTGCGATGTGGTTCACGAGAGCTCTCCTTTTGCAGAACCGGCCAATACTTCCATGTGCCGATTCCTGTGTTTTTTGTATGGCTCTATTCTATCATCCGATTCTCACAACTGCCACATCATTTGATAATAACGAAAACGCTTCGGGGAAAAGCAACACTTTTTTCAAACAAGGCACTTCCGCCGTCGACAGTGCACACCGATCATTTGGCAGCTGCAAGGCAACGCACTGATTAAAAAAATTACAGTTCAGACACCGGACAGCCGGCATTTAGTCTCAGCGATGTCTACTGCCAGCGCACGGATGCCCAAACGGAGATCACGGCTGTGCAGCAACTGATCTTTACCATGGCTATGGATTTCTGTCGTCACGTGGCAGATGCCAGAGAAGGCGCTCTGCAGAGCAATGTAGTAAAGAAATGTATCGCCTACATCAGTACTCATCTCCACGAGGATCTGCGGTTAGATGATCTCTCCCGTCACTGCGAGATGTGCAGCCGCAGCTTATCCATCAAGTTCAAAGCGGAAGTCGGCTGCGGCATCCCGGAATATATTCACCGGGAAAAAATGCGGGAGGCCCGCTATCTGCTGACAAACCCCGATCATACACTGGCCAATATCACCAGTTTTTTAAATTATCCGACACAATGCTACTTTACGCAGATCTTCAAACGCTATGAGGGATGCACACCGCAGCAGTACAGGGATGGAAATCCCCACAAGGCAGTGCGATAAAGGATGCACTTATAAATAAAAGAATGCTAAGTCGCAGGTTTTCGTCCTGCGCTTAGCATTCTTTTTTATCTTAATCCCTTCTTAAATTCTGTTTAAATCTGTCTTGCTTCTGCCTTAATTCTATCTTGAATCCACCTTGATTCTATCTTGATTCTGTCTGGAATCCACCTTGATTCTATCTTGTTTCTGTCTGGAATCCACCTTGATTCTATCTTGTTTCTGTCTTGAATCCATCTTGATCCTGTCTTGGATCCATCTTGTTTCTGTCTTGATCCTGAAAGTCAGATCAGGCTTCTATCCGTGGCTCTCATATCAATAAAATTAATAATTCTCCTCATGTACTTCAAAATAGCTCTGGGGATGATTGCATACAGGACATACTTCCGGTGCCTTGGTACCTACCACGATATGGCCGCAGTTACGACATTCCCATACCTTCACTTCGCTCTTTTCAAACACCTGCGCGGTTTCAATATTCTTAAGCAGGGCACGATATCTCTCTTCATGATGCTTCTCGATGGCACCTACTGCTCTGAACTTTGCAGCCAGCTCCGGGAAGCCTTCTTCCTCGGCGGTCTTGGCAAAGCCTTCATACATATCCGTCCACTCGTAATTCTCACCCTCTGCAGCGGCTGCTAAGTTTGCTTTGGTATCGCCGATGCCGGCCAGTTCCTTGAACCACATCTTGGCATGCTCTTTCTCATTGTCAGCGGTCTTTAAGAATAATGCGGACATCTGCTCATAGCCTTCCTTCTTGGCCACAGATGCAAAATAGGTATACTTATTTCTTGCCTGAGACTCTCCTGCAAATGCCTCCTGTAAATTCTTCTCTGTCTGTGTTCCTGCGTACTTGTTTGCTGCCATTTTTGTTTCCTCCGTTTTCTTTACTATTTTTTCAAAATCTGACGCCGGGTGCTTGCACAAAGGACATATGAAATCCTCCGGCAATTCTTCCCCTACATATTCATACCCGCAGATCCTGCACCGCCATATGGTCTGTCCGTCCTGGGTTTTCCCAACTGCCTGAGGCTGGGGTTTAATATTACTCTGATAATATTCATAGGTGACTGAAGGAATATCGCTCAGGACCTCCATATCCGTGATCTCACCGATGAACATGGTATGAGATCCTAAATCCTCTGTTTTATTTACGGTTACGGAAATATAAGCATTGGTGCCTTCCGTAATGTAATAAATGCCATTGGTACCTCTTGCGCATTTTTCAAATGATGCAAACTTATCTGTCTCTTTGCCGGACTGAAAGCCGAAATGTTTGAACAGGTCAAAGGATGCTTTCCGGCTTAAGACAGAAACGGTAAATTTACCGGTCCTCTCGATCATATCATGGGTGTAATTTGCCTTGTTGACACAGATACTGAGCTGGTTTGGCTCGGAAGCCGCCTGAATGGCAGTATTGATGATACAGCCGTTGTCTTTTTCCGCTTCCCTGGCCGTCAGCACAAAAAGGCCGTAGCTCAGCTTATACATTGCTTTTTTATCCATACTTTTCCTTTCTTGCCGCTATATATTACGACAGTGTGAGGAGAATTTTGTGAAGAAAGATTTCCTCTTACACATTCTCCCTATATTATGCTTTACATTTTACCTTCTATTTTCTTCCTTCATTGTGCATTATATTTTATCTTGCGTTTTCTCCCTGCATTTCGGACAAATGCCTTTAAATGCGATATCGTACTCCAAAAATTCCATTCCGTGGGTGTCATGGATCTTATCCAGCAGATCCGGTATCTCATCCATGTCTACGTCGGATACTTCCCCACACTTTATACACCTGACGTGGTAATGGTTTCTCAGGGTAAAATCGAACCGGTTCGGTCCCTCCGGGACCTCCACCTTTCTCAATTCGCCTTCCTGGACCAATATTTCAAGGTTTCTGTATACCGTTCCTTTTCCGATGGCAGGATACGTTTCCTTTATATATTCATAGACTTCATTTGCTGTAACATGCCTTCGCATCTCACATACAGCATTTCGTATCATATCCTTTTGAATGGTATTTCTTCTGTTGATCATTGTGATTCTCTCTGACGATCATTCGTGTTTCTTGTTAGGAATAATTCTTAATTAGGATTATATATCCCTTTGCATAAAATATCAAGAGAAAAATGCTTACTTGTGTACTTTCCGCAAAATTAACACTCGTTTTGGAAGATTGGCTTGGTTGCGCACTTATCCGTCTGCGAGCGTTAGATCATCAGGAAGATCACCTTACTTCTATTCGTCACAGAAGCAGAGACCCCTGCGATATTACTGTACAGATGCCGGTCAGGCAGCGGGATGACGGCATGTATCCAACTACCGACCATCGTCTACGCGATAACATATACCTCTTATTTTTAGTAGAAAGCGACATAGAAAATGGCAGTTTTATCGCCAAATGATCCTACAGAGATATTAAAAATGGCGCCGATCCAGTGTTACAGATAATATCACTTTGCGAATCGAAGCGTTATTTTTTATGCCGCTTTTGCGATCCGAATATCAATTTTACATACAATCAAGAAAAAGCTATCACGAGGTGATTACTATGCTGGGTGAACGTTTACAGGAAATTCGCAGAGATCATAAAGAAACACAGCAGCAGCTGGCTTCTTACCTGCATGTATCGGTAGGTGCTGTGCGTACATGGGAAAGAAATATTTCCTCTCCCGACCATGAGACCTTGGCAAAGATCTGTCGCAAATACGGCGTCTCTGCAGACTATCTCTTGGGATTGATCGACGATGATCAGGAGGCAGTAAGCAAGATCAATCTTCTCCCACCAAAGCTTAGAGAAGAATTATACAGATATATGCAATATCTGTTCTACGTAGAAAAAAGAGATCGTCTTATGACAAATAAGGACAAGCAAAAACATCCTTCTAAAAGTACGCAACTGAAGCAAAAAAATAAAAAGGTCCCTACAGCGAAAGAAACAAAAGAAAGATAATAAAACAGTCCGGTTAGGCTACTGTTCTCTTATCTTTAAGTCAGTCATGCAGATGGTATCTACCGTCTGCATGACTTATTTCGTGATACTCACAATTTATATAATCTTAGTAATTTACGAAGCCTCACTGCATTTCGATGAGATCATAGTGATTTGCAAAACCTTCATTGAATTTCAATGAGATCATAACGCTTCTGCGTTCCCGCTAGTCTTTCGTTTAACTTTTTAATGACGCGCGCACAATTATACCCAAAGCCCATTTTTCATTATTGAGGAAGTCTGTGCGAAAGGTAAAGAGGGCACAATCCAGAACATCTGTGTTCCTGCTGTATGATCCTGATGCAGTTCCCTGGTGGAACGGAGAGTGCTATTCGTCATGCCCTCTTAGACATGATGTTGTTGCGAATAAACAGATATGATGGCATTACCGGAAGCTGTTATGAAAAACAGTGATATGTTGTACTTTATTATGGTATATTTTCAGACAGCTTGCAATTGTAATAGCGTAAAGTGTTATTTTCTATTTCATTTTTTTCTGTCACTCTTATAAGCTATGGCAGTATTGCTTGTGAACCAAAATCGACCATTTAACGCAACAGCATTGTCGGATTTATACCAGGTTTAATCCCTGCCGAACAGATCCCTGGTATAAACCTTATCCTTCACATCATCCAGACAAGCATTATACCTGTTAGCTATGATCGCCTGACTCATTTCCTTAAATTTTTCCAGATCATTGATCACCGGACTTCCGAAAAAGGTCTCACCATCCTTTAGCGTCGGCTCATAGATCACTACCTTCGCTCCCTTGGCCTTGATCCTTTTCATGATCCCCTGAATAGAACTCTGCCGGAAATTGTCACTATTACTCTTCATAGTCAAACGATAAACACCGATCGTCACAGACTTTTCCTGCTCCCCGCTATACGTATTATGATCGTCATAGTTGTAGTAACCGGCCAGCTTAAGAACACGATCAGCGATAAAATCCTTACGTGTTCTGTTAGATTCCACGATCGCCTCGATCAGATTCTCAGGAACATCCGCATAATTAGCAAGCAGTTGCTTCGTGTCCTTAGGCAAACAGTAGCCCCCGTAACCAAAAGACGGATTGTTATAATGACTGCCAATGCGTGGATCCAAACACACACCATCAATAATGGATTTCGTATCAAGTCCTTTGGATTCGGCGTAGGTATCAAGTTCGTTAAAATAAGCAACACGCAGCGCGAGATACGTATTAGCGAATAACTTTACAGCCTCCGCCTCTGTAAATCCCATGAACAACGTGTCAACATCTTCTTTAATGGCACCTTCCTGCAGCAGACCGGCGAACACATGCGCAGCGTCCACTGCTCTTTCATCCTCCGGATCCGTACCGACGATGATACGTGAAGGATACAGATTGTCATAAAAAGCTTTACTTTCTCTCAAAAATTCCGGACTGAAGAGGATGTTCTTACTGCTAAATATCTCTCTGACGCTCGCCGTATAGCCCACAGGTACTGTAGACTTGATGACCATAACGGCATTTGGGTTATATTCCATAACCAACTTGATCACAGCCTCGACGGCCGTTGTATCGAAATGCTGTGTCTTACTGTCATAATTCGTAGGAGTGGCAATCACCACAAAGTCCGCATCACTATAGGCAGACTTCGCATCCAACGTCGCCGTCAGATTCAGCTCTTTCTCAGCCAGATATTTCTCAATATAATCGTCCTGGATCGGGGATCTCTTACTGTTGATCAGCTCCACCTTCTCCGGAACAATGTCAACCGCAGTTACCTGATGGTGCTGAGACAGCAGCATGGCAATGGATAATCCGACATAGCCTGTTCCGGCTACAGCAATCTTGTAATCCTTCATAATCACCTTTCTACGCCGCCAAAAGCTCTCTGAAATGTCTCATAGTTCACATCCACTTTAATCCAATCTTCCTTGGGCATTCTCTCTTTTTCGCCTTGGCTGCTTTTAGGATATCCGCAAGATTGTCACCATTTAGGACCTCCGGATAATCCTCCTGAAATTCCAATAAAATATCCTTATTCTGTATTTCATCTTCACGGATTTTCTCATATAGCGCCGCAAGATCCGGGGTTTGGTAAACCGCCTCGATGAAAGTCCTCGATGATTCCGGCAAATGCTCATACCCCTCGTACAATTCATCCGCAGCTCGTTTGATGTTGTCTAGGCTAATTTCTTTTTGAGCCTTTTTTTGTTCAATAATAATCCCGACAACATCTGACAGGTCATTTTTATACTGTCTCCCCGCCATTAACTTCATTACAACTAAATATTCCGCTGATACCGTCCGGATTCTTAAGACATTTGAGAATGTCTTATAGTATTGCGAATACTGGATTAATTTGGGCGTATAAGATGCTGTTTTCATGAAGTCTGTGTTTAACCACCCATTCGGAAGCCCCATTCGATCTCCTACATGGTTAATAGCATCTTTCATAGAGGATGATGCCTGTATAATTGCATCCATATCATATGTCATCTCACGAAATCCATAATTGATGAGTACCGCTGCGCCACCAATCAAAATAATCTCCGCAGGCATTCGTGAGCCGTTTATTTTCCTGAACTCTTTCGATAATTCTTTCAGATATCCATCCAGATTGTCTTTGGTAAATGGAACTTCAGACAAGATTTCTTACCTCGCTTTCGACAATGTTGAACCTCATAAACTCAGGAATCGCTCTTTTTCTTGCCTCTATTTTTACAGCCTCACTATGCATAACTGCTGACTGGATCAATACGCTTGAAGGATACACCACCTGTGCCAATTTATGTCTGCGGATATCATTATAATTCGTACACATAGGAATATCGTTAATCTTCGACAAATAATCAACCATTCCCAGTAAATACAAAGATTCCGGATACCACTTTTTTTTATAAAGGATCCGGATCGTATCATTTTCCAAAGTGTTAATAATAAAATCAATATCACCCATATCCTTTACATGATGGCAAGTATTACCTTTAAAAGTCTCAAAAGAACTACGATATTCTGCATTTTGTGCCATCTCCTGCTCATTTGCTTCCAACAAAGCATCAACTGTAACATTCAATGTTTTTGCTATTTTATATAGTGTTCCCGCGGAACATTTTTCCATTGAAGTTTTACCACTGCAAATATCCGATATTGTGGCTTGTGCCACACCGCTTCTTTTACTCAACTTATACCTGCTCATTCTGGTTTCCCTAAGAAGTTCATCAATAATCATGTATTATCAACTCCTTTCTCTTATATTATATCGGTGTGCCGAAGTATATTCAATGGGAATTTCTGTACATCCTGAATGTTAACTTCCAGGCGACAGGATGGAGACTGAACAGTCCCTTTTTTAACAAGCGAAGAGGACATCAATCATACGATCAATGTCCTCTTCTACTGTTCACTATCCAATGGATGAAACCTCCGCTTTTTCTGTAATCTCTCTGTACTCTTCTCCCCTTCTTGCGTCTTATCATCTCTATTGTATAAACACTGGCACCCGGTGATCATTCCATCGATAAATCTCTTCTGTCACAAGCATCCATGAACTTCTTTGCTTACAACCATTCAGCTATCTGCTTTCTATATGATCTTATGTTGTCATATTTCGCTGTCACCTAGATTCATAAGCGGTTATCATCCACGATCATCTGCGTTTCGTAAATCTGTCGATCTGTAATTCCTGTCTTTGCTGTGTGCCACTTTTCTTTCTCTTCTGCGGGATTCGAATACGGATAAGAAAACTTATAAGATATAGAATCAATATTCAGTTGTCTGTGCAGTCGACTTATTTCTTAGCTTTTATCTCTTGCAGCTGCATCTTCTACTAATAAATCTTTTAAACTTTATAAATCTTTGGAACTTATGCTATGCCGGTGGTCCGTCCTCCTTCACTATTATTTTTGTTTTATCTGTTATTTCTTGTTTGTTTCTGACTTTATTGTAGCACACCTCCATGCATTGTCAATATATTTTTTAACATTCTTTGTATTTTTTTGCTTCTTCTTTAATATCCGTCAAGTTGTCTGATTTTTAATAAAACATACTTTTCGATTTTCGGATATATTGACAGAAACCGGGAACCATCTCACCTCTTGTGCTTACGCTGCAAAAAAAGCAGAGGCTATCTCTCGACACCTCTGCTTTTCTTTTTACCTCTCCTACAGAAGAGGATACTTCTCCGTCAGTGCTGCCACGATCTCGGGTCTTTGACACCTAAAACTACTGGAAGGCGCACTGCGCCTTGTTTTTTTGTCAATTTCTAAATATTTGTAGTGCGTAATTGCGTAATTTTTGGTATAATAGAATTATCCTTTGGAAAGTCGGAGATCAGACACAATGCGAATTACAAAAT
>CAVBJS010000008.1:0-66308 GCA_963596015.1 Bacteroidaceae bacterium
CCCACTGCTGCCTCCCGTAGGAGTTTGGGCCGTGTCTCAGTCCCAATGTGGCCGTCCGCCCTCTCAGGCCGGCTACTGATCGTCGCCTTGGTAGGCCTTTACCCCACCAACTAGCTAATCAGACGCGGAGCCATCTTACACCGATAAATCTTTTCCCTCTGTACCATGCGGTACCGTGGGCTTATGCGGTATTATCAGTCGTTTCCAACTGCTATCCCCCTGTGTAAGCCAGGTTCTCCACGCGTTACTCACCCGTCCGCCACTAAGTTATAAGTGATTTGGCCGAAGCTTCCTCTCTCATAACTCCGTTCGACTTGCATGTGTTAGGCACGCCGCCAGCGTTCATCCTGAGCCAGGATCAAACTCTCATGTTAAAAGTGTTTAATCGGTTCAAAACAAACTTGGCTGTTCGTTTCTTTCCGTCTATTACTTGGTTGTTCTTCTGAATTTCTCATTTGTTCCTGATCTTTCGATCAGAAACTATTGGAATCTTCAGGGTTGCATTTCTGTTTGTTTGTCAAGTTTTGCTGACCACTTTCGTGGTATGTCATGTCAGGCATGATCACTTTTTTTACTTCGTTTTGGCTTTCCGTATCTGTCAGCCGCAACTCGTTTATCATATCACAGCTTCAAGTTTCTGTCAAGCACTTTTTTGAAGTTTTTTTTGCCTCATCTGTCATTCTTCTCAGTTGACAGCCTCTTGGCTTTTGCTCTTTTTCGTGAGCGAATCTTATTGTATCACAGCTTTTTCTAAATTGCAAGAACTTTTTTATTTCTTTTTATTTAGAAAACGGAGAAAGAGGGATTTGAACCCTCGCGCCGGTTAACCCGACCTACACCCTTAGCAGGGGCGCCTCTTCAGCCTCTTGAGTATTTCTCCATAGCCTGATTCTATAAGCTTATTCATTTCGCGTCGCATTTGACGCAAAAGTTATTATACAGAAGCACTTTACCTTTGTCAATTAGATTTTACAAATTTTCTTTACTAAATTTACTTGTACAATATGTTACTGTCAGACGCCGGCCACGCGACAAGATGGCGGAGTGGATCCCGGTGCAGGATCCGGCAAAGATCGAGGTATCGAGGTATCTGCGTGAGGTAACTGCGCGCCTTTTTCGTGCTCACATACCACTGGTTCTTATGGCGCAGCCGAGAGGCGTCCCATAGCCGGACACCTCCGATACGCCCCGTCGCTTGGTTGGGCCGTGCGTAGTAACCACAATATATAACTACAGCGTGCAGTATTCTCCGGCAGCTGTTTCATACAGATTATTTCCCTGGCCATCTATTACTACGATCACCGGAAAATCTTTTACTTCCAATCTACGTATTGCTTCTGTGCCCAGATCCTCGTAAGCCACTACCTCTGCTTTCTCAATGGATTTAGAAAGCAAAGCTCCCGCGCCTCCGATGGCAGCAAAATAAACCGCACCGTTTCGCACGATCGCTTCCTGCACCTGTTGCGTTCGTTTTCCCTTTCCGATCATTGCCGCAAGGCCCAAATCTAAGAGAGCCGGCGCATATTTATCCATTCTGCTGGCTGTTGTGGGGCCTGCTGATCCGATCGGTCTTCCTTCTCTTGCCGGAGTCGGTCCCATATAGTAGATAATTTCTCCTTCTATATTTATAGGAAGTTCCTTTCCTTCCGCAAGCGCCTGTGCCATCCGCTTATGTGCGGCATCCCTGGCAGTATAGATCGTCCCCGTTATATAGACCATGTCTCCGGCCCGGCACTGTGCTGCTTTTTCTTTTATAAAAGGCGTTGTAAATTTCCTGTCCATGATTCCGTTCCCTTTCCAAATCTATCTGCGGATCAGATCTCTGCTGAGGCATGTCTATTCACATGGCAGCAGATGTTCACTGCCACCGGCAGTCCTGCAATATGTGTGGGATAGGTAAGAATATGCAGTGCCAGCGCTGTCACCGTCCCGCCAAGTCCCGCGGGGCCGATACCTGTACGATTAATTTTTTGCAGCACTTCCTTTTCCATGGCTGCGATATGCGCCAGCTCTGACCGCTGCTCTACCGGCAGTGTAAGTGCTTTCTTTGCCAACTGCGCACATTTTTCAAACGTGCCTCCCACGCCGACACCGATCACCATCGGCGGACAGGCATTGGGGCCGGCATCTTTTACCGCTGTCAATATGGCATTCTTAACCCCTTCTTCCCCGTCTGCCGGTTTCAGCATAAAGATCCGGCTCATATTCTCGCTGCCGAATCCCTTTGGTGCAATGGTAATGTGGATCTTATCTCCCGGAACGATTTCATAATGGATAACGGCCGGGGTATTATCCCCTGTATTCACTCGCAAAAGAGGATCACTTACCACAGACTTTCGAAGATAGCCTTCTGTGTACCCTTTTCGCACGCCTTCATTCACTGCATCTGAAAGGGATGCGCCTGTTACATGCACATCCTGTCCGATTTCCATAAATACAACGGCCATACCGGTGTCCTGGCAGATCGGAATTTCTTCTTCCTTTGCAATCCGCAGATTATCCTCTAATTTCTCCAGGATCTGCTTTCCCAAAGGAGATGCCTCTTCCTCTCTTGCCTGCAGGAGGCGCTCCTTCATATCCGGAGAAAGTGTATAATTCGCCTCGATACATAGATCACGAACCACCTGTGTGATCTTGCTGCTCTCTATTTCACGCATTGTGCTTCCTCTTTCCTGTCTTTCTTATTCTCCGATAATATCCTGCTGTACCCGCTCCAGGGACGCATCGTCAGACTCCTTAGGTTCCCAGCCGATCTTCTGCCCGTCATCCTCATATCTCGGAATCAGATGCATATGGAAATGGAAAACGGTCTGCCCCGCAACTGTTCCATTGTTCTGTACCAGATTAAATCCGTCTGTGTGGAGATTAGCATGCATCTTTATTGCCATTTTCCTGGCCAGCTTCATGGTCTCCCCGGCCCAGTCCTCCGGCAGCTCATATAAATTGGCAAAATGCTCCTTAGGAAGGATCAGCGCATGTCCCTTCGTAGCCGGCCCTAAATCCAAAATGACCCGAAAACGCTCATCCTCATACAGCGTCTTGGATGGAATCTCTCCGTTTGCAATCTTGCAGAAAATACAATTCTGATCTTTCATTTTTCTCCTTTCTAAGTCGCAATTTATTGCGACTGCACGAGGAGAATTTCGCGCAGGCGAATTCTCCGGTTTCCTATTTACTTTTACAGCCTATCCGCCGCTGTTTTTGCTTTTTATACAGCAGCCAGATCTCGCAGCACACAAATCCTCCGATCATTCCTCCTACATGGGCTGCATTGTTGATCCCCGCTGTGGTAAATCCGCTGTACAGGCAACACCCTACGCCAAGTGCTATGCGAAACACCACTTCCTTATGCATCCGATGTCTTTGTGCCAATACCAGAAGCAGCATCGCGCCCATGACGCCAAAAACAGCACCGCTTGCCCCTAGGGACATTCCGCTTGCTCCATAGGCCACATCCCATGCCATCGAAAGCAGATTTCCCGCTATGCCGGACAGCAGATAGAGTAGCAGGTACGGCAGGCTGCCCATGATTCTCTCAATGATCTCACCCACAAAAAAGAGCATGATCATATTAGAAAACAGGTGGGCCGTATCCGCATGGAGAAACATGCAGGTGATCACTCTCCAAAGTTCTCCCTGCTCCAGCACAGCCGTTGCCTGCAGCATACCCATTCCATAGAGGATTGCTGCCGCATCCGGCCAAAAAGCACATAGCAGAAAAAGAATTACGTTACTGATAAGAAGAGTTACCGTCACCGGTATCTTTCTGAGCCTCTCTTTTACTTCTGAAATCTCTTCTTGGCTATCACTATCCATCCGGGCAGTTCTCATATTCTGCTCCGAATAGAATGGCTGACTGACCTCTTCTGCCAGTCCCTGCTCGATGAAACGCCGCAGACCGTAAAAATCCGGTGTCCTGTTTTCATAAATCAGGAGTCTATTGGTGGTTGTATCGATGATCCAGCAAAAAGGATCATTTGTCTCTTTCAGTGAACCGGTCACTTGATCGCATATCATCAGATGCAGGATATGTACGTCTCCCACACTGCACACAAAATGCTGCGCCAGTTCCTCTGTGTCCGGTATGCTATGAAACCGATGCTCCCTCGAGGGTTCCGTTTTCTGTTGCATCCCATCATTGCTTTTTCCGCCGGAAACGGAAATCACCTCTACGACACAGACTATTCTTTGTTCGCACCTTGCATAGACTTCCTTTTCATTGGGACACGCCTGATATTTTTCATATCCCTGCTCCTGCAGAATAGAGCCAATTCTCTGTTGTATATCCACTCCGTTTTTGACCCTTTCCGTTTCTTTTCATCGTAACCCCTGCCCCTTTATTTTTCAACAGCATTCCTTCTTATCGATAGCAAAACGCTATCTTGCCGATGTGGATTTCATCGCCGGGATGAATGCCTATACTTTCGTTAGGCTCCAGACGTATGCCATTCACATATGTCCCGTTCAGGCTGTTTAAATCTGTCATATAAACAGTGCCTTCCTTCTCTCCGCCGGAAAATCTGGCATGCAGACGACTGACGGAAGAATCTTCCAAAAGATAATCTGCATATCCTGCCATCTGGCCTACCGTGAACGGAAAATCTTTCAGCGCAATCCTGTATTTCCTCCAGGGACCCATGCCATATAATTTTTGCTTTGGCTCTTCCAGATCCTCTGCGTAAATTTCTTCTTCTCTCGGTCTTGTTTCTTTTACTGCTGCTTCCTTTTTCATTCTCTCAAACGCATACTCCTGCGTGGGCTGCATTTCTTTTTCTTCCCGCAAGGCTTCCTGTCTTTTCATCTCTCTTTTTTCCATTCGGCCACAGCGAATACTCATGATGACACCGGACAGAGAGCATACGATCGCGGACACCATACATAAATACATACCGCCGCGGCAAAGAGCCTCCCTCTCTGCCTCCAGGATATAATTATCCAACACCCACCAAAGAACTATACCTGCGATCAGGGAAATTCCCGCGCCGATCAAAAAATGCAGAATGCGCTTTTTTTGATCGCTGACTGCCGCCTGCGCTGCTTCTGTCCCGGTGTCGTTCCCGGTGTCTATCCCAACTCCTTTCCCTGCACCTTTCCCAGTGTCTGTTCCTACGCCTTTCCCTGCGCCTTTCCCGGTGCCTGTCCCTACTCCTTTCCCTGCATCTTTCCCGGTGCCTGTCCCTACTCCTTTCCCTGCATCTTTCCCTATGACCGTTCCTGTGACTTTCTTTACGTCTCGATACTCTCTTTCATTCTCTGCGTTGTATTCTTCATAGGATGCGTTTTTTATGGCCAGTTCAGCATCGTACTCTCCCTGTATCGCTTTAAGATCTTCCATAGGGGCTCTTTCATCAAGCGCCTCTGCCTTTATACTGCTTTCCCGCTCCCAGCGTTCATCACTTTCATAGGCCAGGGAATCCTGTGCGGTACGTTCTTCCTCTGCCGTCTTGGGATATGCTACCTTTTTCAGATCCAGCAATGTTTTTTCTGTCAGCAAAAAGCTTTCATTCTCCGCCATTTCACACAGACGATAGATCAAGCCCAGTAATCCATTCTCTTCATTTTCCATCTTGTCCGCAATGAATTCCAGTAATGTAGCCTCACTTCCTTTTCCTGCATTCTGTTCATGGGCTTCTTTGGTTCCCGGAATGTAAGTGAAATAAAATTTTTCCTGCACAAAATCATAGAAGATAAACTCTGGACGAAGCAGCAGCCGCTCCCGATCCAGCAAATATTCCTCTAACTTGGCATTCATACGAGCTGCTTCCTGCAATAGAATGTTTACTTCCTCACAGGACATTTCTCTTTTTTCAAAAAGACATGCCAGGCTCTGCCTGGATGTGATCTCATAATAAAGAAAGCATTTTTCGTCAATAAAACGCAGACTGCAGGGAAGCAGACCATCCACCTGGTTCGCTGCCAGCATTTTATATTGATAGCTTTCAAAATTTTCGTCACTGCACAGGATCATGTAATTGTGCATCGCATCCTTATAGTAGCGGGGCTTCACTTCTTCCGCTGTTGTCCAATCCGTTTCCATCTTCGATCTTGCCTCCTTCCATTGCCTTCTTCACGATCGCCTGTATTCTCGTAAACCGCCGGAATCCTTTTACGGGGTCTGTTTCCTTAGCCTTTGCCTTATAACCGATCTGCCATCCTTCTGACGGCATCAGAAAATGTCTTTGAAAAACAGATGGAAAAATCCTGATCTCTCCTTGCATCTCCACCCATTTTCCATTCATTGACGCATTGCCTGTGCTGTTTTTCACCGCAAAGTATTTGGTACCGTACTGTCTTTCCCTGCCGGCAAGCACTGCCTGGGGCTTGTCCTGTTCCTCCTTCAGGATGCTGCTTCGAAAACACAAGATATAAGCATCCTGTGCGATCAGACATCTGTCGTACAGATAAAAGGAAAGATAAATCAGCAGCACAAAGATCACCAGTACTATGGGAATAATAAAAGACGCTTCCACCGTAAAGTAGGCGCCTGTCCACTTTTGCACTTTTGACTTCTGTACTTTTTCTGTCCATACCGCATTCTTACTTCTTTTACACATACCTCTTCCCCTGAAATTCCGTTTCTGAACCTTTTCCGGCTATACGGCATTATTACTTCTTCTGTGCATACCTCTCCCCCCTTCTACAGGCGTCATGTGCCAGGGAGATCACAGCACGATAATGCTCTCTGTCACGAAGAAGGCTACTGCCAGAAAAGGCAGAAAGGGAATTTGGGTCTTCCGGTCAGCCTTTCTCAAAGCAAGCAACACGCCGCCTCCTATACCCATCAGGAAAATACCGATGCAGGTTGCTGCAAAGATCTCTTCCCATCGAAGAAACATTCCAAGCGCCAAGGTCATAAGACCGTCCCCATACCCCATACTTCCCCGGAATACTGCTGCGAAAAGCAGCATACAAACGCCTACAGACAATGACAAAATACAGGTCACTACGGTCGTTTTCCCGGTATACAAAAGATATCCGTTTAAAATGGCGCCTGTGAATAAAAAGAAAAGCGGCAGCATCACCGGCACTTTTCTGTACTTTATATCCGTATAAGCACCTGTCATTACCAGAAAAACTGCCGCCCCGATTTTAACTGTTTCCACATATTTCAAACTTTTCTTTCCTCTATATTTCGCACTATACTGCCCCATTACAGTAGACCATCGAATTTAATGATTTCCTAATAATTGCCATTGCTTCCTTGTTATCTGATCCATCCGGTAGAACGTAGATCAAATAACCGGATCGATCCGGCGTTTGGCGATACACTAAATCCATTAGCGCTCCGGCAGTATGATCGCTATCCTCCGCACTTCGAGCAGGCAGGCATGCAATCCTTTACCTGCGATAAGGGAACTTCTCTGACGGTTCTCTTAAGACCGGAACATCCCGTGGTGCTGTGATAACGGTTTCCATCATCTGTGATAAACAATGTCCCATTTTTAGCCGGTTTACAGCTTTCACAGGCATAATACCGCGCCCCTGCATTATTTCTGCACTGGTCCAGCTGCGCGGCCTGCACGGTCATGATTGAAGGATTTAGATAAGTGCATCCCCGATCCAAATGATATACCGTTCCTGTTTCCGTCAGAAAACAATACGTCTCTTCGCTGCCCTCTGCCGTCTGCGTTCCACTGCCTATCTCATATCCTGTCCAGGCATGGGCATAATATCTGCTCTCCATGGAAAAGTCCTGCAGTCCCAGTATCCTGATAAAGGGCCGCACCCGATAATCGGCTGTCAGTTCAACTATGTCTCCATCGGTCAGGATATTGCTCCTTAAATAGGAAATGCTCCCCGCACCGCCGGAAAGGCAGGTATGATCCAGGTAATCACTGCCCAGATAGGCATTCACCTGCCCCCGCACATAGGTCTGTGCCGCCAGAAAAGACAGCCCTGTCTGCAGTAGTTCCTCCGGGACACCTGCATTTACTGTTTCCTCTGCCTTCGGTGCCGCTTCCTTTACTTCCCCCTGCGCCGTCTCTGTTGTCTGATCATCCCCCGTGCCCAGTATTTCCTTTAATCCGTAGCGATAATAAAAAGCGTACTCTGTGATCTGCTGTCCTGTTTGATGCAGGGCAGCCGTCATATTACTCTGCAGTCGCATCATGTCAAAAGCGAACAGAATATTCATGAAGAAAAACAGGAACAGCGGAAGCACCAGCGCCGCTTCCACTGTCATACCGGCCGCCGCTTTTTTTCTTAATAATGCCCTTATACGCATTATCCTTTTATGTAACCTGTTTGCTCCTGATTTATGCATTGGCATTGTCTTTTCGCATAGTCTGTTTATTACCGTTTTTGATTTGTTTAAAGACATTGTCTTTTGCAACACCTCTTTTAAATTTTTGATACCGTAAACGAAAGTATTGGAAAAGTGACAGATACTCCACAGCCCGGAGAGGCTCTTTGTATTTAAATGGAATGACTTTTAAATGAAATGATTTTTTCATTCCTTTTATATCTGACTTTCCCTGTCACTTTTCCTTGCGCTACTTTTATAAAGAACTTACTCTTCCAATTCTCCCTATACTGCACCTGTAAAACGGAAAACTTCCTTGACGATTTTTCCTGCGCTGCTTCTTCAGAGCAGACATCACGCTGCCACTTTTCTCAGTACTACGTCGGCAAAGCAACGCTTTATCTCCCAATTTCCTGCGTTGCCTCTCTGTAACAGAATTATTCAAGAATTGATGCAGCTTCAGTTATAACTGACAGCATGCTCTATCGTATATCGATATCCAAAACGGCTCTTCGTTTCTATCCGCGCCTCCAGGCTGTCCACGCAGCCATCGATCCGAAAACGGTCATTCCCCTGGGTCTGCCGGATATCACTTTCCATCAGATCCAACAATCTGGCATTTTTAGTTTTTCCGTCCTGCAGGTAAAGCATGATGCGCAGGTATTCCTCATATCCCAATCCGCTTCCGCCGCTCTGCCCATGGGTGGACCATCCCGGCGCAAGTATTCCCGTCAGCGACGTCTGCCAGGTCGATGCATCTTTAAATAATGGAACCTTTCCCCCTGCAAACAGAGTTTTCACGTCCTGCACACTTTCCAGATATCCCCAGGCAAATAAAATCGCTGTCTTAATAAGGGGCTGCAGCTCGGGCAGCAAAATTACAGCCGATAACACAGCCGCCATGGCATCTGCCTCTCCCTCCTTTCCTGTATCTGTAAACAGATAGGCGAGATTGGCTGCCTCTCTCAAAGCCAGCAGTGCGGTGGCCATGTCGGAGAGGTTTTCCTTATCGCTGGGATTTCCGTAGATCATATATTCTATCTGATATTTCAAACAGCTTTTTTCCAGCGGATTTAAGTAATTTCCGCACTTTTCAAAGACATACTGATCAAACATAAGTGCATCCGCTTCCGGATACTGATGGGTATTCTCCGCCTCCCAGCCGCTGCCGGCGGACAGACCTCTGGCCGATGGCCGGTCTGCTCCCTCCAGCGCGGCCTCTGACAGCTGCGCCATGCCGAAGATCTGATTCAATACCGACTGTTGCCGGAAGGAACATACTTCCTCTGCGGGATTTTCGATAGGCACTTCCCGTTCATTTCCCTCTTCATCCGTTACCGTGGGAGGCTCTGTTTCGGCAAGGGCCTCTTCATTCTGTATCCTTCGCTCCTGCCACGCACTTTCGCTGCTCTTAATGCCCTGGAATTGATCGATCTTTGTCAGAAGATCTCCCACATATTCTCCACCGGGATGGGCCGTCATATAGGCATAGATCTGCTGACGCAGAGACTGACCTTCCAGATCCTGTATATATCTGGCATTTATGATCTCTACCGTTTCTGCCTCCAGGGAGGTCAGGTCCTTTTGGGAAGACTGGTAATTTTTATCTATATATTTCTGTAGGTGTTGCTGCGTCAGTCCCAGAGATGGGCTGCCGGTTCCGTAAGATGTGTCTACGTAGAAAAGGTTATATTGTTCATAGAGCGCACGGTGAAATTCGGCCAGCACGGAATTTAAGGAAATGTCTGCCGTGCACTCGATTTTCATGCGAATAGCATTCATCCGTGCGCCTTCCAGTAAGGTAAGGAAAAGAGAAAGCATGACCGCCATAGAAAGCGCCAGGTATATGGTCAGATAGGCATGCACATATCTGTTTTCAACGGGAAGCTTCCCTCCACTTACTCGATCACGGCAGGCAATTGCTTGCCCCCGCCTTCTTCCTTTCATTTCATCACCGTGTTGCTTTCTTCTGTTATTTTTTCAAAAATGGTTTTAACAAGCTTCTGCAGCTGATCCTTAAAAATAATGACCAGACCGATCAGAACCACGATGATCAGGATCACCTCTACGGTTCCCATTCCATCCTCTTCTTTCCAGAAACTCTGCAATCTCTCTTTCATAACAGTTCTCCTTTCTTTGTATTTGTTCAGCACCTGCCAATTTCAACCGTTAATTATCTGTTTACTGACAAATTCACGATTAAAATTAGCAGGCGGCTCACGGCTTGCCCTTCCTGCTGTTTTTCTTTTCTGCATATGATTCTTCCTTTCCACATGGCGGCCACTTCCATGGCAGCCCTTGCAGTATCCAGGTTGTTGTGAATGAATGTACTGCGTCTTTTCGCCACGCTTACTATCCATAAACAACATCACTATTTAAACGGTATCGCTATTATTTCCTCTGCTATTATTTCCTTTGCTATTATTTCCTTTGTTATATTTATCAATCGGCGTATCAATCTCCCAGATTACATAGAAAAATTACTGTATGCCGGAATGATGATCATGATCATCGTGATTCCCAGCATCATGATCATGGGAAAGAGCAATTTCGTTCCTGCTTCCTCTCCGATCTGTCTGGCCAGGTTTCTTCTCTCTGCGAAGGCTTCCTCGGTTTCTGCCTGCAATATGGCCAGTAATTCCTGATTGCCCTTCCGCTGGTTTTGATTAAGCAGTGCACAGAATTTTGTATAACAGCGAAGGCGGCAGCGGTTTCCGAAATGCTCATAGGCGGTGCTTTCCACAACACTACTCTCTAACTCATGACACAACAGCAGGATCTCCTCGTAGACAAAGCGACTTTCTCCGCTCTGCTGCTTCTGTCTCTGGTAATCCATGGCCATCCTGAAAAAAGCATTTCGCACACTGAGCCCGGCTCCCAGAAACAGTACAAAACGACTGATCATCTGCGGATAGTCCATTTGCAGCTGTCTCTCTCTCTGAGCCACCTTCTTTTTCAGATCCTGCTCCATCCCGGCGCCGCTGAGCACCCCCGCCACTACGATCAGTCCAAAAAGCAGCAGACTGTAGTCTTCCTTCCGGCTTTGCCAACTGATCTGCATACCGTCCACCACCTGGGGTAACTGAAGCCACTTTTCTGAGGCGGCCGTACTCTCTGCCTCCCACAAGGCTTCCTGTATCTGTTCTCTCTTTTTCTCCTCCCCGCTTTTGATCGGTGCTGTGACAGTCAGTGTATATTCCTTTGTGTAGCTGTCCTGCTCATAGCTCAGCTTTGCCATCAATGTCACCTTCTTTTTTTCATTTTCGCCCAGAAGTTCTCCATGTACCTCTCCGTCTGTATCCACCAGCGCATAGCTGCTGCTTTCCCATTTGATCTTGAAGGGGTAATCCGGCAGAGAAGAGGGTAGGTAAAGGTCCTTACTGACCGCCTGCAAGGATCTATTCTCACCCTGTATCGCCTTATCCAAAATAGCGAAAGCTTCCTCTGCCATAGTCTCCGTCTCCTGTGAAGAATACTGTCTGGCGCCGATGGTCAAGGTATATTCCCCGTCTCTGCCTTCATTGGCCTGCAGGATGGCTTCCATCTCCCCTGCGCCGTAATCGGCTCTGGCGATCTTCCCCTGTTCCTCGATCAGAAGCTCCTGCCGGCCGGCCATATGCGCCAGCAACGCCGCCAGATCCGCCACCGCCAGAAACATCAATATCGTTCCCATCTTTCGGATATGAAAGCAATACGCTCTCCGGGACGCATCCCCCGCAGGATAGAGCACGTGCAGATCCATCTGTACCTGTTCCCGGTAGGATAGCATCCTCCTGTTTTTCGATCTTCCTGTAATTTTCTGTATCTTTTTATGCAGCCAAAGGGCCATGCGCATAAAGGGTCTCTGGAAAGCCGACAGATTCTCCTCCTGCATGATCTCCGGATCTTCTCCGCGGGAGAGGAAGGCTAGCAGTAAAAGCACTGCCAGTACACTGCCGTACAGGATCATTTTCCACATAGTTTTATCATTCCTTTCGCTTCGCACAGGTATAAACAGGGTGACATTAGCCTGGATCACTGTATTTTCAAAGTTGCATTTTCGCAATTGTATTTTTAAAGCTGTATTTCCACGATCTTTTCCGACCAGACAAAGGCCACCATATATACCGCCAGGCAAACCGTCATGATCAAGATTCCCTTGAAGTTGTGATAGAGAGAATCAAAAAAACCTCTGGATGTGATCCCCACGTAAAAAACGATCAAAAAAGGCACGGCATCCATGATCCGCTGTTCCAGCTTTTTGGCACTGATCATCAGATCGATCTCTTTTTCGGTTTCCATGCGATCCTGCAGCAAGGTGATGGTTCTCTCCAGGATCTCCGTCATCTTTCCGCCGCCCCGCTTGGCGATGGAAAAAACCTGGGCAAATTCCTGAATGTCCGGTATCTTGCTGCGGCTTCCGAACTCCAGCAGCAGTTTTTCCAGAGCAATGTGATTGTCCATTCCCTTGCTGATCTGGGTCATCTCCCGGCAGATCATGCTTCTCTTCCCAAAAAGAAATGCCATTTCCGGGACACACTCCCGAAACGCGTTTTCCGGCGAGTAGCCCGCCTTCAGAGAGGTCAGGATGCTGTGCATGGCCTCTTTAAACTGTTCTGTCATCTCTTTGTTCTTTTTATCCTCTGCCCTCTTGGAGCAGCGCCGCCAGATCGGCCACAGCATAGGAAGCAGAAAAATGAGCGCTAAAAAAGACCTGTAAAAGAAAAGAGCGATAAAAACCAGAATTCCAGCAGCTTCCGCTGCATACAGCAGGGATTGACGATCCTTTGGTATGAGATTTTTTCTCCGGTGTACTTTTTTCATCTCTTTTTTCTCCTATACGATACGCATGGATGATACTTACATCATCTATGTCCTTTACGTCATCTATATTCTTTGCATCGTCTATGTCCTTTACATCGTCTATATCCTTTACGTCATCTATATCCTTTACATCGTCTATATCCTTTACATCGTCTATATCCTTCACATCATCGATGTCCTTTGGAAGAAATGCCATACGCCTTTCTTTCAAGTTCTCCCCTTCCACATCGCACCTTGCCTATCGCTCCGGCGGCAGGCCGGCTGACTCCAGCTTTCCCTGGTGCTGCAAAACAGCCTTTCGGCGCCAGGTCCCGTCAATGCGGCCGTTCTCCTGCTCCCCTGTTTCCTCAAATTGATACAGCACCGACAGGCGGATCTGTCCATCCTCCAGTCCGACTACCTCTGCGATCTCCAATAATCGCCTGCTGCGGTCCCGCAGTCTCCCCAGATGCACGATCAGATCGATGCCGGAAGCCAACTGGCCCCGGATAGCACTGACCGGCAGGTCCATTCCCATCATGATCATGGTCTCCAGACGCCGCAGCATATCTCCGGTACTGTTGGCATGTCCCGTGGACATGGAGCCGTCGTGTCCGGTATTCATAGCCTGTATCATGTCGATACTCTCGGCACCTCTGACTTCCCCTACGATGATGCGATCCGGCCGCATTCGCAGAGAGGTGCGGATCAGATCTCTGATCGTGATCTCCCTGCAGCCCTCCATGTTGGCATTTCTTGCCTCTAAACGAACCAGATTCTCTACATGCTGTATCTGCAGCTCGGCATTGTCCTCGATGGTGATGATCCGCTCTGAGGCAGGGACAAATTCCGAAAGGGCATTTAAAAAGGTGGTTTTACCGGAACCGGTGCCCCCGCTGATAAAAATGTTGTATCCGGCCCTTACTGCTTTTTCCAGAAATCTGGCTGTCTCCTCGGAAAGAGACTCCCACGCCAGCAGATCCCGCATGCGGATAGGCTCCTCCGGGAATCGCCGTATGGTCACGATGGGTCCGTTAAGGGCTATGGGCGGCAAAACCACATTCACACGGCTGCCGTCCTCTAACCTGGCATCTACGATAGGGGAAGAGGTATTTACCACCCGGTTGCAGGCCGCCACGATCTGCTGGATCACGTCCTCCAGTTTCTCCCCGGAGGTAAAATGTTGAGGATAGGGAATGATCTTTCCCTCTTTTTCCACAAAAACGTGATCCTTGCCATTGATCATGATCTCGGTTATCTCCGTATCATCCAGGATTTCCTGCAGTACATCCAGCTTGCGGATGGCATAATAGAGCTCCCGGCGCAGCAGCTTCATCTGTTCCAGCCCAAGATTATCCGTCTTGGCTGCCTCTACCACCGTCTCATCGATGAGATCCAATACTTCTTCATCCGGCACCTCTCTGGAAAAATCGATCCGTTCCAGGATGGTATTGTGAATTCGCTCTCTGATCTCCTCATAGGATTCCATACCGTTCGTCCTCCATCAGTCTTCGGATGTAATCCGCCAGATCCCCGTGGGTCAGATTCTCTAATCTGGAGGGAAGCTCCTTAAAAACGGGGATCTGCCAACGCCTGGTCTTAACGCACAGATCCTCGAAATGGGTATCCTTTAACGTCAGCTCATATTCCTTGATCTTGGCTGTGGAAAATCCGTCTGTCCTGGTCAGGGTATAGATCACCGCACATTCCCGCAGGATACTGAACAGTCCGTCCATGGCCTCCGTCAGATCCAGGATCAGATATTCATAATCCGTCACCCGCTCAATGGTATGAAATAACTCTACCCATTGCCGGCTCTGCACCGCCCGCAGCTCCACAAAAGATTTCATAGGCGGAATAAAATGCAGGCCGTTTAAATTTTCCACCATCATATCCAGCTGCCCCGCCAGCTTCTCCCTGGCACATTCGTTGTAGTAGAGAAGGTCGCTGACGGATCCTCGAAAGCTGCGGTCCATCATATACTCGAATCCGGAAAAATTCTCGAAATTCAGATACAGTACCTTGGACCGGGCGGCCAGCAACTGTCCCAAGGTCAGGGAAAAGGTGGTCTGTAAGCAGCGGCGTATGGGCGTATAGACGCCTATGATCTTCATACTGTTTTTATGCCGTATCCCCGGCAGGACCACATCCTGTGCTTCCGTCATATACCGGGCCGTTTTCTCCCGGATCTTGCGGGCAATGAATTCCATGGACTGGTATTTACTGATATTCTCCGGCTCCTCCCCCAGATAACTGTCGCTCTCATTGAGGATCAGAATGTTGGAAAAGCCGGCCTGCGCTACCCGGTGAGAATATTCGGATTCCGCCACCACCAGAAGCACCGTCCGCTCCATCATCTCCTTGCGCAGCAGTCTGTTGATATCAGAAAACACATATACTTCCAACGGAAAACCGTTTTTAGTCTTCAAATATTCCATGAGATGACAGGCATAATTCATCTCATCATCGTAAATAGCCACAAAATTGGTATTCATGAATAAAATCCCCCCAGAAATAAGATGACACCGAAGCCGATGGGCACGGCGAAATGGATATGACTATGCAGATTTTTTTCTTTGATGAGTAAGAGAAGAGACAGGAAACCGCCGATCAGAAAGGCGGCTGCGATACAATGCATAACAGATAAAGGTGAAAGATAAACGGCGATCGCCATGAAAAGCTTCACATCTCCGGCACCGATTCCCCGGATCCGGTAAACCGGATAGAGAAGCAGAAAAGAAATAAGAACAGATAGAAAGAGCGCCGGCATTCCCCGGATGCCGCCCTGTACAAAACGCAGGACAATCCCTGCCAGAAAAGCCGGTATCGTCCAGAAATTATAGATTTTCCCCTTTCGAAGATCCGTGACCATAGCACCGGTCACCAGAATAAGGAGAAGGACATCCCGCTGCGTCATATTTTCCGCTTTCTGCCGCAGCTTGTCTGCGGCTCCGTGAGGAGAATTTCGCGCAGGCGAATTCTCCGATGCGATATGCAATGATGACGTTTACGGCATCATTGCCGTTTTTAAGGAATGCCATCAGGCATTTCCTGCAAACTTTTCCACTTCCTGCCGCAGCTTGTCTGCGGCTCCGTGAGGAAAGCCACCTATAAAAGCGCAGCAAAAAAACAGATAGAATCACCGATAGATACAGGTATTACGATAATAGAAAAAAAATGGGAATTTCTCGGCAGGCAGAACACCTGTCATTTTTGAACTTAAAAGAATAGTAGATCCATCGCTATTGCGATGTGGCTTGATTATACGTTATCAAAAAAGGGACTGTCAATCCCTTTTTTGATACGTTATGAATGATTACTTTTTAAACAACGTCCCGATCAATCCTCTTCCCAGACTGGCTCCTACATTGCCGCCCAGCGTCTTACCGAAGCTTCCGAAAGTGCCGCCGATATTCTTTCCTACTTCTCTGCCGATGGTGCCTGCCACAGTGCGGGAGACAGATTTGGCTGCCTTTTCCACGGCTTTATTCTGGGCCTGTTTTTCTTTTTCCTCGGCTTTTTGGGATGCTTCCAGGGCCTTTTGCTGTTCTTTAGCTGCTTTAGCCTCTGCCTTTGCCTTTTCTTTGGCTTCTTTTGCCTCTGCACCGGCTCTTTCTTTGGCTTCCTTCGCCTCTTGTTTTTCTCTCTCTTTGGCCTCTGCCGCCTCCTGAGCCTTAGCCTGCTCCTGCAGTCCTTTTCGCTGTAAGAATTCATAGGCGGAATCCGGATCCACCGCATTGGCATATCTGACACTGAGCAGACTTTCCCGGATCATTTTCTGCCGCAGTTCATCGCTAATAGTTCCCATCAGGGACCGGGGCGGCGCCACCGTGATCTTTTCCACCACTGACGGCACACCATCCTCTGTTAAAAAGGAGCACACTGCCTCTCCTACCCCCAGTTCCATAATGGTCTGACAGGTATCCATGGCAGGATTGACCCTGTAGGACTGGGCTGCTGCCTTTACCGCCTTTTGTTCCTTCGGCGTATAAGCGTGGAGTGCATGCTGTACCTTATTGCCCAGCTGGGCCAGCACCTCATCGGGAATATCGGAAGGGCTCTGGGTGCAGAAATAGATACCCACGCCCTTAGAACGGATCAATCTGACCACCTGGCTGATCTTATCCAACAGACTTTCGGATGCTCCCTTAAAGAGCAAATGTGCCTCATCAAAAAAGAATACCATGCGGGGCTTATCCAGATCTCCTACCTCGGGAAGCTGCTCAAAGAGCTCTGACAGCAGCCAAAGCAGGAAGGTGGAATACAACTGGCCATTCTGGATCAGGGACACACTGTCCAGGATGTGGATCATACCTTTTCCGTTGCTGTCCGTACTGAACCAGTCTGTGATATTTAAAGCCGGCTCTCCAAAAAACAGATCTCCCCCTGCTCCCTCCAGAGAAGCCAGAGAACGGATGATCACCGCCACAGAGGCACTGCTGATCTTGCCGTAATCCGCCTCGTAGTCCCCTCGGTGTTCCCCCACGTAGTTAAGGAGTGCCTTCAGGTCCTTGGTATCGATCAGCAAAAGATCTTCTGCATCCGCGATCTGAAAAGCCACATCCAGTATATCCGACTGCAGCTCGTTTAATCCCAGCACACGGCTAAGCAGCAGCGGTCCCATTTCAGAAATGGTCGTGCGCAGCTGAATCCCGTTTTTCCCATATAAATCCCAGAAGGTCACCGGATAGCTCCGGAAAAAATCTGCCGCCGGTTCCATACCGATCTTTTCCATTCTCTCCGTTATTTTCTCTCCGGGTATTCCTGCCTGACACATGCCGGCCAGGTCTCCTTTTATATCTGCCAAAAATACCGGAACCCCCGCATCGCTGAAGGATTCTGCCATTCCCTTCAAGGTTGCTGTCTTGCCGCTTCCTGTGGCGCCTGCGATAAGCCCGTGTCGGTTTGCCATCCCGGGCAGCAGCATGACCGGTGTTCCCTGACTTGTACTTCCTACCCAGATTTTTCCATCTTTCAGCATAGTGATCCCCATTTCTAAGGTGTTTGATACGATACAGCTTTATTATCCCATATTCCATGCGTGTTTGCATCGTTCTTTGCAGATTATTTTCTGTGGTTACAGCTCCCCCAGCCAAGCGGCAGGTAGTTAGCAAACATAAAAACGCGCAACAGGCGTAACAGATTTCCTGTTACGCTTATCATACGCCATTTCCTATATGATAAGCCTAACAAAACAAAAACAGAGCAAAAACGTAACACATAACGATTTCAACCGACAACAAACCCAAAATAGAAAGGAGACCCCATATGTTTAACTACATCGTCGTTCCCCCCATCTTCAAATTTGGTTTTCCGGTTTATTAACTCGGAGAGTTCTTTCAGGTAAGTGCACATTCGTCCCGCCGCTTTTCCTATGAAGGCGGCGGGATTTTTTTACAATTTAAATGTAGCCCAAACAGTGATCACTGCTTACGGCCCGCCGCCCGGCCATGGTGAGACGGCGCCAAATAACAGTGAAAACACCTATTTTTATATCTACATCTATTTTTGATGAAAAGAGAGAATAGTATCTGTTATAATTAAAAATAATACCGCAGACAAGCTGCGGCAGAAGGAGGTAATTATGAAAAACAAGATTCTCACAGGTATTCTTTCTCTGGGAATAGTGCTGAGTATGACGGCCTGCGGTAATGCAGCGGCGGACACAGCTTCCACAGAGACATCCGCAGTCGAGGAGGCTGCCACCGAACAGTCCACAAAGAGCGCTTCTGCCCAGGAGACTGCCGAAGAAACCACCGAAGAAAGCGATGCTTCCGGCACGGCTGTTGCGGCAGACATTGAGGACGGCGTACTGACGACGCCTTACTTCACCATGGAGATTCCCTCTTCCTGGAAGGAAGACGATTACAACTGCACCGTACAGGAGACCCCTGACAGCTACAGTGTCTCCTTTGTTTACGCCCCTGCAGCTGAAAACAATGAGGGCGGCAGTATCTGCCAGATCATTGTCAGCAAGGATGTGCCGGAGTACATCCGCTATGTAGGCGGCGACTTTGTCTGCGGACTGAAGACTGCTGACGAAGAGAAGGCTTCTCTCTATGTTTCCATTTCCTATCCCACCGATGTACAGTGCGGTCAGGATACATGGGATGCCTATATGAAACTGTATGACAGTGCCCAGACCTTTAAGAACCGTATCAATGCCGCCGGTGACTATGAGAAGGTGGACATGACTTATGCAGATTCCATGGCAGATGTGGAGTACACTGTCCATGGCGTGATCCTGGATGCCGCAATGCATTCCTTTACCATTCTGACTACAGAGGGAGAACTTGCGGACCTGGGCGGCGAGGATTTCAGCACCGCCAATTCCGAGATCCAGATCGGCCATTGCTATGAAGTAACCTTCAAGGGCCTTCTGGACTCCGAGGCACCGGAGGGTGAGAGCGGCAACGCTGTATTGGTTTCCCTTAAGAATACCGACGATCAGGTACCGGAAAAGGATTATGAGGCCATGTATGCAGCCGGCCAGGTGATCCTTGCCTTCGAAGCAGAAAATATGGACTATCTGTCCTCTTCCTGCAAGTTCCCGCTGAAGGTGGACGGCAAGGAGATTGCCTCTGCCGAAGAGTTTTCCAATCTTGATTTTGATAGTACCATCACCGATGAGCTGCGCAGAAGTGTCCGCTACGCTGATCTTTATAACAGCAAGGTTACCGGCAATTCCTTTAAGCTGAGCTTTGGCTATGACGGTGCACCCTATGCCACCATCAGCAAGGATGCTGACGGCTCCTGGTATGTGACAGAACTTAACAACAGCGGCGAATAAGCCTGAATACGGATCATTATATCTCTTCAGCATCCACTGTATTTTCGTGTAAGTTACCCGCAGGAAATTTACACGAAAATCATAGGACGCTCAAAACGCAAAGTTCCTTTGTAAGCCCTCAAAAAGAGCTCATACCTAATCTTAACAAAGATAATGCAGATACTGAGACAATCAGAACTAAGATAAGACACGGAGTATTTTACCTGCAGGTGATAGGAAGCGAGAAACGGATGCCCATACGTTTGGTTGAGAAAGGAAGCCGTCATGCCTAATAAAGGAAAAGAAAATAAGAAACATTCCAGCCAACTGGGTGACTTTGAGATTATCGAAGACATTGGAATCCCTCGCAGCCGAACTATGCCGGCGAGACGTCGTCCTGAAGGCAATGAGCTGAATCAGGGAGAGCCTGTAGTCGCTGTGCAGTCTAATGAGTCAATGCGCGAGGAACAGCCGCACAATGAGGAAGGGCAGCACAGAAACAGTGGCATAAGGGATCAGAACGGCTTGGCACCTCAAAATGAGGAGGAAGAGCAGCAGCTACAGGAACAGCCGCAGGAAGAGGAGGAGCAGGAGCCTTGGGAGGAGGAGTTAGCTCAACCGCCTGGCAATCCTGACGAGATTAATGGCTTTGTACCGCAGCAAACGCCCAGGACAAAATGGAGCAAGGCGTCTGAGGCAAATAATTACTTTTGGCGAGGCGTTGGCAATTCAATCGGAAAACTCTCGGTTTTACCGGCATCCATAGTAGGAAAGTTCGGAATTACGAACGGTATAAAACATGTTGCATACAAAAAAGCTGAGGAAGGGCAGGAGAAGAGAACCCATAAGCTGATACCGGGACGGGAAGGTGCAAAATTCAGCTCGAAAGAAAATAATGGCAGTGTTTTAGCGGATTTTCGCCGCGTGCCTACGGTTTGGTCATATATTACAGCAGCAAAGGCGACTGATGCAGACGGCAACGACTTAGCTCCTAAGGTTACTGTATATATTGAACAGCCCAAGACAGGCTCCTCCAGAAGTATGCACTACAGACAGATGGGACATTCGATGATCGGCATTGAGTACACCAGAGCCAGCAAGATCACCGGAAAGAAGGAGCGATATAATATTAAATACGGATTTTATCCTATCGGCGGTCTGTCACTTGCAGAGGGCGCAATGGCACTTAAGGGAGCTATTGTTCCCGGACAGCTGAAAGATGATGCCCTACAAACTTATGATATCAGCAAGACCTATTCTGCGAGACCGGATCAAATCGAAAGAATAGCCAAGGCCTCGGAGAAATATACGGAACAGGGCGGTTACGGATATTATACGCGTAACTGTACTACCTTCGTGCGCGATATGTTCAGAGTGGGCGGCATTGCCACAGATGCGATAGACAGAATATTCCCGGAGGAAAAGGTTCGCTTTAATTCTCTGGCGCACGGCGCCTTTGTATTTGCAAACGCCTGGAATGGTTTCTGGGATACCGATCTGCAGCGCAGGATGGGTAATCTCACGCAGTCAGACGACTTAAGCTATCAGGGCTGGGGCAACAAGCGCGTAACAAAGCAGGATTTTGATCGTTACAGAGAGACCAAAAACACTGCAAAATTAGGAGTTACAAGCCTTGCGCCCGGATCCTCGGGCGAGAATATCCGCCGCATGACAGATACGGAAGGTCAGTTAGGCTCATACAGGTATGCACCTGATATCCTGAAGACAGATGAGAGTCAAGATGCAAGAGACGTAGATATTAACAGTTTAAACAAGCTGTACCGGGCTATCCATTCGGAAGCAAGAAAGCTTGAACGCAAGATTTATGCAATCACGGGCATGACAGATGAGACTTTATTCGTAGCCAATCGTGAATTCGGAAACTGGGTCAGCCAGTTGACCTTTCTTGGAGGCGCGATTGAAACTTTGGACAACGCACGTGCGATGGCTTCCGAGAATATTCCTAACAACGTTCCCGTTCCTATTGATATGCTGGTATCACAGCAGGATCTGCAGAATGCTCGTGCGACGATTACAGAGGAAATGGCAGATGTCAGCATGAATTATCAAAAATTCCTGCACTCCGACAGCAGAGTGAACACGGAAGTCATGAATCTTCTTTCGACAATGCAGATAGCTGTACAACTGATAGATTTTATATACGGCTGTAAGCAAAAAACTTCCGATAAAGACGAACTAACCCAGCTTAGGGAGCAAATGACTAAAAAGGAATATATGGTCAGAGCAGGCAACAAAATGGCGATGATGACACCCAGCCATTATGAGTCCTACCTTCAGATTCACAAAACACCGGAAAAGGCTGTGGCGGCTTATTCAAGATATGTCGCGTTAGACGCGGAATGGCAAGAAGCCGGCGGCAAAGCACCAAAGAAATGGAACAGCAAAACGACGAAAGAGTGGGATCGGCTTTACAGGGAGGAAATTTTAGCAAGGCAGTTTGACCAGTCGCACAGAGATATGCTCAATAAAAGCTCCTTCCGGCAGTCAGACATTGACTATGCGTTCAGCCTAAGGGCAAAGGAATGCACCGGTGAAGTAAAACCGCAGGGCGACATGTATACGAGTAATTCATCAGCATCAGTCACGTATATGGCTCTTTTCTTTGACAAGATATATAACGGAATACAGGCTGCAGCAAGAAGTAATCCGGAAGACGGAGGTCTTTCCGATGAAACAACTCAAGACGAAGCAATCGTGTGGCTGAATGACTATCTTAAGAGGAAGACTGAGGCCAAAATGTCGGGCATGGCAATGATCCTGCGTGGTATTACGCGTGCATTAAACAAACCTACAGAAGCAAAGATAAAAACTTCCTTCCATTATTTCCTCTTGAATGGTTATCTTAAAAAGATGTTGCCAGTAAAAAGTAATAATCCGAAGGTACGAAAACTCGGCATTGCGCTGCATTTAGGTTATGAAAGGGACTTATCCGGCAAGCAGGATATGACCTTCACAAAGACGATAGATAATCTGATTGGTGTTGTTCTTAGGGAGCATGTATTAAACCTTGAGCTGAAAGCGGCGAAAAAGAAAAAATAAAGAAAGAGTTTATGTACAGATTTTCGGATTATTTTGATCAAGACAAGATAAATATGCCCTCTAACATCATATCAAGAAGTGCTGGACCATCTGCATCTTCCTGATATGCTGTTGGAGGGCTATCTTGATTTCAAGGGGCTTGCGAGCGAGAAGAAGAACTGCGCGGTCACGCTTTTTTCTTTTCCATCTCTCTGACCTCTTCTTCGCTCTCATACAGTCTGCCGTCTACAATGTATACGATACGTCCCGCATGCTTGGCCACCCCCAGGTCGTGGGTGATCATGACAATGGTATGCCCCATATCATGCAGCTCTTCAAAGAGGCGCAGCACATCCTTGCCGCTTTCCTGATCCAGTGCACCGGTAGGTTCATCGGCCAATAGGATTGAGGGATTACTCACCAGCGCTCTGGCAATGGATGCTCGCTGTTTCTGACCGCCGGAAAGCTCTGATGGTCTGTGCTTTAAGCGATGATCGATGCCCAGCATTTTTACCACATCCCGGCTTTTTTCCAAAGCGTCCTTGGTGGACATTCCCCGCACCAGCAGGGGCATGATAATGTTCTGCTGGATCGTATAGGTAGGGATCAACTGGTAGTTCTGGAAAATAAAACCGATCCGCGAATTTCGGATCTGGGTCATATCCTCTTCCTGCAGTCCGTGAACCGCCATACCATCCAGGTAATACTCCCCTTCATCCAGCAGGTCCATACAGCCGATCAGGTTCATCAAGGTGGTCTTACCGGATCCGGAAGGACCCAAGATCGCCACGAATTCTCCCTCTTCCACCTCAAAATTGACATCTTTCAGGATCGGCACTTTTTCCTGCCCCAGCATATATCCCTTATAGATATGACTCATTTTAATGATCTTTCTCGCCATTGCATTTACCTTTCCTGCGATATCTGTATATTGCCGAATCTTTTTGCTGTATGAACGCCGTATAGTTTTTTCCGAGCTCCCGGGCGGTTATGGTACACCGCACGTACACTCTCTCAGTCCTTTTTCTGATCACTGTCTGTTCAGACGTTGGTCAAAGAACCGGACAATGTTCGTATGGTTTTGGGATTGCAGGGCAATCCGTAACTTAACGGCTACATCACTCTACTGTCTTTATTCTTCTATCTTTATTCTTCTATCTTTATTCTTCTATCATTATTCTTCTATCATTATTCTTCTATCGTTACTCTACGATCTTGATCCGAAGTATATTATCCGTACCGTTCTGTACCACGATGCCCACGATATTTCCCACAGACAACCTGGAAAAACTGGTGGTAGCGCCCAACCTGGTGGTTACTTCCGTCCCTACCGGCACCTCATATTCCTTGGTCTGGCTGGTCTCTGTATATTGCAATGCATTTTGTGCTGATGCCATTCCCTGCGGCTGACCACTCTGGGAATTAGTCGTCTCCTGAGACTGGACGCCCTGGCCGTCTGCACTGTTCTGCTCACCCATATCGGAAGCTGTAGCACCTGGTGCGCCGCCCTGACTGTTCTGATCCGGTGCAGCGCCGCCTTGTTCACCCATTCCTTGTGGCGCACCGGATGCTCCACTATCCTGCATGCTTCCCTGTTCCGGTTTCTCACCCGCTGTGGATACATCTGCTTCCGTGTCGTCCTTTTCCTCATCCCCAGATGCTGCATCCGACTTTACTTCCAGAACCGTCACGATAATATCGTTGCCCACAGCCTTGGTGATCTTTCCGTAGACCAGTTCCTCACCATCGGCCAGTGCCAGCACATCGGCCTCCTGGGCCGCTTTTTCTTCCTGGTACTGCCGGTATCGGAATCCGCCAAATATGCCTGCCGCAGCGATCACCACCAGCAGCAGTACTGCAATACGGATCTTTTTCCTTCTCTTTTTCTTTTTTTCCTGCAGTTCCCTGGCTGCGCGATTGGCTGCCTCTTCCTCACGCTTCCATTCCCGCTCGGCTCTGGCCGCATTTTCATCGGTCATTTTTTTCCAAAGATCGGCTTTATCCCGCTGCTTGTCCGCCGCATCCTGTTTGTTTTCTTTTTCCATGGTCTTTCGCCTGTCGACTTTCTTTTCCTATGCTTTCTGCAGCTGCAGACGTTGTTTCTTACTCCGCGTTCAGTGCCTGTACCGGGATCATCCGGGACGCCTTATACGCCGGATAGAATCCAAAGACAGATCCTGTCAGGATACCGAAAACCAGTGCCAGGATACCGCCGTATACGGAGAGATCCACCCGGACACCCAGGGTCTCGATGATGGGGGTGATGGCCACACCTGCGCCTATACCGAGCAGTGCTCCCAGCATACTGATGGCCGATGCCTCCAGCAGAAATTCCAACAATATATCCCGTCTGCTGCAGCCGATGGCCTTGAGGATACCAATCTCATTGGTGCGCTCTCTGACAGATACAAAAAGCACGTTCATGATACCGATACCACCTACAATAAATACGATCACCGCCATAGCGATCAGCAGATAGGTCAGTGTCTGGTTGGACTGATTGGCCGCTTCCATTTTGCTGCCGGCATCGGAAATGGTGAAACCTGCATTGGGATAACTCTCTGCCAGCACTTCCTTGATATTGCTTTTGACCGTGTCCACCTGATCCGTATTCTCCGCCACTACCGTGATCGTGGGAGTCACGTTGTCACCGGTCAGATACTTAATACCTGTCTCATAGGGAATAAAGATGGTATCATCCGGACTGATGCCGGAAGCCACACTGCCCATGGAATCCAGAACGCCGGATACGGTATAGGCTCTGTTGTCGATATACAGGGTGCTGCCTTCTGCGCTCTGGACACTGCCAAAGATGGTTTTGGCCGCGGAATTGCCGATGACGCAGACACGGGACTTGGCGGTATTATCCTCATCCGTCAGAAAACTGCCAAGCGCCATGGTCATATTGCTCATGGAAGCATAATTCCCCGTCACACCGGCGATGGTATAGGTGGAGCTTTCCTCCAGCTCACCGCCTTCCACACTGGATGTAGTGGAGTAAGCAATGGTTCCCTCACTCAATCCCGGCACGAAGTCCAGCAGATCCTGCAGATCGGAAGAGGAGAGGGTCACGCTGTTCTGATCCCGGCCGCCGCCCATGTCACCGCCGGGCATACCACCGCCGCCTTCCATGCCGCCTCCGCCGGGCATACCGCCGCCACCGGCCATGCCGCCTCCGCCGCCGGGCATGCCTCCGCCGCCCATATCACCGCCGGGACCGCCGCCGGGCATATCGCCGCCCATCTCGCCGAATTCATCCTCCACACTGGCGGAGGAATCATAGCTTACATCGATTGATCCTGCATTCAGATTTTTGAACTGCTCTGCCACCTCTGCACGACCGCCGGTTCCGATGGCGATCACCAGCATAATGGTGGCAGAACCTACGATAATTCCCACCGATGTCAGCACAGCCTTGGATTTATTCTGTGAAAGGTTCAGCCATACCAGCCGAAATAATTCCGATAGTTTCATTTTTACCTCCCGCAGCTTGTCTGCGGCAACGTGAGGAGAATTTCGCGCAGGCGAATTCTCCGATACGATCACGCATGGATGCCGAAAACGGCATCCATGTAGTAATTCAAAATGCCATCAGGCTTTTTGAATTACTTGTTACCTTTCGATAAGCACCACATCGCCTTCCGCCAGACCTTCTTTGATCTCTGCGTTGGTTCCGTCTGAAAATCCTGTCGTTACTTCTTTTTTCGTCACCTTGCCGTTTTCGTCATACACCTGCACATAGGACTTTCCGTTCTCGCGAAGGATGGCACGGTTTGGCACATACAGCACGTTTTCTTTTTCACCGGTTACGAAAGTGACATCTGCCGACATACCGCTGTACAGAGACTGCACGTTACCGGAGATCTTGACCTTTACCGTATAATCTGTCTCTCCGGTGCTGCTGTTGTAGGTGGAATCCCCGATGCTGCTGACCGTTCCCGTATATGTCTCATCCGGATACGCGGAAATGGAGACATTGGCCTCGCCCCCTACCTGCACCGCATCCAGATCATCCTCCGACACGCTGACAGATACAGTTACCTCGTCATAGTCATTTACCGTCATCAGGGCTGTTCCCGTCTGCAGGGTTTCTCCTGCGGAAACAGATACGGAAGAAACCACACCGCTGTAGCCGGATACCAACTGATTATTTTGAATGGCTTCATCAAACTTCTGCAGTTTTTCCTGGGCATCCTCGTAGTCGCCCTTAGCTTTTTCTGTCGTCAAACTGTTCTGGGCCAGGGATGTATCCCGATAGGATGCCGCAGAATTATAGTAGATCGTGCGAGTCTGATATTCTGTCTGTGCCTTGGCTGTTCCGGTCTCCAGCGCCTTCATGGCCGTATGCAGCGTGATGGTATAGGTCTGTATATTTTCCTCGCTGGTTTCTATCTGGTCCTCCAGGGATTCTATTTCATCCTCAATATCATCCAACAGCTTCTGGGCTTCTTCCCTGCCGTTCTCCGCAGTAATGTAGTAGTAAAGCGCCTCTTCCCGGGAAGTATTTTCCACCTGATACTCGGCATTCTTCACCAGTTCCTCATAGGTGGTCTTCTTTCCCTGTGCCTCTGTCAGCTGGCTCTTTAGATCCGCCAGGTTCTCTTCCTCGTCATCCAAACTGGTCTGGGCCGTATTGACTGCTTCCTCCAGATCTGCGATGGTCGCTTCATAATCGGCCTGGGCGTAATCGCCATATAAAGACCAGGTATTGTAGTTCTGGTTTGCCTTAAGGTCACTGGTCTTCTGGCTGGTCTGAGCCTGCTGCCAGGTCAGCTGCGCCGCCGATACATCCTCTGTCAGTTCGTTGCGGATGGAGGAAACGCTGGATTCCTTCAGACTGGCAATGGCATCTCCGGCACTGATCTGCTGTCCCTCGGTAATATAAACCTGTTCTACCTCCAGTGTGCGGCTGTCGGAAGAAGAGGAAGAGCCGCCGCCCATCATATCAAAGAAATTCCCGGAAAAATTGTTGCTGCTGCCGGAGGAACTGTTGGTATAGGCGGAAAGATCCAGGGTAAAAGACTGGGTGGTGGAGCCGATACTGATCTCCCCGGACTGGGTGATGCCCACGGAAAGCTCCCCTTTCTGTACTGTTGTTTCCCGGTAGCTTACCTCTGTTTTATTGCGGCTTTTGAAAACAAGAATACCGATGACAACCATAAGCAGCACAATGATCAGCACGATGCCTGCCAGCAGCAAATGCTTCTTTTTCCCTGTTTTTTTTCTGCTTTTCTCAGTTCCGGACCCTGTCCCTGTTTCCGACTTTCCTGCATTCTGTTTTTCTTTTATCTCATTCTGCAGCAATCCGTCCTGCTTCTTTTCTTCCATCAGCTTTCTCCTTCGGTGCTGTCAAAGATCACCTCTGCGGTCATGCCTCCATAGAGTTTGGAGGTATCACCCTGTATTTCGATCTCCACCGGATAGCTGACCGTGGCGCTGTAGCTGCCGGAGCGACTGGTGGATATGGTCTTTACCGTGCCGGTATAGGTTTCATCCGGATACGCCGTCATGACGATGGATACCGTATCTCCCACGGAAATCTCCGGGATATCCTCCTCGGAAACGTCTACAGAGATCCTATAGCCATCGGATTTTACATAGGTTACCATGGCGCCCTTGGTCTTTAACCGGTCTCCCGCTTCGTAATTTACCGCCGTCACCAGTCCGCTGCCATCGGCATAAACGATGCCGTCCTCTCCTACGAAGGCGTTAAAATCCGCCAGCTCCTGCGCTGCTTCTTCATAAGCGTTCTGGGCCTCCGTCACCGTCTCCTGTAAGGAAGTGACGGTTTCGTCATAGGTTTCCTGGGCCAGCTGCCCGGAAAGCTTGGCGCTCTGCCTGGTATTCTCCGCTTCCTGCAGTTTATACTGCAATGCTTTCGTCACCCTTTCGATGCTCTGCTCGTTCTGAGCAGTTTTCTGGGTGTCCTTCTCGATGATCTCATTCCAGTTATCGATCTGGTCCGTATAACTTTCATAGGCAGACTTGGCAGTCTCATAGGCACTTTCATTGGCTGCATAGGCCACCACGTTGGTCACATCCGTTGCCGCCAGGGTCTTTTGGGCAGATTCCATTTTGGTCTTGGCCGCCGATAATTTTTCCCGGAAATCAGAGTCCCATATCTTATTCTGGCAGCTCTCGATCTCCGCCGCCAACTGCTCGTTGGCCGCCGCATAGCTGTTTAACCGGTTCTGTAATTCCTCTACAGAGGCGGTATAGACATCATCCGCCACCGCTGCCTCTGTCTCGCTGCCGGATTTGGTATTGGCTGCGGCCTGCACCTTCAGTGTCTCTGCGGACTTTGCCTCTGCTAAGGTGGTCGCTGCGGAAGCCTCATTGGCCTCCAGGATCCTGCGTACGCTGCGCACACTGGAATCCGTCAGCTTAAAAAGCTTATCTCCTTCCTGAATGCGCTGCCCCTGGGCCACGTAGACGGTTTCTATCTTTAAGGTCTTGTCCGTATCATCGTCGCTGTCTGAGGATGATGATGAGGAGGAAGAACTGGAAGAAGTGTCATCATCGTCATCCGTAGTGATGGTAAGGTCATACCGCACTTCCGAAGTTTCCATGGAAACAGTACCGCTTTCCATGATGGCATTTTCATCTCCGGCTGTTTCCTTTTTGGCAGTGGTCTGTCCACTTTCTTCCTGACTGTTCCCGTCGCCTGCATCGGCCGTATTTTCTCCTGTCTGTTCCGGTGCCTGCTGCGTCTGTCCCTGGCTGTTTTCCGTATTGTATTTCTGAAAAATAAAGACACCCGCAGTGATAACGCATACCATAGCTATAACCGTAAGCAGCGTTATTTTTTTCGTTTTATTACTGTTCTGCCTGTTGCTCGGCGGATTCTCCACTGTCTGCATTTTCTGTGTCCTCTGCTGATTTTTCATTGAAATAAACGGTCGCTTTTGTGTTTTCCTTTAATCCGCTGACATCACCTTCCAATGTCACGATCACGGAGTAGCTTACGGAAGTCCTGCTGTTGGACTGGGTCTGGGGATTGATGGAGGTGATCTTTCCTGTATAGGTGCCCTCGTCCTCAAATACCACAGAGCAGCTGTCTCCTACAGAAAGCTGTGCGATGTAACTCTGCTCCACTGCCGCATTTACGGTGATAGTCTCCGTATCCGTATAAGCCGCCACCATGGTACCGGAGGAAAGGGTATCTCCCGCCTTCAGATCCACCATCATGATGGTGCCTGCCGTGGAGGTATAGATATAACCGTCACCGATGGTGCTCTCAAATTCCTCCAGCTTTTCCTGCGCGGATTCCATAGTGTCCTTCAGAGTATCCAGGTTATTTTGTATGGTATTTAGCTGGGTCTCGTATGTGGTCTGGGCTGCTGTGCCCTCTGCCTGGGCCGTATTCTTTGCTTCCTGGGCAGTTTCGGTCTCCGTGGTCAGGGCTGTCTGCGCCTGCTTTAACTGGATCTGCAGCAGCTCCAGTCTGTTTCTGGCTGCGTTGATGGAACTCTCCGCATTCTTCTGGGCCGTCTCTGCCTTTTCCTTCGCTGCCTCGTATTCTTCCTCTTCTTCCTCTACCTCTGCCGTCAGCAGTTTGTAGGCTCCCACCAGGGTGTAGCTGTTTCCGCTTTGGCCGCTACTGCCGGTAGAAGAACTTCCGCCGGCTGCCGTTCCTGCGGTACCTGTGGTGGAAGAGGTGCTGTTGGTCCCGGAGGCGGTGCTGGCATCTGTGCTGGGTTTCTTGGCCTCCGGAAGGTCGGAGGTAGAAGAAGAGCTGCCGGTGCCGGCGGAGGTACCTGTCGTGCTTCCCGTACTGCTAAGCACACTTCCCACACCGGAATCGGTGGCAGATGCTACGTTTCCCACAGCGCGGATCTCAAGCCTTGCGCTGCTTTCTCCTTCTGTAACGGTTGTTCCTTCTGCCGCGCTTTCTGTTTGGGTGTTGCTTTGAGAGTTGCTGTCATTGTTAGAGCTGTCATTATTCTGGGTGCTGTTGCTTGCACCGGTGCTTTCGCTGCTCTGAGAACCACTGCTTGTACCGGAACTCTGACTGCTGCTTGTACCGGAGCTTGCGCCGGAACTCGCGCTGCTGCTTGTACCGGAGCCTGTGCTACTACCTGTACCAGAGCCAGCGCTGCTGCTCGTACCGGAGCCGGTGCTGCTGCTCGTACCGGCGCTCGCACTGCTGCTTGCACCGGAACTTGCACTGCTGCTTGCGCCGGAGCTGGCGCTACTACTTGTACCGGAGCTCGCACTGCTGCTCATATTAGAACTCTGACTGCTGCCTGCACCGGAGTTCTGACTGTTTCCCTGGGAACTACCTTCCTGTTTTCCTCCTGCAGATCCACTGCCGCCACCGGGCATCTCACCGCCGGAAGGCATTGCACCGCCTCCGCCGCTGCTTCCCGTACCGTATTTTTCCTGATAAGCCAGGGTATCGGCTATACCGTTGGAAGTGTCATTATATAATTGCTGCTGATACGTAAAGTCACTCTCTAACTTATCTTTTAAGGCCTGCACATTATATTTTTTATAATAATAATCAGTGTCTGCAATAGCGGCCTCGTACTCATCCACCAGTTCCTGCTGTTCATCTACCTGCTTTTGCAGCTTATCGATCTTAGCCTGGGCCTGGGCCACGGCGTCTTCATAATCCTGGTCCGCATATTTCAGATTCACCAGTGCTGTTGTATAGGTCTCGCCGGCAGAAAGCGTATTGACCTGGGCATCTACCTGCCCCAGTTCATAGGCATATTCCGCATCTTTGGCCTCCTGTGTCAGGATCCTGCGGGCTTTTTCCACACTTTCCTCGGAAATCTTCAGGATCGGCTGCCCTTTTTCCACTTCATCCCTGTTGCTGACGTAGACTTCCTCTACCGTGAAATCCACCCCCGAAACCGTCAGATCAAAGGTTTCCGATACCATTCCCACTGAGGTACTGCCTGTGGCTATGATGACAGTATTCTGCTGTCCGCCTCCCGGAAACTGCATCTGCGCAGTCTGCTGATCAGTCTGTCGCGGATAATATAGATAGATCGTTCCCGCAAGGATCGCCGCCGCTGCGGTCACGCTGACTGCTATAACTGCTTTCTTTTTCATACCGATCTCCATTTCTGAGCAGTTTTGCTGTGAAGAGGAAAATTCTCTGTTACTGTTCTGACGCCGGTCAGGCAGCCCGGAACCCGGACACCGACCACGAGACCTGCCGACTGGCTGGGATGCGAACAGTGGCACTCCTCTTTTAGCGTCTTTTTGCACTGTGGCAATTTTATATTTAAAATTCGTTAAACTTGTGTTAAGAGTATGAAATTTTTGTGAAATCCGATTTCTTTGCCTTTCCACTGAAGACGCAGCAATTAAGTAAACTGTTTCTTACTCCGTGTATGGTTCCCTTACTTTCACAGCACTACGTTTCGGTGACAATAAGGGAACCTCACTATATAGCTCCGTACGATGGTGGGGACTATAATAGCCCAATATAAAACCTCCCGGTGCGATCTCTCACACCGGGAGGTTCTTCTTACATACTTCTGATTTTTATACTTACATACTTTTGCTTTGTATACGGCAGGCTTTTCTGCCTTGCATTTTTTTCTTTCATGCAGGATGCTTTTCTGACGGCATCTGTTAACTGTTCTTTTTTCTTACCAGTCTTCCTACAGCCTTGCCCAGCTCGCTGACAAGGATCACCGACAGAGCTGTCAGGGCCATTTTGCCCCACAGTGCCAAAGGCAAGGGTGTGGTCTCGAAGACCGCGCTGCCAAACTGGGTGATCACCACCTGCAATGCCAGCACAATAGCAAATACGATCAGCATCAGCTGGTTTTTAAACAGGTTCTTATACACAGGGGTAGCGTCCAGTTCCCGGCAGTTAAAGGCATTGCACAGCTGCATCAGCACGAAAAGAGTGAAAAGCACCGTATCCTTCTGGGCTTCCTCTGCCCCCAGGAAGTTGGTGAAATGCTGTGCCATAAAGATAACGGAGATATAAAGGCCCACAGCCATGATTCTGAAAAGCATTGTCTTGGAAACAATGTTTTCATCTCGTCTGGTGGGCTCTCTCTTTAACAGGTCATCTCTGATGGGCTCTAATCCTAAGGTCAAAGCCGGCGGGCCGTCCATGATGATGTTGATCCACAACAGTTCCAGGGCAGTGAAGGGTGCCTTAAATCCTGCCAGAATAGAGCAGATTACCACGATTACGGAGGAGACGTTTACTGTCAGCTGGAAGCGGATAAAGCGCTTGAAGTTTTCATAGATACCACGGCCCCACTGCACAGCCTTTACGATGGTGGAGAAGGAGTCATCCAACAATACCATGTCGCTGGCTTCCTTGGTCACCTCTGTGCCGGCGATACCCATGGCAATACCCACATCTGCATTCTTGATAGCCGGTGCATCATTGATACCGTCGCCGGTAACAGCCACTACGTTGCCGCATTCCTTCAGGAGCTTTACCACCCGCATTTTTACCAGCGGTGTGCTGCGGGCAATTACCTGGATCTTCTTAAGGGCTTCCTTTAATTCCTCATCCGTCATTTCCTCTATGTCGGAAGCCTCCACCGCAATATGCCCCTCGTCCAACATATGCAGCTCATTGGCTATGGCTCTGGCGGTACGGATATTATCGCCGGTCAGCATCTTTACCTCGATGCCCGCCTCCCGACATTTCCGGATAGCCCCATAAACATCGGGACTTAAGGGATCGGAGATTACCACGAAGCCGTCATAACAGAGATTCTTTTCCAGCTCCTGCTGGTCTTCCCCCTCATCTTCGCCCACTTCTCTGTGGGCAAAAGCCAGGATCCTGCCGGCCTGACTCTGGAATTCTTCCATGAGCTTCTGGATATTGGCTCTCTCTTCCTCGGATACATCTGTGCACAGAGACAGGATCTTTTCCGGATTGCCTTTGGTATAAAGGACCTTTTTGCCGTTTTCCCGGACAATGGTGCTCATATCCTTATTCTGGGAGGAAAAAGGGAACACCTTCACCACATCGGCTTCGTGACGCAGTTTCTGATAGTCCACGCCGGCCTTCTGGGCTGCTGCCAACAGGGAACATTCCGTGGGATTGCCGATAAAGGACCAATTGCCGTCTTCCCAGGTTATGTTGGCATTGCTGTTGATGCAGTAATTGCGAAGCAGCACTTCGTCCTTGATCTCTTCCGGCTGCAGCAGCTGTCCCTTTCTGTAGATCTGCTGCACTGTCATTTTATTTTCTGTCAGGGTGCCGGTCTTATCGGAGCAGATGATATTCACGCAGCCGATGGTCTCGCAGGCGATCATCTTTTTCACCAGGGCATTTTCCTTGGACATCTTGATGATGTTAAGGGCCAGGGAAACCGCCACGATAGTAGGCAGACCCTCCGGTACCGCCGCTACGATCAGGACGATACTGGTGATAAAGGCATCGGATACCGTGCTCCAGTTCAGCTGCTGGTTCATGATAAAGCCGATGATCTCGATGGCAAATACAATGGCTGCTGCCGTGATACCCATGACAGTGATCTGCTTGCCAAGGCGATCCAGCTTTTCCTGCAGCGGGGTAGTGGTCTTCTCGATAGAGGAAAGCTCCTGGGCGATCTTTCCGAACTCGGTATCATTTCCTACGCCGGTGACCAGCAGTCTTCCGTTTCCTGCGGAGACAAAACAGCCGGTATATAACATGCAGCTTCGTTCTGCCACAGGGGTCTTTTCCTGACAGACAAAATCCGCATCCTTTTCCACCGGTACGCTTTCTCCCGTCAGTGCCGATTCATCCACGTGCAGCTCGTTGCTCTCTAACAACCGGCCGTCTGCCACGATCTTATCGCCGGTCTCTACCAGGATGATATCGCCTACGACGATCTCTCTTTGTGCTACCTGGGTAGGCTCCCCGTTTCTTATTACCTTGATCAGGGTATCTTCATTGATCCGGTTTAATGCCTCAAATGCCTTTTCGCTCTTTCCTTCGGTAATGACTGTGATGACCACAGACAGGGAAATTGCCGCGAAAATGCCAACACATTCCAGGAAATTGTACTCACCGCCTGTAAAATATCTGGCGGTGTTGACGATCAGGGTGATCACAGCTGCAAAGATCAGCATCAAAAGCATGGGCTCCGTGGCCGCATCCCAGATACGCTTTGCCATGGAGATCCGTCCCTGCTGTTTAAAGGTATTTTCTCCATACTTTTCTCTGGAAGCCTGAATCTTTTCGCTGTCTAATCCCTTCTCTGCATCACTTCCTGTTTTCCCGAGCAATTCTTCTTTGGAAAGCAGATATGCTTCTTTCATTACTCCTCTCTTTCTGCGGACGCCTTTGGTCTTTCCCTTCCGGATACGGTCTGCCTTTGCTCTAAATCCTGATCTCACTGCGGCGTCCCCAGCGCAATAAGATCAAATGCTGTCCCCCGCCTGTCGGCTTGGCGAACTTTGGCCGTCATTATAGAAATTCGTGATTCGTGCAAATATGCTTTTGACATGACGGCTTATGGCATAAAAAAATCGATACAGCGACTTGCTGTACCGACTATAAAAAAAGACTCGTGTACAGCCAATGCTATACATGAGTCTCGTTTATTAAGGCAAACCAGATCCGGTATGGATAGATCAGTATGTTGACTTGCCGCGCCCAGCAAAAGATGTTCTGCCGTACGCCACTACTCCCTCATCTGTTCGATTGTTTCTACAAAGTATCATGAGGGTTTGTGGTTAGTCAATGCAAACTTTCTTTATGCTACCGGTCAGTCTACGGCTGGTTACCGTTCAGCCCTCGCCAGATGGCTGGCTACCTCTGATAGGCACCGCCGTCTGGTCGTGGACTGAACGAAAACGCAGCTTTTACTCCTCTTTCAGCAACACCGACATCTCCCGGCACAATTCCTCCAGCGTGATCTCATCCGTGATGTAGTTGGTAAATTTCTTTCCGATCGTCTCAATATCCTCCATTGGATCATCGGTAAAAACCCGAACCGTCAGCTCATATTTCTCCGCATACTGCTGCATGATCTCAATACCGGGAACATCAAGATCCTGCTGCAGGATATCCAATCTGGCCGGCAGTCGGTGCATGGCGTTGCTGTACCCTGCCGTTCCCTCGTCTCCCGCTATATAGCTAAGAAAGGAATAAGCCAATTCTTTATTCTTTGAGGCATTGTTCACCGCGTAGTTCCATGCCGCTACGTTGGTCCGGTTCGATCCGAGATCAGGCAGCATTTGCACATGGACTTTTTCACTGCTGTATGCATCCAACTTCGCTGCCTGATAGGTTGACCCACTGTACAGAAAAGCACTGCCGATCTTCCCATTGATGATCTTCTGCAGTGTCTGATCATATTGATCTATCAACTGTCCTTCAGAAGTGTATTGCTGTTTTGCCATATCGTGCAGGTACAGCAGCGCCTGTTTCGTATTTTCGTTGTTCCAGTCCCTGCAGTCTCCTCCAAAGAGATTTATAAACTCGAAAATATCGTTATAGGCATATGTTTTTTCCCAGGCTCCGCCGTAACCATATATTCCGGCCTCTGCTGCACTCTTCAGAAAAACGTTAAAATCCTCTATTGTACGGATTTCTGACAATCCTGCCCGTTCCAGATCCTCTTGATCTACCCAAAACATGTAAATATCCATAAAGAACGGAACGGCGTAGAGAGAATCCGAGCAGCTGCAGATTTCCTGCAGATATTCCTGCGGATAAGAAGCAAGGATTTCCGCTTCCACCAGATCCTTCGGCAATGGTGTCAGATATCCTTTTCTCTTAAATTCGCACAGCATCTCATCGTTCAGTGTATACACATCCACGCTCTCATCCCCCGTGGAAAGCTGTGTCGAAAACTGAGCCATCCGGTTATTGGGATCCCGGTCCGGCGTCACAAGTTGTATTTCTATGCCCAGCTCTTCCTCTATACCATGGATATACTTCTGATAGGCAGGCTCCGACGCATCGATACTCATCACCGTTAGCACCGGCTTTGCTGTCTCTGACAGAACGGCCTCGCTGTTACTTTCCTTTTTCTCTTCTTCCAACACATCCCGGCCGGACGTTTTTTCTGCCGTCCCGTCTATATTCTGCATACATCCGCACAGGCCAAGGCTTGCCAGGAGAACCGCTGCCCATGCAGCTATCCTTCCCCCGTCTCGTCTCATCGGGGCCAACGCTCTTCTGCAGACGGCAATACCGGAAAAGGTGCATGCGGATGCGTCTGATACCAATAGGCTACACTGGCCACATCGTCCTGGCGCTCGAACAATCCGCGGTATCCCACACCGATCTGCTGGATCGTCACCCGCAGATCTTCCTCAAAGTAGATCGGATCCTGAATGTGCCACCGGTAGAATCCTCTTTGCGGCATGGTATCATCGTTATGGTAAAAATTATGGATCGCCTCATCGTGGCTGGAATAATAGGGATACCCCAGATACGGTGTGCAATAGTTCTGTTCCACCGTCTTGCCGTTTACCTGCTGTGCAAAACTCCAGGATCCGCCAAAGTAATCCTCCGTCCCTGTACTGCAGATGGTGGGATATTCCTGATCGCCGTCCATATAGAACTTCATTTCTCCCTCGCCGTACCAATAGCGCTCCAGGGCAGTCAGGGCAAGATAAGTTCCCACATAATGTCCTCTGCCTTTCACGCCGTCCAGAATGGTATAATCCTTACCTTTCTGTGTCAGCCGCTCTCTTCTCCACTGCGCATGGAAATACGCAAGGTCCTCCGGCAACTCATCTGTCAGGCAGTAGTTGATCTGATAGAAAATAGACGGAATAGCATTGACATGCTGGTTTTCCAACGTGATCCGTGCATGCGTGCGGAACGGCATCTTAAAATATACATTCAATCCTCTGGACGGTACTGCTACGATCGGGACAGAATTGACGATGCACTCTCTGCCAAAGCCGCAGCAGAAGAAGTCTCCCAGCGGAACCTCTACAGAAGGCTCTTCCTCATCATCCCAATAACACCGCAGCACCAGATCTCTTAAGACAAAGCAATCCGCTTCTGTAGTCCGATCCGGCACCGTAAACCACATATGCTGGATCATGCCGCTGCCGTGCACATCAGCCAGTACAACTGTTTCTCCCGCCGGAACATCACGCAGTGCGGGGCTTCCTTTTCTCGATGGTCCAAGGTGGCTTGCAGACATGGCTGCCTTCCCTTTTTCTCCTGTCGGGTTCTCCGCATTTATGGCCCGGCTCTGTATATGATGGTTCTGCATCAAATCTGATAACGATCCTACCACTGCACTCATTTTCTCTCCCTTCTGCTGACGCTTGATCGTGCGAAAGCATGTTGCTATAGATAAATGCTACTTTGTTCTCTGCATAAACCCTCTTATTCCTTCACGCCGCCTGCCATGATACCATCCATGATCTGCTTTTCAAATACAGCAACAAAGATGATGATCGGCGCCAGTATGATCCATCCCATTGCACTGGTCAGATCCCACGGAACACCATACATATTGTCACGCAGCGGAAGCTCCACGATAGACACGGAAAGTGTCTGGATGCTATTGGAATAATAGAGCGGTGTGAAAAAGTTATTCAGGCAATTGATAAAATTAATGATACACACCGTAGCCACCGCCGGCTTCATCAGGGGGAAGATCACATAAAACAGACGCTGTACAAAATTCGCGCCGTCGATGGCAGCTGCCTCTTCCAATGACTCCGGGATCTTTCCCACAAAATTACGCAGGATCAGGATAGTGAAAGGGATCACACTGCTGATGTATAAAATGATCAGTCCCTGATAGGTATCATACAGCCCCACACTCCTGATAAATTCATACAAGGGCCTTGCCGTGACCACTTCCGGGATCAGCATTGTGGCAACTATGAAGCCGAATACCAGACTGATAAACCGACTGTTAGCATATCTGCAGAAGGCATATGCTCCCAGCACACAGATCACTGTGCTGATCAGCAGGGTAAAACCAATGATGATAACTGTACTCTTGATCTTTTCGATCAGACCTACATTCTGGATCAGGTAGATATAACTATCCAGGGTCGGGTGATCCGGCAGATAATCGATCGGTGTTTTAAACAATTCTCCCGGCGGCGTAATGGAGGATATAAAGATCCAGTACACCGGGACCAAAACTACCAGAGCGACCAATGCGAATAAAACCCATTTAAAGATTTCCGATAAAATATGATAGATCTTGTATTTATTCATCCCAGTTCTCCATTTATATTGCTCTAAAAGCCCCGAACACCGCCTACTCCATTTTCCTTTGAATCCTCATATTCAGGATCGTAAAGGCGATCATGACGATGAACAGCACCACAGCAAGTGCCGATGCATAACCGACATTCAGATTGGTGAAAGCCTCCGTGGTGATACGATAGGCGATCAGTGCCGTATCCTCGCCCGGACCTCCGGATGTCATGGAATAAACAAGATCAAATGAGGTAAGTCTCCATAAGGTGAAAGGGATGGTCAGCGTGGCAATATTCTTTGCGATCAGCGGCAATGTGATCCTCGTAAAGCATTGTAATCCATTGGCACCATCTACCTTTGCCGACTCATAAATATCCTGGGAAACAAATTGCAAGCCTGATAATACAAGGATAGCAAAGAACGGAAGGTCTTTCCACAGATCCATCACAATAACCGCAAATCTGGCAGAGCCTGTATGGATCAGCCAGCTGTAGGAAAAATTCGGATCAATGAACCGTCGGATCAGATCATTCACCAGACCATATTGATCATTAAATCCCCATTTAGCTGCCATGCCTATAACAACGGCAGGCATGGCCCACGGGATCAGAACGATGGTGCGCAAAAAACGCTGTCCCTTAAACTTAATATTCAATATCAATGCCAGGATAGTTCCCAGAACAATGTGGAACACCATGGATACCACGACGAAGATCGCCGTGAATTGAATGGATGTAATAACTTTCGGATCTTTAAAGATATTCAGATAATTGTCAAACGCACAGAACTCGTTGATCCCACTCAGCAGCTTTATGTTGAAAAAGCTGTTCCGAACCGTTGCCAGGATAGGATATATGGTCGTAAATCCTCGGATCAGAAGAACCGGCAATACCATCAGCACCGGTACGATCACTTCTATTCTCTTTCCCTTCGCTTTGTTCATGTTCCTACACTCCTATATAGAGGTCTGCTCCGACCATTTTCTATGCTCCTTTAAGGGAAACGCCGGTTAGAGCGTTTCCCTTACGCATTGCGTCGCAAAGCAATTTTTTTTTAATGCACTTACTATCCGGGTAAATAAACATTTCCCTGCCGGCAGTCACATTTCATTTCTTACTGGTATTGTTCTACGTAGCTCTGCGCCTGTGTCAGGAAATCGTCAATGGTGATCTGATCACTGACATACTGCTGGAAAATTGTGCCCATGGCACTGATGAACTCCATCGTCTGGGGAAGCATGGGACGGCCGGTTACATTACAATTCTCTGCATACTCGGTGTACATTGCCTTTGCGGGATCTGTATCCGGAACCACTGTCTCTGCCACATCCGCTCTTGCGGGATACCGGTCAAAGCACTCATAGGATGCCTTCATACCGCCTTCGGAAGCCATATAGCTGAGGAACTTCTGTGCAGCTTCCTTGTGTTCAGATGCTGCATTAAGTACATAGCTCCAGGAATCGGTAAAGATATATCTCTGTCCATCATCGGAGAAGCAAGGTACCATGGTCTGATGAATCTTAGTATCATCCAACATATCGGCGTTGGAGTACTCGGAACCGGTTCCCCAATAGAACCAGCAGCCATAGTTGCCATCGATCGCCTTGGGATTCATCTGCTCATACTTGTCTGCCAGCTGATCCAGTGAGGTATATCCGTCAGCAACCAGATCATGTAAGAACTCCAATGCCTCTTTATTCTTCGGGTTTGTCCAGTCGTAGTAATCGCCACCGAACATGTTGACAAACTGTGCGATCTCATTGAAAACATAAGTCTTTTCCCAGGAGCCGCCGTAACCATATCTGCCGTTTCCGGAAGCTGCCTTCATGTAAGCCATGAAATCTTCTTTGGTATCAATGGATGTAATACCGACCTCGTCCATGATCTCCTGATTTACCCAGAAAGCCAGATAGCCTGTATAACCGGGTACGCCGATGATATCGCCGCTTGCGGATGTGATCATCTGGCTGACATAACCTTCTGCGAACTTGCTGGCTACATCCTCCGTCATTACAGTATCGTTCAAAGGCTCCAGCCAGCCGGAATTTTTGAAGGTTGTTGCCATTTCATCATTGATCTCCAGAATATCTACTGAACTGTCGCCGGTGGAAAGCATTGTTGTTACCTTCTGCTGTCTCGTATCAGAGTCCGTCGGAGCCGCAATGACATTGATCTTCAATCCTGTTCCTTCCTCAACATCTGCCAGCCATGTGTCAAAATCAGGATCCGTGGTCATAATGGAATACAATGTAAGATCATATTCTCCGCTGGATGCCGTCGTTTCTGCAGTACTGTCCGTCGCTGTTTCATCAGCGGCTGCCCCGCTGCCGGATGACCCGGAAGAACCACAGCCGGCCAACATCGTCATCATCATTGTTCCCGCCAAAAACAAACTCAATACTCTCTTTTTCATACTTTCCCTTTCTGCCGCAGCTTGTCTGCGGCACCGTGAGGAGAATTTCGCGCAGGCGAATTCTCCGATGCGATCCGCACCTATGACGTTTACGTCATTGGTGCCGTTGGAAAGGAATGCCATCAGGCATTTCTTTCCAACTTTCCCTTTCTGCCGCAGCTTGTCTGCGGCACCCCGGTATGCTTTCGGATCACGCTTCAAACGTCCATCCGCTGTTTTGTTGTTGCTTACAAATTACCAAAACGCCACGCTATACAAAATGTGATATTTTTAGATGCGTTTACAAAATTTTTTCAGCTATTTCACAGGGTATTGAGATATTATTTCCTTTTTGCAACAATAACATTGAAATATTTTTATAGTTTTACATACCAATCAACGGATAATCGAGGACATATGAACAATACCCTGTATCGCTTGCGCCGCTGGCTTAGAAGCTATCGCGGACATGTATTTTTTGCTATTCTTGCCTGCTCTCTGATCCCACTTTTCTTTATGGGATATCTATCCTACCGGTTTGTCTATCGCTCTGCGCTCCACGAAACCCTTCAGAATGCTATCCGTACAGATACGCAGTTACATGATCAATTGGAAGTACGCATTAGACAAGTCGAAACAGTGGCAAATTCTATGCAGTACAATGTCTATTCCCTGAGCCGCGAGAGTAATGACGCCAGCTCCATGGACATTCTTATCAATGCGCGCAGTACCATCAGCATGTATGTGGATACCTTTGATTTTCTGCACATTCTGGTCTATCTGCCGGATGAAAATGCTGCAGCGGCGGAAGGCATATACTATTTTTCAGCCGATCAGCTCTCCGTCTACGACTTTGCCTCCTCCCTTTTATCACACAGCGGCACCTCCTCCATCTGGTTCTTTCAGAATGAAATGACGCTTCCCGCCGCTCTGTTCGGTAATGCACCATACCAGAATCTCATCGGCTGTGCCAGGATCAACTTAGAACAGGGACAGAGTACATTTTCTCCTTCCTTCGTTATCCTGCTCAGGCAGGACGAGATCAGTGATATGATCCACGACTACTATGACGGCACAAACATCGCAGGATTTCTGATGGATGAGAACGGGCACATCATAGCCCATTCCGATACCGATCTTGTAGGTACTTCTCTTTCGGCCGAGGAAACCTCTATGCTCCTTACGCATGTATCAGATGGTACCTGTCTTTCCAACGGTATCTACTATCACGTGCAAACACTGAGCAATGGCTGGTACCAGATCGCTTCCATTCCCATGCACTATGTTTTCTCTGCCCTGCAAAGTACTGTACTTTCTCTGCTTGGGCTGTTCTTTCTGACGATTGTGAGCGTTTTGGTTGTCACACAGCTCCTGTCCAAAACCCTCACAAGACGACTGAACAATCTCTCGGAGGCAATGAACAGCTACACTCCCGGCAGTCCGGTTCCTTCCTCCGTCAGAGAACAGTTGATCCAGGCACACTCTCCCTCTAAATATGATGAATTCGACCATTTAGGCCAGGCTTTTCTGTCAATGGACGATTCCATCCGCAGCAGCACACAGTCTCTCATCGAACTGTCACTTTCCGAGGAAAAATTGCGCTATCAACTATTGCAATCCCAGATCAATCCTCACTTTCTATATAATATCCTGGGCTCCATCCGCACCTGCAACAGCCTTGGAAATACAGACACGGCAAACCGGATGATCGACGATCTGACCCAGTTCTACCGGCTGACTCTGCATAAATCGCAGGAGATGATCCTCATAAGAGATGAGCTCCGGATTGCCAGACTCTATCTTCAGTTGGAGCAGATCTGCCACAGCAATTCCCTGCACTGGGAATTTAACCTTGAGGACGGGATCGATAATTTCTACATCTGCAAGTTTACGCTGCAGCCCTTCCTGGAGAACGCCATCCACTATGGCTATAGTGCTGCGATCAACAGCATCTTGATCACTGTAAATGTCGAATACGATGAGGATATGGTTAAGATCTCTATCCGCGACAACGGTGCCGGCATTTCTGATGAAAAGCTTGCCGAACTGCATTCCATGCTGGAGCACCATACCGTAAATACCGAAAAACACTTCGGCATCGGCAGCGTTGCCAGCAGAATCTCCAGTCCATCCTATGGAAACGGCACCGTTCAGATTGAGCAGGCTGCGGAAGGCGGGACACTGGTAATACTCCGCTTTGCGCAGATTACCGACTGATCATTATGATCGTTCCTGATCGGCCGAGATACCAATGAAACAAAGAAAGGCATATATACGATGAGAAAAGTCATTGTAGTGGATGACAACCCACTTTCCATTGAAGGAATCATAAAAAACATACACTGGGATACATTGCAGACAATTGCAGAGAGTGCTTCCGACGGCTATGCTGCCCTGGATAAGATAAAAGTCATGAAACCGGATCTCATTATCTCCGATATAGACATGCCCGGGATTGACGGCATTGATATGTGCCAAAAAGCCCTCGAAATCGTTCCTGACGCCAAGATCCTGCTGATCAGCGCCTATGACAAATTCGAATATGCCAAAAGAGCCATCCAGATAGGCGTATTTGACTATATTGAAAAACCCATTAATTATACGGATCTGACCGAAAAGATCCACAATGCCATCAAACTGATGGAGGAGGAAGCTGCCGATCGGGAACTGATCGAGAAAAGTCGTCCCCTCTTGACGCAAAAATTCTTTGAAGATCTGCTGGCATATTCCGGCTCCAATGCAAAAGAAACTTTCCGGGAATACCCGGACTATCTGCATATACCGACAGGGTATCGGTACTATAATGCCATCAAGATCGAGATCACAAACGGTACAGAAGTAGAATCGCAATATGGCATCATCCGCTACCAGATGGATGTCCTGCGAATGAGTGATCATATCCGGCAGTACGGCAGCATGTTCGACTGGACGTATTCCTTCTGCCGTTACAATGAGATCGTCTGCTGCATCGGCCAAAATACCCAGGCAAAGGAACACTTTCTCACAGTGATCCGCAAATTTGCCGACCAGCTTTTTTCTGTTTCCCAGCAACTTTTCCTCAATGTCAACATCGGGATCGGCGTCATTCAGGACAACTTCTGGAATCTGCACACTGCCTGGGAAAATGCCGCCAATGCGATCAAATATAAATTCTGCTTTCCCCATGACAATATCTTCGATGCTAACGATATGGAACAACATGCCTTTGCCCTCACAGATGCCATGGGGCACCAGGATGATGCGCTCCTGCGGCTGATCGGATCCGGCACAGAAGAGCAGATCTCCTCCTGGCTCACCGATTATTTTCAAAAGCTTCTCTCTGAAACCGCCTCAGAGCGCGTGATCTTTATCCGGATCTATTCACTGGTGGGTGCAATACTGAAATTTTTGTATGAAACCAATACCGATTCCTCTGATCTGGAACCGGAGATCGCACGGCTCTACAGCCGAGGCGACTCTTTTGAGAACTACGAGCAGCTGCACAGTTGGATGGAAAACTTCTGCTTTTGCATCCGAAAAAAAATGGACTATTCCACAGAAAGCTATCACACGCAGCTTTGCAGAAAAGTCCAACAATTTATCGATCAGAATTATAGTGACAACAATCTGAGCTTAGACGATCTATCCAAATATATCGGCGTCAGCAGCGCCTATCTGTCGGCGCTCTATAAAAAAACAACCGGTGTCAACATCGGAGATACCATTTCCGAAAAAAGGATTTCCCACGCCTGCCAGCTTCTTAAAAGCACGGATCTTCCGTTAAAAGACATCAGCCTGCAGTGCGGCTTCAGCAACCAGTATTATTTCAGCAGCTGTTTTAAGAAAAAGATGGGGTGCTCACCATCACAATTTAAAAATTCGCAGGCTCCTTTTACAAATTAGAACTTTAAAGGAACCTGCGAACAGTAAACCATCAGTATTACTTATAATTCTCATTGAGTAATCCGGATGTAAAGGGAATCTCTGCCACGAACTGACCTACTGCGTAGGGAGCAATGTCATACTGGTTAAAGATGATATAAAGTCCGTTGTCTGTCATCACCCAGTTCAGCATATCCGCCGTACTGTAGTCTGCCGAAGAGGAGGCATCATCTGCGGATGCACCGTAGAACATAGAATTTACCGTGTCCTCATATTCATCGAAAAGTACTGCATTATCCTGGCTTTCATTCACCTTTTTCAGTGCATCTACCACTGCCTGATACAGACCATCATAATCTGTGACCACATCCTGCAGCTTAATGGTATTTCCGGTCTGGGGGTCATAATTATATCCGTTATAGACTGTGGAAGGATGTGCACCGCCGGTATAACTGTAGTTCTGGCGCAGGTAGCTTACGATCTTGTCATCTGCCCGCTTGACAGCCACCGTGCTTTCAAAGGAATAACGCATGTCGCTGCCTGTGGTATCCTCAGCAGCGGCATCCTCCGTGCCATCCTCCGCATTCATGGATGCCATTTCCTGATCAAAAGAGACCATGTCTGCATAACTTTCTCTCATCAGTTCCATCTGGGTCTCATTTTCCTGATCCAGTGCCTTCTGCAGAGCCTCTTTGGTACTGTCCTCCACCTTAACGAACTGCACCAAGGTATCACAGCCTGCGGCATAGGTCAGCTTATCTCCGTTTTCTGCCTCCTGCAGCTTCTGGTCGGATACAGAGATCTTGATATCTGTATTCTGCGCATTTTCCGTGAAAATAGCGGTCATCTTATCTTCGGAGTCATTACCGGAAGTTTCATCTCCCAGATAAGACAAAATGGTGATCTTGTCAGCATTTTCCGCACTGCTTGCGCTGTCTTCCTTTGCAGCGTCTTCTGTCTCCTGCTGCGTGGTCTCCGCAGCCGCATCCTCAGCACTTGCTGCTTCCTGTGTGCTCTCCGCCGTATCAGCAGTGTTGTCTGTATTCTCTGTGCTTTCCGTTACCACCGTGCTGTCTGCACTTTCCTGCTTCGTATCGGTACTGCCGCAGGCCATCATGCTCATTGCCATTGCAGCTGCCAGTATTGCAACCATTGCCTTTTCTTTTACGTTATTTCTCATTTTTTCCTTTCCAGCCGCAGCTCGTCTGCGGCACGTGAGGAGAATTTCGCGTAGGCGAATTCTCCGATGCGATCCGCATTGATGACGTTTACGTCATCGATGCCGATTGAAAGAAATGCTATCAAGCATTTCTTTCAATCTTTTCCTTTCCAGCCGCAGCTCGTCTGCGGCACGTGAGGAGAATTTCGCGTAGGCGAATTCTCCGATGCGATCCGCATTGATGACGTTTACGTCATCGATGCCGATTGAAAGAAATGCTATCAAGCATTTCTTTCAATCTTTTCCTTTCCAGCCGCAGCTCGTCTGCGGCACGTGAGGAGAATTTCGCGTAGGCGAATTCTCAAACTCTCAAATCACAAAGTAAATCCTTTCCGGACGAAACCTCCTCCGTGAATATGTACTGTATTAGTGCATTTAATACACTACACTATATTTTTGAAAAAGAAAACCCCTTTTTGTATAATTCATGGAAACTTAAGATTCTTAATTTTCCTGTAACATTATTCTTTGCAGCACATTTCAGGTCTGCTTATCGCGCAAAAAGACAGGACGCATCCCTGCATCCTGTCTCTTTTCTAGCACATTTTATACAGCTGTTCACCAGCTTTATTCCCCGGCTTTATTCCTGCTCAGCCGTCGATCAAACTGCCCGGTGATGTGTAAACTGTTTCTCTTAGGCTTATTCTTCTTCGCTTTCCGTAGGAAGGGTCACATGTTCCTCTTCCTCGCCTGCAAATGCCTCGGTTTCAGAAATTTCTTCCATGGCGTCTTCTAAGTTATCGTATTCCTTGTCGCCGTCGGAGACTCTTTCTCTGACCTTTGCGATCTTGGCTACCTTTACGCCCTCATCTAAGTTGATCAGCTTCACACCGGAGGTGATACGGCTGTACTGGCTGATCTCACCGGTACGCAGCTGGATGATAATACCGCTGGTGGTGATCATCATGATCTCGTGATCATCCGTAACCGCTTTTACGCCTACCACATCACCGGTCTTTTCGGTGATCTTATAGCACTTGATACCCTTACCGCCGCGATACTGGAGTTTGAACTCATCCATATCCGTGCGCTTGCCCATGCCGTTTTCGGAGACAATCAGCAGACTGTTGCCCTGATGGTTCAGCTGCATGCCGATGATCTCATCGCCGTCTTCCAGCGTCATACCGATGACACCCATGGAAGAGCGTCCCGTAGCCCGCACATCGGTCTCCCTAAAACGGATGCACATGCCGTTTTTGGTCACCAGGAAGATCTCACTGTTTTCATCTGTCTGCTTTACCTCGATGAGTTCGTCATCCTCCCGCAGATTGATGGCATTTAATCCGTTTTTGCGCACATTGCTGTACTCTGTCAGAAGGGTTTTCTTTACGATACCGCTCTTGGTCACCATAAAGAGGTTCTTGTCTTCCTTGTACTCCTTGATGGGAATGATAGCGGAAATCTTTTCCCCGGGGGTCAGCTGCAGCAGATTGATGACCGCAGTTCCTCTGGCGGTGCGTCCCGCCTCCGGGATCTGGTAAGCCTTCAGACGGTATACTCTGCCGTAGTTCGTAAAGAACATGATATAGTTGTGGGTCGTGGTCATCAGCAGATCCTCGATATAGTCGTTATCGATGGTCTGCATACCTTTGATGCCCCGTCCGCCTCTGTTCTGGGATTTGAAATTGTCGATGGTCATTCTCTTGATATAGCCAAGAGAAGTCATGGCGATCACCGTATTCTCGTTGGGAATCAGATCCTCATTGTCGATATCATGCTCATCGGTGCCGATCCTGCTGCGGCGGTCGTCGCCGTACTTTTCTGCGATGGCATTCATCTCATCCTTGATGACGCCCAACAGCAGCTTTTTGTCTGCCAAAATAGCCTTTAACCTCTCGATGGTCTTTACCAGCTCCTGGTGTTCTGCCTCCAGCTTCTCTCTTTCCAGACCGGTGAGAGCACGCAGACGCATGTCTACGATAGCCTGGGCCTGGGCATCGCTTAAGCCGAAGCGCTCGGTCAAGCTTGCCTTTGCCGCCTGTACATTGGGGCTGTGGCGGATAATGGACACAACCTCGTCAATGTTATCCAGGGCCACCAGCAATCCCTGCAAAATATGATCTCTTTCTTCTGCCTTATTCAGATCATATCTGGTTCTTCTGGTCACCACATCTTCCTGGTGCTTGATGTAATTGCACAGCATATCCAGGAGATTTAATACCTTAGGCTCGTTATTTACCAGCGCCAGCATGATGATGCCGAAAGTATCCTGCATCTGGGTATGCTTATAAAGCTGGTTTAAGATGATATTGGCATTGGCATCGTGCCGCAGCTCGATGACGATACGCATACCTTCCCGGTCTGACTCATCCCGCAGTCCCGTGATGCCTTCGATCTTCTTTAACTTGACCAGCTCTGCGATCTTCTGGATCAGGTTGGCCTTGTTTACCATGTAGGGCAGCTCTGTGACAATGATCCTGCTCTTGCCGTTGGACATGGTCTCAATGTTGGTCACGGCTCTGACTCTTACCTTGCCGCGGCCGGTACGATATGCCTCATTGGCACCTGCCGTGCCCATAATGATACCGCCGGTGGGAAAATCCGGTGCTTTGACGATAGGCAGGATTTCCTCGATATCTGTCTCTCTGTCTTCCTCGATCCGGTTGGTGATGATCTTATCGCAGGCGCTGATGACCTCCCGCAGATTATGAGGCGGGATATTGGTGGCCATACCTACGGCAATACCGGTAGTTCCGTTGACTAACAGGTTCGGAAAACGGCTGGGCAGAACGGATGGTTCTTTTTCCGTCTCATCAAAGTTGGGTGTGAAATCCACCGTATCTTTGTTGATATCCGCCAGCATTTCCATACTGATCTTGGTCAGACGCGCCTCGGTATATCGCATAGCTGCCGCGCCGTCGCCGTCCACGGATCCAAAGTTGCCGTGGCCGTCTACCAGGGGATAACGGGTATTCCAGGTCTGTGCCAGATTTACCAATGCGCCGTAAATAGAGCTGTCGCCATGGGGATGATATTTACCCATGGTATCACCTACGATACGGGCACATTTTCTGTGTGGCTTATCGGGACCGTTGTTCAGCTCGATCATGGCATACAGGATGCGTCGCTGTACTGGCTTTAATCCATCTCTTACATCCGGCAGTGCACGGGATGCGATAACGCTCATAGCATAATCGATATAGGAGGTCTCCATTGTTTTCTGGAGATCCACATCTTTTATGCGGTCAAACATTGTATCGTCCATAGTACTCCTCATTTCTGAACAGGTTTGCTGCAAAGAAGCGATGGGAATCTCTGATTCTCATCGGCTTTTTCGACTGTTTTTCGAATTGCGTCCTCAGCCTTAAATATCCAGGTTTTCCACAAACCGGGCATTTTTCTCGATAAATTCACGGCGGGGATCCACTTTATCCCCCATCAGTGTGGTAAAGGTCAAATCCACCTCTGATTCGCTCTCCTCATTCATGACCACTTTTTTGAGGATCCTGGTCTCCGGATTCATAGTGGTCTCCCAAAGCTGCTCCGGATCCATCTCACCCAGTCCTTTATAACGCTGGATCCTGTTATTCTGGTCTCTTCCTACCTCCAGAAGGATCTTATTCAGCTCCTCATCGCTGTAGGCGTACCAGACCTTTTTATTCTTCTCCAGCTTATATAACGGCGGCATAGCCAGATATACATGTCCTTCCTTGATCAGGCGGGGCATGAAGCGATAGAAGAAGGTCAGCATCAGAGTATCAATGTGAGCGCCGTCCACATCGGCATCCGTCATGATGATGATCTTGTCATAGCGCAGCTTTTCGATATCAAAATCATCGTGAATGCCGGTACCAAAAGCCGTGATCATGGCCTTGATCTCTTCATTGGCGTAAATCTTGTCTTCTCTGGCTTTTTCCACATTCAGGATCTTGCCGCGAAGGGGAAGGATAGCCTGGGTGTCCCGGCGTCTGGCGGTCTTGGCGGAACCGCCTGCGGAATCTCCCTCTACCAGGAAGATCTCACAGCGCTTGGGATCCTTGTCGGAACAGTCTGCCAGCTTGCCCGGCAGTCCCATATCACCCAAAGCCGTCTTGCGGCGGGTCAGCTCTCTTGCCTTTCTCGCTGCTTCTCTGGCACGCTGTGCCATGATGGATTTTTCGCAGATGGTCTTGGCCACCTGAGGATTCTGCTCCAGGAAATAGGTGAGCTGCTCGGAAACAATGCTGTCCGTAGCACCTCTCGCCTCGATATTTCCCAGTTTCTGCTTAGTCTGTCCTTCGAACTGGGGATCCTCGATCTTGATACTGATGATAGCTGTCAGACCTTCTCTGATATCATCGCCGGAGAGATTGGGCTCACTGTCCTTCAAAAGCTTATTGGCTCTTGCGTACTCATTGAAAGTCTTTGTCAATGCATTGCGGAAGCCCACCAGATGCATGCCGCCCTCCGGTGTGTTGATGTTGTTGACAAAGCTGTATTCACTTTCGGTATAGGAATCATTGTGCTGTAATGCCACTTCTACGTAAACATTGTTCTTGGTTCCCTCGAAATACATGACCTGCTCATACAGAGCATTCTTACTTCTGTTCAGATAGGTGACAAATTCCTTGATGCCGCCCTCGTAGTGGAAGACGTTTTCTCTGGGATCTTCTCCTTCCTCTACCCGCATATCCCGCAGGGTGATCTTTAAAGCTTTGGTCAGGAAAGCCATTTCCCGCAGACGCTGCTTAAGTACGTCATAGTCAAAAATGGTGGTCTCCTGGAAGATCTCCGGATCCGGCAGGAAGGTTACTTTCGTGCCGCTTTCGCCCTGGGCACATTCCCCAACCACCTTCAGGGGATAGCAGATGTGGCCTCTTTCATAGCGCTGCTGATAAACCTTGCCTTCCGTTCTGACCTGTACCTCCAGCCAGCAGGAGAGTGCGTTTACTACAGAGGCACCTACGCCGTGAAGACCGCCGGATACCTTGTATCCCCCACCGCCGAACTTGCCGCCGGCATGCAGAATGGTAAAGACCACTTCTACTGCGGTTTTTCCGGATTTGTGGTTGATACCTACCGGAATACCGCGGCCGTTATCCACTACGGTCACGGAATTATCGGGATTGATGGTAACCTCGATATGCGTGCAGAATCCGGCCAAAGCCTCATCTACGGAATTATCCACGATCTCATACACCAGATGGTGAAGTCCCCTGGAAGAAGTGGTACCGATATACATGCCGGGACGCTTGCGGACAGCCTCCAATCCCTCCAGAATCTGGATATTGTCGGCTGTATATTCCTGTACCTCGGTGGTGTCCTTTACGTTGTCGTCCTTGTACTCTTTTTTATTTTCCTCGTATTCCTCTACGACCTCTTCCCCTTGTCCTGCACTTTCTTTGGCAGGCAAGTCAAAAACCGTATCATCCGGTTTTGCGCCTACGGCAGAATCCTCCTTGTTCAGGGCCTGCAATATTTCCCTTCCCTTGTTGTCGATTTCATCCTGTCTGTTCATGCATACCTCCTGTGGAAGCGGCTTTGCCGCAGTACTGATCAGCGTTCTTCTCCCTTAGGCAGACTTTCTCTGACCACGGAACCTTCCCTGATCTCAAAAAGTCTGTCTATGGAAAAACGATTATTTACAAATTCATCCAGTCCTGTACAGGTAATAAATGTCTGAATGCCGCCAATGCTGTTTAAAAGATAATTCTGTCTTCCCGAATCCAGCTCCGACAATACATCATCCAGCATCAGCACCGGTTTCTCCCCGATAGACTGCTTCACCAGCTCTATCTCCGAAAGCTTCAGTGAGAGGGCACAAGTCCGCTGTTGCCCCTGGGAGCCGAATTTACGGATATCGATGTCGTTATCCACAAAGGAAAAATCATCTCTGTGGGGACCTACGCAGGTCATCTTGAGTTTGATATCCCTTTCCCTGGAAGAAAGCAGCTTCTTCTCAAAGGCGTCGACGGTCACATCCGGCTCATATTGCACGATCAGTTTTTCCTTACCGCCGGATAATTTTTCGTGCAACTGTCCGATGATCTCGTTTAATTGCTGAATGAACTGCTGCCGTCTTTCTATGATCTTCGTCCCATAGGAAAGCAGCTGCATATCCCAGATACCGATGGTCTCCTTCAGTTCCGGGTTTAAATACAGCTCTCGCAGCAGTTTATTTCTCTGATCTATGATCTTGTTGTAGTTATTCAAGTTAAAAAGATAGGACCTGTCCAACTGACAGAGCTCCATATCCATGAATCTGCGTCGTTCGGAGGGGCCATCTTTTACGATGGACAGATCCTCCGGGGAAAAAAATACGATATGCAAAAGTCCCACCAGTTCGGAGGCTTTTTTGATCCGCTGTCCGTTGATGGCAATGCCTTTTGATTTATTTTTCCGCAAATGCATATCAATCTGATAATCTATGTCGGATTTAAGAAGACAGCAACGAATGTGTGCTTCCTCTCTTCCGAAACGGATCAGATCCCGATCCTTCATTCCCCGATGGGACTTGGTGGTGGAAACCATGTACAAAGCTTCCAGCACATTAGTCTTTCCCTGGGCATTATCGCCGTACAGGATGTTGGTCCCTTCCGAAAAATCCATATGCAGAGATGTATAATTGCGAAAATCCGCTAATTCCAGAGATTGTATGATCATGCCTTACCCATAACATCCGCCGGTGCGATCACGCTGCATTCCTGTCCGTCAAAAGAGAAAACATCTCCGTTGCGGAGCTTTTTCCCTCTTCTTGTCTCTACCTCACCGTTGACCTGCACATTGCCTTCCTCAATTTCGATCTTGGCATCTACGCCGGAATCTACCATACCGGCCAGCTTTAAAGCCTGTCCCAGCTTTATAAACTCATCTTTGATCTGGATCTGCTGCATAAAAAACCTCTTTTTTTATGTCAATAAATAAATGCATATTCGTTCATCAATACCTGTACCGCTGTAAGTCATAAGAAAAGCTTCAGGAAAATTCTGTAGATGCAGGAAATCCTGTAAAATTCATGACTTAAAGGACCACTGGTGCGAAATTACGATATTTAGTCAACGTTAATAAAATTAATAGGAAGTATAAGGTAAATGTAGTCCTCTGCATTATTTCTGATAAAGCAGGGTGCTTTGGCATTTACAAAATACATGTCAATTTCTTCGTCCTCAATGGCGCGGAGGGCATCAATGACGAATTTAGGATTAAATCCAATCATCAGATCCTTGCCGGACTTATTGATTTCGATCACTTCATCCATGCTGCCGATGGGAGAATTGATCTTTAATTCCATTTGTCCGTCGGTAATGGAGATGATAATAGGCTTTTTGTCTCCTTCTTTGACAAAAAGGGTAGCACGATCGATACAGCTGAGAATTTCCTGACGGTTTATCGTCATTTTTGTCTCGTAATCACTGGAGAGCATCTGGTCTATGCGGAAATAATCTCCCTCAATGAGACGGGAGACCACCAGTGTGTCGTCAAATTCGAACATGACATGTTTGTCCGTAAAGAAAATGCTTACATTTTTCTCCATATCACCGCTGATGATCTTGCTGATATCGGACAAAGTCTTTCCGGGAATAACAACCTTGCGGTTATTGTAAGAGCCGTTCAGCGTAATCTTGCGGATAGAGATACGATGGCCGTCTAAGGAGACCATCTTAAGAACACCGTCTTTGATCTCCATCAGTTCGCCGGTCATCATCTTGTTACTTTCATTGGTGGAAATGGAAAAAATAGTCTTGTTGATCATTTCCCGCAGGGTGTACTGGGAAATGTTGATGCCGTCTAATCTTTCTATATCAGGCAGGTAGCAGAAATCGCTGCCGTTTTTGCCAAGGATGTGGAACTTGGTCTTTTCGCAAACAATGGAGATTTTTTCTCCGTCAGTGGTGAGAGTGACTTCATTATCGGGAAGTTTACGGATAATGGCAGAGAACATGGTTGCGTCTACGGCGATGATGCCGTGTTCCTCAATGTCACCGGCCACCACGGTTTCGATGCCAAGCTCCGTGTCATTGGCGATCAGTTTGATCTGATCACCGGAAGCATCTAATAAGATGCACAGGAGAATATCCATAGTCGTCTTGCTGGGGACGGCCTTGGATACGATCTGAACGCCGTTGATGAGCGTGTTTCTGGAAATGCGAATCTTCATGAAAAACAAAACTCCCTTCTGCAGACCGACGCGGCGGGCGCCGAATATATAAAGAAAAAATCGTAGTAAATCGTAGTAATGGCGGTGCAAATGTGTAAAACTGTCTCGATTATACTATTTTTCGGGTCGAAATACAAATTTCAGCTGTGTAAAAAGCCGCGTAAACGGTGTGAAAATCCATCGAGTTATCAACTATATCGTCTCGATGGCCAAAATCGCTGTACGGGGCAAATTAAGCCGGGTAAAAATTAATGTGAATAAAAGGGTGACTTATCCACCCAAATCAGGACGGCGGATTGAGTTTTTTGACAATGATATCCACATTGCTCTTAAGATCGTCGTTCTCTAACATGGAATCTTTGATCTTGTCGTAGCCATGGATAATGGTGGTATGGTCCTTCTTGCCAAGAACTCTTCCGATCTCATTCAGCGTCAGCGTGGTATATTCCCGGCAGAGATACATAATGATCTGTCTGGGGAGAACAAATTCGGCATTTCTCTTTTTGGAAGTGATATCGGAAACTTTTACGCCGTAGTGTTCGCAGACTACCGATACGATCTTTGCGGAGGTAATGGCCTGGCTCTTGTCGGGATATACGATATCCTTCAGGGCTTCTTTGGCTGTATTTAAATTAATATCTACATTATTAAGGCGGGAGTAGGCGAAGATCTTATTAAAGGCGCCCTCTAGCTCACGGATATTGGATTTAATATTAGAAGCAATGTATTCCAGGATCTCATCATCCAGCTGCCGGTGGGTGGCGTCTGCATTGCGGCGCAGGATGGCCATTCGGGTCTCATAATCCGGCGGCTGAATATCTGCGATCAGTCCCCACTCGAAACGAGAGCGGAAGCGTTCCTCTAAGGTTTCCATTTCCTTGGGCGGACGGTCGGAGGAGATAATGACCTGTTTTCCCTGGGAATGAAGCTCATTGAAGGTATGGAAAAATTCTTCCTGGGTACTTTCTTTTCCTATTATAAATTGGATATCATCGATCATCAGCACATCCACGGTGCGGTATTTGTCACGGAGTTTGGCCATAGAAGAGGCATTACCGCTTCGGATGGACTCGATCACTTCATTGGTAAACTGCTCGGAAGTGACATAGAGTACCTTCATATTGGGATTCTCTTCCAATACAAAGTAGCCGATGGAGTGCATCAGGTGGGTCTTGCCAAGTCCGGGGCCTCCGTAAAGGAACAGGGGATTGTAAGCCTGTCCGGGAGATTCCGCTACAGCCAGGCAGGCGGAATGGGCGAATTTGTTATTGCTGCCTACCACGAAGGTATCAAAACGATACTTGGGATTTAAGTTGGCATTCTCAAAACGGGCATTATCTGCCGCAGGGCGGGGCGCAGCAGCAGGTGCTGCCTCCTCGGTATCCGCATCCTTTTCTAATATGAAGGTGATCTCAAAGGTCTCATCCATCATTTCGGAGATGGTGACCTGAAAGAAATTCTTATACTTATTAGAAATGTAATTGAGGGCGTGACTCTGATCAGAGGGGATCACGATGGTGACAAGGCTGCCCCGGACATTCTTAAGCTGCAGGGGTTTCACCCAGGTGTCGTAGGAGATATTGGACAGCTCATACTCGTCCCGGATATGTTCTTTGATCTTTGTCCAGTTCTCTCTGATAAGTTCTTCGTGCATAAATAGAAATCTCCATTCTGCAGACTGCCACTGCCTGCAATGATCGTATTCCCTTAAGGGGGATGAAAAGAGGACGCGGCATCGACTACGTCCTCTTTGTGGATAACCTATAAGAAAAGGCGAAAATAAAGCCTTTATAAGCTGGTGGAAGCTGTGATTTGTGGACTGAATACTATCATATAATAAAAAAATAGAAAGTTCAAACCGGGGTTATCCACATTTTTTTGGGGATGGAGAGGTGGATAATGGAAAGATCCGGAAATTTCTGAAAACAGTGTGGAAAGAGTTATAAACGGGATAAACAGGCTGTTTTACGGCATTTTACCATTACGGAATGTGGAAAATGTGAAAAAAAAACAGGTTATCCACACTTTATACACATTATGTGGATAGCTTTTAAAAGTTATCCACATAAGTGGAAAAGTGAAAAATCCGCAATATATAGGCAAAAAAAATTTTCATTTTCTATATCTTGAAGTTTGCCTGTTTCAGGGGGAAAAGTGGGAGAAATGGCGTATTTATAAGGAATTTTACTTGACTGACGTGCCGGTTTTATATATAATGAGAGAGCTGTTTACCACACAAAACAGCATGTTCTGTGAAATTCTGTGAAATGGAAAGAGAAACGTAGTCTTTCCTACTCAGATCTGATCGGGAAAGAAAACGTTGTAAAGTATAAGGAGGTATATCGCAATGGCAAAGATGACATATCAGCCGAAGAAGAGACAGCGCTCTAAGGTACACGGCTTCAGAGCAAGAATGAGCACTCCCGGAGGAAGAAAAGTTTTAGCTGCAAGAAGAGCTAAAGGCAGAAAGAAATTAACCGCTTAGGCCGCAGTAATGTGGCCTTTTTTTTACTATGGAATCACTGAAGAAAAACGAAGATTTTAAAAAATGCTATCGAGAGGGCAAGTCTTTTGCCAACAGATATCTGGTTCTTTACGTGTGTGGAAATGAACTGGATCATAACAGAGTAGGTATTTCTGTCAGTAAAAAAGTAGGAAACAGTGTCGTAAGACACCGGGTCAAGAGACTCGTGAAAGAGAGTTACAGACTGCATGAAGACATGTTCAATAGTGGTTTGGACGTGGTAGTCATCGGGAGAGTATCTGCAGCGCAGGCCTCCTATCATGAAATAGAGAGAGCACTCTTGCACCTCACAAAACAGGCGAAGCTTCATCGCAAAGGATGATACGTCATCCCTCACAAATGGCAAAAAAACTGTTAATCGCATTGATTAAGTTCTATAGAAAATATCTTTCCCCCTTGAAAAGCACACGGTGTCCTTACCACCCGACCTGTTCGGAGTACGGTTTGGAGGCTGTGGAAAAGTACGGCGCTTTGAAAGGAGGATTGCTTGCGTTATGGAGAATTTTGCGCTGCAATCCTTTTTCCCATGGAGGATATGATCCGGTCCCAGACGAGCTTAACTTTCGAAGGAGGAAAAAGTTTTGAATTTTTCTTTACTGACCAAGTCCAGCACTTTCATTATCGGTCCCATTGCTTCTATTCTGGGTTATCTGATGAATGGTATCTTCTGGATATTGAATAAGATCGGTATCCCCAACACCGGTCTGGCAATCATCATTTTTACTATCGTGATCTACACCGCACTGTTGCCGCTGACAGTAAAGCAGCAGAAGTTTGCAAAGCTTCAGAATAAGATGACACCGGAGATCAATAAGATCCGGGATAAATACAAGGGACGCAATGACAATGAGTCCATGATGAAGATGAACGAGGAAACCCAGGCTGTTTACAAGAAGTACGGTGTTTCCGCCACAGGCAGCTGTGTGCAGCTTCTGATCCAGATGCCTATTCTGTTCGCTTTGTATCGTGTTATCTACAATATTCCTGCCTATGTTACCCAGGTTAAGGAAGCGTTTATGCCGGTAGTGGATGGTCTGATGAATACAGACGGCGCCCTGAGCTATATGCAGAACCTGTCTGTGGCAAAGCAGTTTTCCAGTCAGTTTACCAATGAGAATTTTACCAGCGGCGTTACCAGCTATGTGCAGAATACCCTGGTAGATGTGCTGAATAAGTTTTCCACAGCAGATTGGGCCAACCTTTCCGATAATTTTTCCTCCATTTCCGGACAGATCGACGGAGCGCTGGCTAAGATCCAGGCTTATAATAACTTCCTTGGCCTGAATATCGGCGATTCTCCTTCCTATATGGTAATGACAGGATGGAGTAATAAGCAGTATCTTGTGATCCTGTCTGCATTGATCATTCCTGTACTTTCCGCAGCTACCCAGTGGATCAACGTAAAGCTGATGCCTCAGGCTGCTGCCCAGAGCGGCCAGGATGAGAACAGTGCCATGGTCAACTCCATGAAGACCATGAACATGATGATGCCGCTGATGTCCGCTTTCTTCTGCTTTACCCTTCCTTCCGGTATGGGCCTGTACTGGATCGCCGGTTCTGTGATCCGTTCCATCCAGCAGATCTTCGTCAATAAGCACATCGATAAGATGGACATTGACGCCATGGTCAAGAAGAATGAAGAAAAGTACAAGGAGCAGATGGCAAAGAATGCCGGAAAGCAGACTGTATCTCAGCGTATGATGTCTGAGTATTCTACTATGAATACCAAGAAGATCGTCACAGAGAGAGCTACCGTGCGTCAGACCAGTGGGGAAAATCAGGAAAAACTGGAAAAGTCCGAGCAGATCTACAGTCAGAAGAAGTACAAAAAGGGGAGTCTGGCTGCAAAGGCAAATATGGTAAAGGATTATAACGAGAGCAGCAGAAACTGATTGTATATGGGAGTGGTAGAAGGTATGTCACAGGAATACATAGAAGTAACAGAAAAAACAGTGGATGATGCGATCACCACGGCATGCCAGAAGCTGTCTGTTACCAGCGACAGATTGGATTATGTGGTGATCAGCCACGGAAGTTCCGGATTTTTGGGATTCGGCGGAAAGCCTGCTGTCATCAAGGCCAGAGTCAAGGAAGCTGCAGAAGCAACCCAGGCGATCCTTGATGAAGTGCTTGGGAAGGTAAACCGGAAGGCAGAGAAGTCTGCAGAAGCTGCCAAGAAGGAAGAAAAGAAGAGCGAGCCGGCAAAAGAGCCGGAGAAAAAGCCGCAGCAGAGTAAAGAAGAAGCTGCAGCGCCGCAGAAAAAGGAACAGCCGGAAAAGCATCCGGAGAAGGAAGCAGACAGAAAGGCTTCCCAGTATGGCGATAAAAATCGTCGTAATCCTCGTCCGGAGCGTGAAGTCCGGGGCGGACACGGAGAGAGAGAGATCCATACCGGCGATGTAATGTGGCTCTCTAATGACGCTGACGAAAAGAAAGAATCCGGAAAAGAGAATTCCAGACAGGGACGCAGAAACGGCGGCGAGAAGAACCACGGAAGCGGCATTTCCAAGGTGGCGCCGGAGAAGCAGCTTTCCGATGAAAAGATCGCAGAGATCAAAAAGAAAGCGGAAGAATTCCTGACAGAAGTATTCCATGCCATGAATATGGAAGTCACCATTTCCACGGATTTTGTAAAAGAGATGAATGTCCTGAACATTGACATGAATGGGGATGACATGGGAATCCTCATCGGCAAGAGAGGACAGACGCTGGATTCTCTCCAGTATCTGGTATCCCTGGTGGTGAATAAGGGTACAGACGGTTACATTCATGTTAAGGCTGACACAGAAAATTACCGAGAGAGAAGAAAGAAGACTCTGGAAAACCTGGCAAAGAACATCGCTTACAAGGTAAAGAGAACCAAGCAGCCGGTGAAGTTAGAGCCCATGAATCCCTATGAGAGAAGGATCATTCACTCTGCATTACAGGCTGATCGGTATGTGACCACATACAGTGAGGGAGAGGAACCTTTCCGTCATGTAATCGTGGCCTTGAAGAAGTAACAGCGCTAAGAAAATATTGTAAACATGGGAAAAGAGATATATCATTTGCATGGTATATCTCTTTTTTGAAATTATTGCAGACAAGCTGCGGCATAGAAAAGTTTACAAGAAATGCCTGATGGCATTCCTTGTAAACGGCACCTATGCCGTAGACGACATAGGTGCGGATCGCATCGGAGAATTCGCCTGCGCGAAATTCTCCTCGCGTTGCCGCAGGCAAGCTGCGGCATAGGAAGGTAAACATGGAGAGCAGAGAACAGGATACAATTTGTGCGGTGGCGACTGCTATGTCGGAAGCCGGTATCGGCATCATCCGTATCAGCGGCGCGTCTGCTATCGCTATAGCGGACCGACTTTACCGTGATCATAAGGGCCAAAGAACACTGTGTCACATGAAGCCCAATTCCATTCATTTCGGATATATCGTCAATCCCGGAAAGATGGTGCGGATAGATGACAGCCACGCAGAGCAGGCAGATGCACGGGAAGAGATAGTGGATGAGATCATGGTCTCTGTCATGCGCGCACCCCACAGCTATACCACGGAGGATACGGTGGAGATCAACTGCCATGGTGGTATGTTCCTGTTAAACCGCGTGCTGCAGCTGGTGATGGAACAAGGCGCCAGACTGGCATTGCCCGGTGAGTTTACCAAGCGGGCTTTTTTAGGTGGAAGGTTAGATCTGGCAGAAGCGGAAGCGGTCATGGATCTGATCTCCTCCCAGAATGAATTCTCCAGAAAAAATTCACTGGCCCAGCTGGAAGGCAGTTTTTCCGGACAGATCAGGCAGATGAGGGAAAAACTGATCTACGAGATCGCGTTCATAGAATCGGCACTGGATGATCCGGAAAATTACTCTCTGGAGGGATATCCGGAGGAATTATATAAAAAGGTAGAAGAGATCCATGGGCAGATCGAGAAGCTTTTGTCATCGTCAGAAGAAGGAAGGCTTTTAAAAGAAGGAATCCGTACGGTCATTATCGGAAAGCCCAATGCCGGAAAGTCATCTCTTCTTAATTTACTGGCGGGACAGGAGAGAGCTATCGTCACCAATGTGCCCGGCACGACCCGGGATACTCTGGAAGAGACAGTGCGCATGCAGGATGTGCTGCTGCGGCTGGTGGATACAGCGGGCATTCACGAAACCCAGGATCAGGTGGAAAAGCTGGGCATTGAGAGAACTATGAGATCCATTGAACAGGCGGAACTGCTGCTTTTCCTGATCGATGCCTCACAGGAGCTTGCCAGGGAAGATAGTGAGATTGCCCGGTGTATGACGAAAGCCATGCAGGAAGGGAAAAAAGGAATCGTTCTGCTAAATAAGAGCGATCTGGATGGACAGACCGGTCGGGCAGAAGTGGAGAATCTTTTTGAAAAGGAAGAGATGCCAGATATCCTGCAGGTTTCCATGAAGACAGAGGAGGGCATTCCGGCATTGAAGGAAAAGATCCGTGACCTGTTCCACGCCGGAGAGTTAATGGAAAATGCAGAAAATGTGGTGACGAATCTGCGCCACAAGGAAGCGCTGGTCAGGGCAGCTTCTTCTCTGCAACTGGTCTTGCAGAGTATAGAGAGCGGTATGAGCGAAGATTTCTTTTCCATTGATCTGATGAATGGATATACAGCACTGGGAGAGATCCTGGGAGAACAGGTGGATGATGACCTGGTGGAGGAGATCTTTTCCAAATTCTGCCTTGGAAAGTAAAGGTTGGACGAAAAACATAAATGGAGATCAGTGTGAAAAATACGACCGGTGTTGAGTAAGATCGGAGATCCTTTTTCGCACAGCTGTTTGTGCCGCAGGCGTCACAAATAGCTCCGATCGTAAAACAGATCATAAAGTTTTTTTCTGTTCGGCATCTGGCACATCGAGGTTTTTCGAAGAAAAATCGAGATGGAGCTGAATGGTTGCGATTTGTTTTGCAATTTCTCCTGCGAAAAGGGCCTGCGGAATGAGGACTACTATGTCGACTACTAAGAATGAATACCATATAGATACAGATGTCTGTGTAATCGGAGCAGGACATGCGGGATGCGAGGCGGCACTGGCCTGCGCCAGACTGGGACTTAAAACGGTGATCTTTACCATGAATACGGATAGTATCGCCATGATGCCCTGCAATCCCCATATCGGCGGATCCTCCAAGGGACATCTGGTACGGGAGATCGATGCCCTGGGCGGCGAAATGGGCAAAAACATTGATAAGACTTTTATTCAGTCTAAGATGCTGAATGTTTCTAAGGGACCCGCTGTGCATTCTCTGCGGACCCAGGCGGACAAAGCTGCCTATTCCAAAACCATGCGCCAGGTATTGGAGAATCAGGACAATCTGGAGATCAGGCAGGCGGAGGTTTCCGAACTTCTGACGGAAGAGGGGCGTATCACTGGTGTCAGGATTTTTACGGGAACGGTATATGACTGTAAGGCAGTCGTCATCTGTACAGGAACCTATCTGAACGCCCGGTGTCTTTGCGGCGAGGCTATTACGGAGACCGGGCCTTCCGGCATGCAGCGATCTACTTTTTTAAAGGAATCCCTGGAAATGCTGGGCATTCCCATGCGTCGTTTTAAGACAGGAACACCGGCCAGAATGGACGCTAGGTCATTGGATTTTTCCAAGATGGAGATACAGTACGGTGATAAGGTGGTGGAGCCTTTTTCTTTTTCCACCGATCCGGAGGACGTACAGATTCAGCAGGTTCCCTGCTATCTGACCTATACTAACGAGGAAACCCACCGCATTATCCGGGAAAATATAGACCGCTCCCCGATCTATGCGGGGATCATAGAGGGAACAGGCCCCCGGTATTGCCCTTCCATCGAGGATAAGGTGGTTAAATTCGCGGAAAAGACCAGACATCAGGTCTTTATTGAGCCGGAGGGGCGGGAAACCAATGAGATGTATGTGGATGGCATGTCTTCCTCCATGCCGGATGATGTGCAGCAGCGCATGTACCGGACTGTGCCGGGACTGGAGAACTGCAAGATCGTAAAGAATGCCTATGCCATTGAGTACGACTGCATTCAGGCTAATTGCCTGAAACTGACTTTGGAGACAAAAGCCGTTCACGGTCTTTTCTGCGCGGGACAGTTTAACGGAAGCAGTGGCTATGAGGAGGCGGCAGCCCAGGGACTGATCGCCGGCATCAATGCAGCTATGGAAATCCTTGACCGGGAGCCTCTTGTTATCGAAAGATCGGAAGGATATATCGGTGTGCTCATCGATGATCTGGTGACCAAGGACAACCGGGAGCCTTACCGCATGATGACATCCCGGGCGGAATACCGTCTGCTTCTTCGCCAGGACAACGCGGACCTTCGACTTCGTAAATACGGTTATCGGGTGGGACTGATCACCAGGGAACAGTATGAGTACGTTTGCTGGAAAGAACAGGCTATTGATGCAGAAATAAAGAGACTGAAGGAAATCACTCTGGGGGCTGCCAATGCCAATCAGGAGTATCTGAAGGCCCAGGGAAGTACGCCCTTAAAGACGGCTGTTACCATGGCAGAGCTTTTGTGCAGACCGGAGCTTCATTATGATTCTCTGGAAGGGTTGGATCCTGAGAGACCGTCTTTGCCTAGGGATGTCACCAGACAGGTGGAGATCCAGATCAAATACGAAGGTTACATAGAGAGACAGAAAAAGCAGGTAGAGCAATTCGAGAAGCTGGAGCATAAAAGGATCCCAGAGTCCATTGACTATCAGGCGGTCACCAGTCTCAGACTGGAAGCGAGACAAAAGCTTCTGGCAGCCAGACCGGTTTCCATTGGACAGGCCTCCAGACTTTCCGGTGTTTCACCGGCAGATATCGCCGTGCTTTTGGTCTATATGGAAAAATACGGAAAAGAGCAGCAAAAAGATACAAAGTAGGGTGATTACATTAAGTACAAGGGCGAATTGAATACAAAGGCGAATTAAGTACAAAGGCGAATTAAATATAAAAGCGGATTAAATAAAAGGGTAAAGCAAGTGACTATTCAGATGACAGCAAAGACAAGATGGATCAGTTCAGAGGTGTCTGGCAGTCATTTATTTAGCAGATCACAAAGACAAATAACAAAAGGAAGCGGGGAGAACGCGCTTAATGGAACGTAAAACAGAACGAAGCGAAATTGTTGTTAAAAGAATATACAGTGAGGACACCCAAAAGTGGATCTCTCTCCCTGAGGTGGAAAAGTTCCGCCGGGACTGCCGGGACATGGGGATAAGTCTCAGTGAAAAGCAGCTGGGTCAATTTGCACTTTTTACAGATTTACTGCTGTCCTGGAATGAAGTGATGAATCTCACGGCCATTACTGAACTGCCGGAGATTTTGCAGAAGCATTATCTGGACAGCTGCTCTCTGGTCAAAGTTTTTCATGGCAGCACGGTGGGAGAGGAGAGTAGTAGCGACAGTAGCAGTGCGCCGAATCTGTTATCCCCCAAATGCCGCCTTATTGATGTAGGAACCGGGGCGGGCTTTCCCGGAATTCCGCTGGCTATCTGCTTTCCGAAGGCGGAGATCGTCCTGATGGATTCTTTGAAAAAGAGAGTGGATTTCTTAAATCACGTTATCGCCGAACTGGGACTTTCCAATGTAAGTGCCGTACATGCCAGGGCAGAGGAACTCGCCCATAATAAAACGTACAGAGAGAAGTTTGATCTGTGCTGTTCCAGGGCGGTGGCGGATCTGCGGGTCCTTTCCGAGTATTGTATTCCTTTTTTGAAGAAAGACGGTTATTTTGTTTCCTATAAATCAGAAAAACTGGAAGAAGAGCTGCCGGCAGCAGAGAAGGCAATTTCTGTACTGGGAGGAAAAGTTATAAAGCAGGAGCGTTTTTCTCTGGGGGAGGAAGCACAGCAGAGAGTATTGCTGGTTATTCAGAAAAAGAAAGAGACGCCGAAAAAATATCCTCGAAAAGCGGGAACCCCTGCGAAGGAGCCTATTGCTTAGTCGCGGAACGGCGGATGTTCGGATGCCGGTCAGGCAGCGATGTTATTTAATTGATAGAATAATGAAGAATGCAAGGAGTAGGGGGCGCAAGAGCGGGGGTGACTGCTGGCGTTTTTGTGAGCTCATATACCGCCGGGTCCCATGGGCGAAGTCTCCTTGCAGAGAAACAAATAAATAAGGATGTTGTTTTAGAGTGTTATGCATATTATAGGATTAGGTACGATCATTAACTCACTTGCCATCATTGCGGGTGGAATGATCGGTATTTTCTTTGGTAATTTCTTTTCGCAGCGTATACAGGATACGCTAATGAAGGCAGTGGGGCTTTGCGTCTTGTTTATTGGCATTGCCGGAACTATGGAAAAAATGCTGCTGTTAGGAGACGGGACGCTTACAAGCACAGGGACTATGATGGTCATCACAAGCTTTGCGTTGGGAGCTCTTATAGGAGAAGTGCTGAATATCGAGGATAGGATAGAGCAGTTCGGAGAATGGTTGAAGATCAAGACCGGAAACGGAAAGGATAATCAATTCGTGGTGGGGTTTGTGAATACCTCCCTGACGGTATCAATCGGTGCCATGGCTGTGGTGGGAGCTATCGAAGATGGCGTTTCCGGAGATTATTCCTACTTGCTGCTGAAGGCCATTCTGGATTTTCTGATCGTCATTGTGATGACTTGCTCCATGGGCAAAGGATGCCTTTTTTCTTTTATCCCGGTAGCTTGTTTTCAGGGAACCATCACGCTGTTTGCAAGAGGGTTGCAGCCTATTCTGACAGAGAATGCCATGAATAGCCTGTCTATGGTGGGGTCAATGTTGATCTTCTGTATAGGCGTAAACATTATCTGGGGGAAAAAGCTGAGAGTGGCCAATATGCTGCCGGCTTTGGTCATTGCAGTGCTGTGGACTACCATGGGACTGGGGTAGGAGAGTAGTGAGGAGAAAACAATTCTCTCAAGCTGAAGGTCAGCTGCTCCTGCTGCTATTATGTATCATTAAGAGTGGGAGAGTAGTGCGGAGAGACTGATCCTTTCAAATGAATGAGTTTTAAAGAAAGATAACACACAACAGAACGTATGTTCGATATAATAAAACAGTTACAGTATAGACACTAGACAAGCGGCGTCTGAAATATAACTGATAGATTCCTTTGGGAATTTAGTGTTGCCCGGCCATGCACCGGAGCGCGGCAGATGTCTCGCACCTTGCACTTTGCGCCGTTTTGCTTTTGATCTGCCTCTCGCCTGCGGATGGCCGGCCCGAACTCGCATCCCCGCCTGATGCGGGGATGCTCAGACAATACGGGCCTATCGGGCCCGCTCTGAAAGCGTGCCCGATGCCATCCTGCGGCTTCG
>CAVBJS010000009.1:0-64545 GCA_963596015.1 Bacteroidaceae bacterium
AACAGCGTGAGCAACTGGAGAAGCAGATAGCTGCGCTGGAAGCGAAGATGAAGAAGGAAAAACAGCTCAATCGGAAGATGGAGCTGAAGGCAGAAATAAAGAAATTAAAGGAGATAGAGTTCGCTTGAAGAAATGGATAAAACAGAGAAAAAAGAGCATCTCATTCGTAGTAGGAGCTATTTTGATAGGTCCAATGATAATAAACTGTCTTTTTAAATTGCATCCATCGATAGGATTTTTTGTAGCAGAATGGGATGCATCAGCAATGCTGTCTTACTATGGAACAATAGTTGCGTCAATAATAGCAATTTATGGAATATTTATCACAATACAGTATAGTCAAAAAAGTTATAAGGATGATGTTAGAGACAGGTCAATGCCGTTTATTGTGATAGATATGCTTAAAACAAGCTCGTACAAAACTTTTTCGCAGCCAAGTAGCACAGAAACGGATGCACTTCATATAGAAGGATATAGGGAATATAAGCTTACAGATTATTATTGCATTTTGGAAAAGGGGGAAATTGTATATAAGACAGGATTAACAAAAAAACAGAAAAAGTTGCTTGATGATGGAGGAATGAGATGGGTTCCTTGTAAAAATGGTGGCAGCATGCAAGTCGTAGATGAAATCTGTGTGCCAATTGAAATTGAAAATGTTGGCAACGGTGCCGCTATACGAATGCGGTATGGATTAAATCGCAAAGAAACAGATGATAAAAATAGAAATTATCTACCAACATTATCATTAAAGCCTGATACACCAATGATGTTTCATATATTTTCGGAGGATTGTTCAAAACACAGCAAGAATTTAGGAAAATATGTGCTTTCATTCTACTATGAGGACATTTATTCAAATAAGTATGAGCAAAACTTTGATATATCAATTGAGTACGATGAGGATAAATTGGCTCCGATATTTTCAATAGATATGGGACATGTTCAGGAATTTTTAGGAGGAAAATAAAATGGACAAAATGCGCATGGAGTCAATTGATATGACCGCACAGAATATAGAGAAAATCGGGGCGCTGTTCCCGAACTGCATTACGGAGACGAAGGACGCAGACGGCAAGCCGAAGAAGGCCATTAACTTTGACCTGCTGCGACAGATGCTGTCTGGCGATGTGCTGGAGGGCGATGAAGCCTATGAGTTTACCTGGGTGGGCAAAAAGGCAGCCATCGTGGAGGCAAACAAGCCAATCCGCAAGACACTACGCCCTTGCAAGGAAGAAAGCGTCAACTGGGACAGCACAGAGAACCTTTATATTGAGGGTGACAATCTGGAGGTGCTGAAGCTTTTGCAGGAGAGCTATCTCGGCAAGGTGAAAATGATCTATATCGATCCGCCCTACAACACGGGCCACGATTTTGTGTATCCAGACTCGTTCATTATGGATAATGAGGATTATAACGAGGGTACAGGTTATTTTGATGAGGATGGAAATGTAAATTATTCCAGAGAAAATAGTTCGACTGCTGGTAAATATCATTCGGATTGGTGCTCAATGATGTATTCACGCCTGATGTTGGCAAGAAATTTATTGAGCGATGATGGGGCGATTTTTCTTTCAATAGATGATAATGAACGTGATAATCTGGAAAAAATATGCGCAGAGGCGTTCGGTACGGAGAATTATGTTGCTACATTTCCATGGAGAAAACGTACAGCAAAATCAGACGTTCCTTTTGGCATTTCTCAGGATTACGAGTGGGTTATTTGCTTCGCAAAAAGTGGTTTGTTTTTGGCAAGTGTCGGAGGAAAGGAAAGAACCTACTATGAAACTGACGATTTTCCGGGTAAAGCTTGGAGGGTTCATGATTTAACAAAACAAACTACAGCGAGTGAGCGTCCTAATAGTTTTTTCACTATTGTAAATCCCAAAAACGGAGATTCGTATCCAGCTAATCCCAACCGAACTTGGGCTATCACTGAGGAAACGTTTGAAAAGTATTACGTAGAAAACCGCATTGTATTTCCGGGTGACTATGCGTTTTTGCGAATAGCAAAGCCAGTGTTGCGTTATTGGAAAGAAGATGACATGGCTAAAGCTGGTGAAAAATTTGGGCGGGTAGCCGTAAGTACTAAATTTCCAGAGAACATAGGAATGTCGCAAGACGGAACAAAAGAAGTTACGTCGCTGTTTGATAGAAAAGCATTCTCGTTCCCCAAGCCAGTATCGTTAATTAAGTTTTTATCTGAAATTCATACATCAGATGAAGATATTGTTCTCGACTTTTTCTCTGGTTCTGCAACCACTGCTCATGCAGTCATGCAGCTGAATGCTGAGGATGGCGGACACCGTAAATTCATCATGATCCAGTTGCCTGAACCTTGTGACGAAAAAAGCGAAGCCTACAAGGCAGGCTACTCCAACATCTGTGAAATCGGCAAGGAGCGCATCCGCCGTGCAGCCAATAAGATTGCCGAAGAATATCCGGATGCAAAGTTTGATGGCGGTTTCCGTGTTCTCAAGCTGGACGATACCAACATGAAGGATGTGTATTATGCCCCTGCGGATTATGAGCAGAATGTGCTCGATCTGCTGGAGAGCAACATCAAAGAAGACCGCACAGACCTTGATCTGCTCTTTGGCTGCCTTCTGGAATGGGGCTTGCCGCTGTCTCTGCCGTATCAGTCTGAGGACATCGAGGGCTGCACGGTACACAACTATAATGACGGTGATCTGATTGCTTGCTTTGATGAGAATATTCCGGACAGCGTCATCAAGACGATTGCGAAGCGTCAGCCGCTGCGTGCTGTATTCCGTGACAGCAGCTTTGCCAATAGTCCGTCCAAAATCAATGTGACCCAGATTTTCAAGGAGCTTGCACCGGATACTTCCGTGAAAGTGCTGTAAGGAGGGGTAGAGTATGAGCAAAAACGAAATCACCCCGATTAACCAAAGCTTTTTGGAAAGTGTTTCCGATGTGCTGGCGCAGGCCAGAAAGAATGCAAAAACCGCAGTTAATCTCGCCATGGTCTACGCCTATTACGAGATCGGCAGAATGATTGTGGAAGAGGAGCAGCACGGCCAGAACAGAGCTGCCTATGGAAAGCAGATTTTGCAGGAATTATCGAAATTCCTGAACGAGAAATACGGAAAAGGCTTTTCAACGACAAATCTGAAACAGATGCGGCAGTTCTATACCGTTTATTCGCAGGATCAAATTAGTCAGACACTGTCTGACCAATTCGAGAATCTTCCGGCGGTCAGTACCGGCAGGAAGTTTTATCTGAGCTGGTCGCATTATCTCAAGCTCATGCGGATTGACAATATTGACGAACGCCATTTTTACGAAATTGAATCCGTGAAAAACGATTGGAGCCTAACGGAGCTGAAACGGCAATACAATAGTTCACTCTATGAGCGCATTGCTCTCAGCACGGATAAGGACAAGGTTTACCGTCTGGCGCTGGAGGGACAGAAGGTTGAGACGGCAAAGGATGCCGTCAAAGACCCGTATGTATTGGAATTTCTTGGTTTGAAGGAACTGCCGGAATATTCCGAGAGCGAATTGGAAAGCCGCATTATCGACAATTTGCAGCAGTTCCTGCTGGAGCTTGGCACCGGCTTTGCATTTATTGGACGGCAGGTGCGTTTCACCTTTGATGAAGAGCATTTCATGGTGGATCTGGTTTTCTATAACCGTCTGCTGCGTTGCTTTGTGCTGTTCGATTTGAAAATCGGTGAATTGAAGCATCAGGATATCGGACAGATGCAGATGTATGTCCACTACTATGATCGGAAGGTGAAATTGCCGGATGAGAATCCGACAATCGGAATCGTATTGTGCAGAGACAAGAACAACGCCGTTGTGGAAATGACTCTGCCGGAGGACAATACGCAGATTTTTGCAAGCAAATATGAGACGGTTCTGCCGAGCAAGGAGGCTTTGCAGAAGCTTCTGGAGGAACAGCTGTCAGACGAGAATGGAGGCGAAGACGATGAGACTACGATTTAAGCATCAGAAATTCCAGGCTGATGCAGCAAAGGTCGTGGTGGATGTCTTTGCCGGACAGTGTCTATGATGTCGTAGACAGTTATCAAAGCCTGCTGGACTTGGTGACGAAATAATCATTGTCGAGGAGTTCCTCGGCACAAGCTCAGTCTGTGCTCTGGCCACCGGATCCGGCGATCATGTGCGCTGCACGCCGTTGGAGTAAAGCTATCACGACGGCAGGTTCTGTATCTTCACAGAGGGCGGTGAGAAATTCATTGGTCTTGAAAAGAACAAGAATGTCAGTATAGCTGTCTTTTATAAGAATCCGGATTTCGGTGAGCTGAAAAGCGTACAGGTCATGTGTGCGGCAAAGCTCATAGAGCCAATGTCGGCAGAATATGTTGCTCATGCGGAATACAAGAAAGTTCCGGTGACGGCACTTCAGAAGCTTGCGGATCAAGGGCATCCGATGCACTTGATATGCGTTGAGCCTGTCAGGATGGATGTGATGTTCTCTGATTTTAAGAAGCAGGGATATGACAGCAGACAGAAGCTGGATCTCACACAAGAGTGACCAAGGAGGATAAACATTATGAGCAGAAAGCTTGTAGCATATTTTTCAGCGTCCGGCGTGACTGCTGCGATTGTGCAGATGCTGGATGCTTTGGGCTACGACATAGAACTGCATTACGTGAAGAAAGAGGGGGTGTAGGTTGTGGCATATGAATCACCATTAACTATTGCCGAGGTCATAAAGGACATATCTGCGAATAAATATGTGCTTCCATCCATACAAAGAGAGTTTGTGTGGAGTACAGCTCAAATAGAAAAACTCTTTGACAGCGTAATGCAGGATTATCCATTTGGAGCATTTCTGTTTTGGGAGCTTTCTAAGGAGCAGAACACGCTATATGATTTCTACTCTTTTTTACAGAATTATCATGAAAAGAGCGCAACACATAATCCGAAGGTGAACCTGACCGGTAATGATAATGTCATGGCAGTTGTGGATGGTCAGCAGAGATTAACATCCATTTACATTGGCTTGAAGGGAACCTATGCATATAAGATGCCGTTCAAGCAGTGGAAGAATAATTCTGCCTTTCCGGAGAGAAAGCTTTATCTGAATATAGTCGAGCCGTCTAAGGATGAAACGGATAAATATGAGTTTTCATTCCTTGCAGCCGATGATGTAAAGAACGATGCAGAGCATTATTGGTTTGAGGTTGGAAAGATACTTGATATGACAGAATTAGGTGCTGTCATGAATTATCTGATGCAGAATATTGCTTTTTCAGGTGTTTACACACAGGATCAAAGCATTTTTGCAAATGCGACATTATCGCAGCTTTTCAAGGTCATTCACACGCAGCCGAGCATTAGCTATTACAAGGTAAAATCGGAGGAATTGGATAAAGTCCTGCAAATCTTCATTCGCGTGAATAGCGGTGGAACAGTGCTTAGCTATTCTGATTTACTCTTATCGATTGCAACGGCACAGTGGGAAAAATTGGATGCAAGAAAAGAAATCACTGAGTTTGTTGATTACATCAATTCCATAGGTTCCGGCTTTAATGTAAATAAAGGTTTTATCCTGAAAGCATCGCTGGTATTGACAGGATTCAGTGATATTGCTTTTAAGGTCGATAATTTCAATAAGCAAAATATGCTCAAGATAGAACAGAACTGGCAGACGATAAAAACATCAATTACCCAGGCATTTCTGTTGGTATCAAGCTTTGGCTTTTCAAGAGACAGCTTAAAATCCAATAACGCTGTCATTCCGATTGCATATTACCTTATGACGATTGGCAATCCGAGTAACTTTGAGGTTTCTTCTAACACGATTAACAACAGGAAGAAAATCAAAAAGTGGCTGACGATGTCTTTGATAAAGAGGGCATTTGGTGGTCAGTCAGACAGCATTCTTCGCCCGCTGCGTGAGATCATCAAAGCGAATGGAAATAATGAGTTTCCGCTGGATGAAATTATCAACAGACTGCGTGGAACCAATAAGACGATTGTATTTACGGATGATGATATAGAGAGTCTGTTAGAGCTTCAATATGGACGAGCAGATACGCTGATGGTTTTGATGATGCTGTATCCTTCTTTGGATTACAACAATAAGTTCCACATAGACCACATCTATCCAAAGAGTAAGTTTACTAAGACATCTCTGCTGAAGAAGGGAATTGCACAGGATAAAGTCGAAGAGTACATGAATCATGTGAACGATATTAGTAATCTCCAGCTCTTAGCCGCCGTTCCAAATATTGAGAAACAAGATAAGGATTTTGAAAAATGGTTTGCAGAGACATGTCCGACAGACACAGATAAAATCCAGTATCGCAAGATAAATTATCTGCCGGATATGCAATACAGCTATGATAAGTTTTTGCAGTTTGTCTCTGACAGAAGAACGATGATAAAGAATCAGCTGAAGGTCGAATTGATGTAAAAGAGGAGTGAGCGCCATGTATGAAAAATTGACTAAATATTTGCCGGAGCTTACCAAAGATGAAAAGGGTGTATGGATCTGTTGCACGTTGGCTTGAAAGACTGAAAGCACTGGATGCAGAACATGGGTGATTTTATGCAGCACGAATGCAAAACTTGCAACTCTCGGCGTTTGATACTTGCAGAACAGCAATTATTGACAAATACAGGAAGGAAGTGGACACATGGCAGTTTCTGATGATTTCCGGATAAACACATGGGAATGCCATTTTGCAAGCATTCAGGAGAATATCGATCGATACATTTCGTCGCACTATCAGCCTCCTTATGTGGAGCAGTATCTTGATCCGGAAGAGGAGCATGATGAGGACGAACCTGTTACATTTCTTTCTGCGGGCGCAGCCCCGAGACATTCGTTATTCACGGTGGGACGCTGTTTCTCTGCTGAAGAAGATACTTCTTCGATGCCGGATCATTTGTCAATTGATGATTTTCTGCGGCAGCAGGAGGAAACATTTTCCCAAATGTTGCTGCGGATGATCGACGAGCGAAATCTGAAGGATTCGCAAGTCTATAGAGATGCTAATATTGACAGGCGTCTATTTTCCAAGATTCGCGGCGATGCGGACTATGTCCCCAGTAAGAAGACTGTGATCTGCTTCTGCATGGCGTTGCAGCTTGATCTGTCTGAGGCAAGAAAGCTTTTGGAGGCAGCAGGGTATGCGCTGTCGGCATCATCGAGATTCGACCTGATCATTATGTATCTGCTGGAAAATAAGGAGTTTAATGTCATCTTTGCAAACATCGTCCTTGAAAAATATGGAGAGAGTTCACTGACCAGATAAAATGTCCCCTTTAAGGTGACCTTTTGGACGTTTGATCTTAGTAATATGTGCTTATCAAAACAAAGAGCTGATGACAGCGGAAAGGTGGCACATATGAAAAAAGGATTATCGGAACTTGTATTTATACTGGATCGCAGCGGTTCTATGGGAGGCCTGGAAAGTGATACGATCGGCGGATTTAACAGTATGTTGGCTAAGCAGAAAACGGAAGAGGGCGAGGCCAATGTCACGACCGTACTTTTCGACGATCAGGTGGAGATCATCCACGACCGGTTCCCGATCGCGGCGGTGAAGCCATTGACCGATGAGGACTATTTTGTCAGGGGATCGACGGCGTTGCTGGATGCCGTTGGCAGCACGGTGAAAAAGATCGAGAATGTACAAAAACGCCTGCCGAAGGATCTGCAGGCCGAAAAAGTGATTTTTGTGATCACCACAGACGGTCAGGAGAATTCCAGCAATGAGTATACGGCCCAAATGGTCAAAAAGATGATCGCGGCGCATCAGGAACAGGGCTGGCAGTTTATCTTTATGGGAGCCAACATGGATGCCGTATCAGAGGCTGAAAAACTCGGCATCAGCGGTAAACACGCAGTGAGCTATCGCAACGACGCAGACGGCGTGGCGTTAAATTATACTACAGCAGGCTGTGTCCTTTCTAAGATGAGAGAAGGAAAGCTTAGCGGGGAAGCATTAGACGAGGTGATCAATGCAGCGTTTGAGCCGATCCGCCGTTATTTGAAAAAGTAATGTCTGAGAAATCCAGATTATCCAAAGCGTAACCAACCAACATCCTACAGCGCATCGGCACCAAATCAGGAGTTCACGCCTCTTTTCATTATAAAACATAGTGTATCCGCTGCTTGTCAAAACGATTCTGCTGCGCATGAACAGTTTCCGGATAACCGCATGGAATAATAGCGAAAGTATTCAAATTTTCAGGTACATTCAGCACTGTACGGACTGCCTCCATTCGTTCTTTCAGAGGAGCTATTCCAAGCCAGACAGCACCAAGTCCAAGGGAATCTGCTGCCAGTAAGAGATTTTCTACAGAAGCACTCATATCAATCTGAGCATATTCAGGAATTGAGCAGTTAATACGGTAACATGCGACAAAAGCAAGAGGTGCAGATGCACAGCAGGATGCATAAGGGCTGGTCTTTGATAAATTTTCCAGCGTAGTTTTATCTTTGACTACATAAAATTCCCAAGGCTGTTGATTTCCGGCAGATGGTGCCGCCATAGCCGCCTGTAGGATTTTTTCGATCTTGTCGTCCTCAACGGATTTGTTCTGATATTTTCTGATACTTGTTCTGTGAAATATTTCGTTCATTTTATAATCCTCCGATCGTTATTGTGAAATATTTTTTAGTAATTTATGTGATGTACAGTAACTGTATATGCAGGCAACTGTCTCTGCGATCCAGAATGCATACCAGCCGTGCGATATACCAAAAGCTTTTATAAAGAACCATAGGCACGGAATTAGCAAAACTAACTGACGGATAGCTGCACTGACCATATTAACCATACCATTTCCGAGTCCGGACGCAAAGTATCCGCATAAAATGGTGACAGCGGCAAATACAAAAGAAATGGAAATGATCCTGAGTGCCGGAATGCCAAGCTCCAGCATTTCCGGGCTTGCGGAGAATAGCTGTAATAATTGTTTTGGCAGAGCACAGAAAATCAGTGTTCCGCATAAAGCGATCACAATTCCTGTTGGAAGAAGGACTTTCCATGTCTGATGCACACGTTCTGATCTCTTTGCACCATAATTATATCCAACGATAGGTATTGCGGCCTGTCCAAGTCCGTTAACAGGCATCATGAGAAAGTTTTGCAGTTTGTAATAGACTCCGAAAAATGCAACGGTTGTTGTGGATACACTTAACAACATACTGTTTACAACAAAAGTCATAACACTTCCGATTGCCTGCATGATAATGGTTGGAAGTCCTACTCTGTAAATGTCCACGACATCCCGCCAGTCAAAATGATAGTTTTTAAAACGTACATGGATAAGAGGATTTTTGAAACGATTAAAAAGTAAGGCTGCGATCGCTCCGGCAATCTGCCCGATCACTGTTGCAATAGCAGCACCTTTTATTCCCATTGCAGGGCATCCAAACCATCCAAAGATCATAATTGGATCAAGAATAATATTAAGTACAGCACCAATGATCAGGGATATCATGGATAATATGGTATCTCCGACGGCCTGTAACAGACGCTGACCATAGGTTTGAAGGAAAATACCCCAGCAATAAACAAGATTGATGGAAAGATATTGCCTGCATAGTTTCTGTAATTGTGGTTCAGATGTGAGCCTGGATGCAATAGTATCGGAAAAGAAAATTCCTGCTGCGGAAAATATAAGTGATGTAATGAGCATTAAAAGTAATCCGGTTGTGGCAGCCTGACAGGCTTCCTCTGCTTTGTGCTGTCCGATTTTACGGGAGAGTAAGGCGTTTAAACCTACAGCAGTTCCAACACCGACAGCAATCATGAGAAATTGGATGGAATAAACCAGGGATGCAGCAGTTAAAGCAGCTTCGGATAATCTTGCTACAAACATACTGTCAACAATATTGTAAAGGGATTGTACAAGCAGGGACAACATCAGAGGAACTGACATAGTATATAATAATGGTTGTATTGGCATATCTGCCAGTTTGTTTTTTGTATTCATATGACCTCCTGATTAGTAAAAAAATAAGCGCGAAATCAGTGAGGATAAGCTGTTCCTCATGATTTCACGCTTTAAAAGCCGGCTTGGTTTCTTTATTTCGAGCCTATTGTAATGTATAAAAGAGAAAATTGCAAGATAATCCTGAATTGTTTGGATGTGACGGAATACTCGGATGTACTGGTCAGTCGGCTTATTGAGAAGATCGTGGTATACGATACGATGAGAAGATGGCGGTCGAACTCAAGTCAGGATTGTCGGTGGAAGTGGCTGCGTAAACAGGAACAATGCAAAGCCTGTGATTCTCGTTTCGGGATCGCAGGTCTTTTTTAGTTGTAAAAAGAAACCAATCGGTATACAATAGCAATGAAAGATGGGGCTTTATGATGACTACTGCAGACCTTGTAAAAAAACTTTGCGAAGAACAGAATGTCTCTGTTTCGGAACTGGCCAGACGGATAGGCCAGACCAGGCAGAACTTGTATAAAAAGATAAAGCGGGACACGCTTACGGTGGATGAGCTGATAGCGATAGCCGACGCCACCGGTGTAACATTCGAGCAGTCGTTTACGCTGCCTGACGGAAGACAGCTGAAGATATGCAGTTGAAAAATACAATTGTTTGAGGTTGCAAATTGTGACCTCAAGTCAAGGAAAGTCTTCACATAAGATTTGCGGTGCCAGTTTGGCGCCACAAGAAGTACTTTGAGGAGAAACAGATATGGCAGAAGTAACCAAGAATGAGATTATGGTTATTGACCACATTGAGAATCTTGTTTATCGGATAAGAGGACAGCAGGTCATGTTGGATACAGATCTGGCGGAAATCTACGGATATGAGGTCAAATACCTTAATCGGCAGGTTAAGCGTAACATCGAAAGATTTCCGGAGGATTTCATGTTTCAGATTACGAAAGATGAAGTCCAGGAATTGCGGTGCCAAAATGTCACCGCAAACATAAATCCGATGAGCCGTGCGCTGCCATATGTCTTTACAGAACAGGGGATTTATATGCTTGCGACGGTGCTGAAAAGCGAGATGGCTGTGCAGCAGTCAATCGTTATCATGAGGGCGTTTAAGAATATGCGTCATTATATTATTGAGAACCGCCAGCTGGCCAGCAAAGAGGATTTGCAGCGGATAGCGATGTCTGTTGGAGAATATCAGAAGAAAACCGATAAAACCATACAGAGTATAGAGCAGCGGATAGATGATCTGAGCAACAATTTCATATCTGAGTCGGAACTGAAAAATCTCGTAATTTATAAAGGACAAAAGTTCGAAGCCGATATTGTTTATGTCGAAATATATCAGAAGGCTAAGAAAAGTATCTTTGTCATTGATGACTATGTGAATATAAAAACGCTGCACCAGCTTTCACAGAAGAAGGACGGTGTTGCTGTCACGCTGTTCACGGAAAACGGACATGGCCGAAAAGGATTTCTGACATCATCAGATGTTTCGGATTTTCAGGCTCAATATCCGACTCTTCAGATCAAGCCTAACCCTGATTGTCATGATCGTTTTATCATACTTGATTATGGGTTGAAGACGGAACAGGTCTATCATTGTGGCGCATCAAGCAAGGACGCGGGCAAAAAGGTATGCGCAATTAATAAAATCGAAAACACCATAATGGTGCATCCGATAGTAGATGCTCTCCTTAAGAATCCGGATAAGGTGATATAAATCCCGGAGGAGCTGAAAAGGTTTAAGGAGTGTGTCAAATGTTGAAATATTTGCTCGGTTACCTGCTGCTGGTCAACATTGTCGCTTTTATTCTTTATGGAAGCGATAAGAGGAAGGCGGTAAAAAACAAATGGCGCACTCCGGAGTCTGTGCTGGTCATTGTGGCGTGGATCGGAGGCGCGGTCGGCGCGTTGGCGGGTATGCTCGTTTTCCATCATAAAACGAGGAAATGGAAATTCAGGATTCTCATTCCGGCGGCTCTGATTGTGTGGATAGCCGCAATCTATCTTTTGACGGCATGGACGGGCATCTTGAGCGGCACATCAGCAGAAAGGCTGCAGGATAAGTTTTCAGGCGGCATCTGAACTGCTATAACCAACATTAACCCGGAACAAACTCCTCCACAAGAAACCGCCGAAAAGCCGCAGAGGCGATGCTCTGGGGATATTCGGCATCATAAACCAAAAGCACCCGTCTGGAAGGCATCTCTTCCGGAATGCGGATCCGAAAGACATTGCCTGCCCGCAGGGCTTCTCTGGCAAATTCCGGCGGCAGAAAGCCGATGCCCAGATTGTGCTCGATGGCAGATAAGATCAGGTCGGTGGTAGCTAATTCCACGGCAGGATTAAAGGATACCCCGTGCTCTGCAAAATAGGTATTCAAAAATCTTCTGGAGATAGCATCCTGGGTAAGGCTGACCCAAGGGTAGGCGGAGAGCTCCGTCAGGGTCATGGTCTTTTCTTTCAGATCTTCGTATTTATGGCCGCCGATGAGAATATCCGTATAGGTGTGCACGGTATGGGCCACAAAAGGCTCCTCCATGGCAAAGGGCAGAGAGGAGATCAGCGCCATGTCTGCCCGTCCCTGGGACAGGGCACGGATGGATTCGCTGGAACTTTTATTGAGGATCCGGAAGGTTACCTTAGGGTGCAAGGTCGTAAAATCTTCCATGGCCTGCAAAAGGCAGCAATGCAGTGCCGTCTCCGTGGCACTGATGGTGATAGAGCCTTCGTCCAGAGATAAAAGGTTGGTCAGCTTTTGCTCCCCCTTCATAAACTGCGCACAGCCGGCAGAGGCATATTCATAAAAAGTCTTTCCCTCGGAGGTCAGTGTCATGCCGTTCTTACTTCTGACGAAAAGACGACATCCCAAGTCGTCCTCCAGTTTATGAATGGTTCTTGTGACAGCCGGCTGGCTGGTCTGCAGAGCCGCGGCAGCTTTGGTCAGATTGCCGTATTTGGCTACATAATAAAAGACGCGGTAATAGTCATAATTAGAACTCATGGATTTCCTTTTCTTACTGTGGCAGAGGTGTTTGTCTGTGGTTTTGCATTTATATATTGCATAAGTATAGCACATATTGTGTCACTGCATATCAGGCAGACATACAAGGTTACAGCATAGACACCAGTCGAGAGGCCGGGCGGCGGAGTGTGTCCGGATGTGTGAGCTACGGAGCGCTCGGTGTTTAGTACGCTTTCTTTGCGAGGTTATGTACCGCCGGGTTTTGAAGCGGAGCGAGTGGAGGACCGGGATCCGGATAACTCCGACAGGAGCCGCCTAGCCAGCATCTTAACGATGGGAAGTACGATAAAGAAATGCAATATTCCTCTCCGGCAGGTTGGCAGAAGGGCTAATGTGAAGTATAATGAAAAGACATTTTCAGAAACTTTTCAAACTGCATCGATGATGAAAACGTCATAGGTACATCTTGCATCGGAGGATCCGCCTGCGGGAGATTCGCTTCACATGCCGCAGACAAGCTGCGGAAAGAAAGGATAAATATGATCTTGGGGAAGATGAAAAAAGAGAGACGAGAAGAAAAAGGAATTGCATTTCGCTGTATAGCCGGTATCGGCACAATGCTTCTTGCAGCCAGTCTTTTTCTGGTGAATCCTGTTAATGCACAGGCTGCCCAGAGCTATACCGTGCAGGGAAAGGTAAAGAGCAACACCACCTCCGGCATGCTGTATTTATCTACCAATGACGGCAACATGGAGATCAAGATCGACAGCAATACCGATACTACCAACTGCAAGGTACTTTTTCCTGACAATACCATTACCGTAGAATGCTACGGCGGCTCCGATGGTTATCTTCATGCCTCCAAGCTTTCCAACGGCAAATCCAGCGGGCCTGTTACCGTAAACAGCAATAATCCGGTTACTGTTCAGGGAACCGTGTCATCCAATACCACGGATGACCTTTTGTATCTGTCTACCAGCGGCGGTATGATGCAGATCAAGCTTGATTCCTCCACGGATCTCACCGGCTGTAAGATCTTGACCCTTAATAAGGATGTAACCGTCAAGTGTGGCAACGGCTCCGATGGCTATCTTCATGCAATTTCCATTTCGGATGTGGCCAGCGCGGTGACTACCACCACTACCTTTAATGGGCAGAGCGCCACTGTTTTAAGCGGTACTGTCCAGGATAAGACCACCACCAGTCTGTTAAAGCTTTCCACCTCCGGCGGCAATATGGAGATCGTACTGGATATCGCCACTGATATCAGTAAGTGCAAGGTGCTGACCCCCGGACAGAGCGTATCGGTAGCTGTCTATCGCGGCAGTGATGCTTATATGCACGCGGCGCAGGTGGTAGATAACAGCAATCCTGTCAGTGCTTCCTCTGCCACGGTCAATACCAGCGCTGCAGTCAGTGTGACCGGCACGGTAGCTTCCGGAACCAATTCTCAGACGCTGTATTTATCCACTTCCGGTGGCACCATGCAGATCAAGATGGATACCAACACCACCATGAGCAGTGGCATATTGATGATCGGACGCAGTGTAAAGGTATCCTGCGCCGGCGCATCCGATGGCTATCTGCATGCTATTTCCATAGCATCCAATTAGTTGCATTGATCTATGCAATTTTAGCTTTGAATATCCGTTATGTAGCTGGCAGATGTATCTGGCAGTCTGTGGAATCAGCTGTAAATTTCACGAAACAGACACACAACTTTCACAAATTGATTGCATGAAAAACACAATTGAACACTAATCTTGAAAGAGTATTCGGAGTATATTCTGAATACTCTTTTTTTGTACTGCGTTGTCTTGTCCGGATTTCATTTGCGGTTACGGAAGTTTCCGTAGGACGGCAAATGTGCACTTGCTTACAACATGCTGAGTCCGGCACGGAATGGTTACGGAAGTTTCCATAGGACGACCAATGTACACTCTGGTAGGTACACGCCTGCCGGATCGGCTGCCGGCAAAGCGGCCTTTATTCAGAAAACCATCTGCCCACTGCGTGAGGGCGGCGGGCGGATGTGATCTAAAGTATATAAAGAGGAGGAACAGAAAGTGATTGAAGTATCCCATCTCACAAAGCGGTATGGGAATCATGCTGCGGTGGCTGACTTGTCTTTTACCGCCGAAAAAGGAAAGATCTACGGATTTTTAGGGCCCAACGGCGCCGGCAAATCCACCACCATGAACATGATGACCGGCTATCTTGCGCCTTCTGACGGCACAGTGCGCATCAATGAATTTGATATCATGAAGCAGCCGGAGGAGGCAAAGGCATGTATCGGCTATCTGCCGGAGGTGCCGCCGCTGTATCCGGATATGACAGTGCGGGAATATCTGGAATTTGCCGCAGAGCTTAAAAAGATACCTAAGAAGGACAGGGCAGAGGCGGTAAGCCAGGCTATGAAAAAGACCGAGGTGCTGGAAGTTTCATCTCGTCTTATTAAAAACCTGTCCAAGGGATACAAGCAGAGAGTGGGATTAGCACAGGCCATCATTAATAATCCCGCTATTATCATTCTCGATGAGCCTACTTCCGGCCTTGATCCGGAGCAGCAAAGAGAGATGTTTGACTATATCCGTTCCCTGAAAGAGGAGCATACCATTATCTTAAGCTCCCATATTCTGTCCGATGTCAGTGCCGTCTGTGATTATGTCTGGATCATCAACCACGGCAAGATGGTAGCCAGCGACACACCGGAAGGCTTAAGTGCCCAGATGACCACCACCCAGGAGATTTCCGTCACGGTACTTGGCAGCCGGGAAGCACTGGAAAAAGCATTGCAGGATGTGCCGGATAAAAAGAGCGTCACTTTTGAGAGCACTACAACAGAAGATGGCTCTGAAAACGTCACGGCCATTATCGAGACAGAGCAGCAGGAGGATATTCGTCCCATCCTTTCCCAGGCTATTTTCGGTGCCGGTCTTACCGTGATCTCCATGTCCAGAAAAGAAAAGTCCTTAGAGGATATTTTCCTGACTCTGACGGGAGATAATGGGGTAAACAGCATCGCAAAGGTCGAGGATCTCGATGATACAAACGAGGATGAAACTGTGGCAGACAATGATCCCACAGATAACGACGGAGAGGTAAATGAGGATAACGGAGCGACAGACACTTCTGATACAGCAAAAGAAGTAAACGGTGAAGATGAAAACACCGATGATGAGATGTCTGCATCTGAGAACACCCCAATGAACAGCGAAGATGTACAAGAATAAGTCTTACGTACAATAAGCTTTACATTTAATAAGCTTCACACGCAGTAAGTCGTGTCTTGTATGTAAGATCAGATGCACCGGAGAATACACCGTTTTCTGTATCGACATGTCACGAGAAATTTATGAAATGAGGTAGATAGATATTATGCTTGCCATATTTAAAAGGGATTTCAGATCCTATTTCCATTCCTTTATCGGATGGCTTTTCATCGGCGTGCTGTGGTTCTTTATTTCCCTTTATGTAGCCGCCTACAATTTCCTGGGGCTGCGCACCAGCATCGTCTATGCCCTTTCCATGGGCTCCATTGTTCTTCTTCTGCTGATCCCCATTCTGACTATGCGGGTATTTGCGGAAGAGCGTAAGCAAAAGACAGACCAGTTGCTATTTACCGCACCCGTATCCATCGGCAGTGTGGTATTCGGTAAGTTCCTGGCCGTGGCCGCTGTCTTTTCCATTCCGGTTGCGGCGGTATGCCTTTATCCTTTGATCTTCTCCCTTTTCGGAACCATTCCCTTTGGCTCTAACTATACTGCGATCTTAGGACTCTGGCTCTTTGGTCTTGCCAGCATTGCCATTGCGGAGTTTGCCTCCTCTCTGACAGAAAATCCTATTATTTCCGCGGTTATTTCTTTCGGACTTTTGCTGGCTTCCTTCCTGATGGCCAACATCACCAGCATGATTTCCTCCAGCGGTAACCTGCTGACAAAGATCCTGGACTGCTTCGATATGAGTGCCCGGTTTGATGCATTTTTAAATGATCAGCTGGACATTACCGCAGTGGTCTATCTGGTATCCGTCGTGGCTCTGTTCCTTTTCCTGACCAGCCAGGCTATCCAGAAGCGGCGTTATTCCATTTCCAAAAAGACCTTTTCCTTTGGCGCTTACAGCACCAGCCTGATCGCGGTAGCGGTAGTGATCACAGTGGTGGTCAATCTGGCGGTAAATGCACTGCCGGAGAGCATTAAGACCATTGATGTCTCTCAGAATAAGCTCTATACCCTGACAGACGATACCAAGACTCTGGTAAAGGCACTGGATGAGGACATTACCATTTATGTGCTGGCCAGCGAGAAGAGTCAGGATGAACTGGTGAAGAATACCCTGGATCAGTATGCATCCTTGTCGGATCATATTACGGTTTCTACCGTAGATCCTGCCGTAAATCCGGAATTTATCAATAAATACTCCGATAACGCATCCACCCTTTACCAGAACAGTCTGATCGTGGAAAGCAGCCAGCGCAGTAAGGTCATCAATTACAGCGACCTCTATGAGAGCTCCCTGAATTATTCCACTTACTCTTACGAGACCACCGGTTATGACGGTGAGGGACAGATCACCTCTGCCATTGCCTATGTCACCACCGATGATATGCCTAAGGTATATATGATCACCGGCCACGGTGAGAACTCCTTAGATGAGGATTTCCTCAATGGCTTAAAGAAGCAGAATATCGAAACAGCTGACTTGAATCTGCTGACGGAAGATGCGGTGCCGGAGGATGCCCAGGCTGTGGTCATCAATGCTCCTTCCTCTGATTTCTCCGCAGATGATGCCAAGAAGGTAACGGATTATCTGGAAAATGGCGGCAATGCCGTGATCGTTACCAATTTCCAGGCTACCGGTGATATGACCAATTTCAATACGATCCTGGAATTTTACGGTGTGAGCGCTAAGGCAGGCATTGTCATTGACAATAACAGAAACAATTTCTACAGCAATGGCTATTATCTGCTGCCTTCTGTTTCCTCTGACGATGACGCCACCTCCGGCGTACTCTCCGGCAATGGCTATGTATTTGCTCCCTATGCCCAGGCTCTTTCCTATGATGAGGAAAATACCGGCATCAGCTTTACCGCTTTGCTGACCACCTCTGACAGTGCCTATATCCATGCGGATGTCACCAGCCCCAACCAGACCCTGGAGCAGACAGACCAGGATGAGGCAGGCAACTTTGTCATCGGCGTAAAGGCACAGCACACTGATGGAAGCTCTACCGCTTACATTTACGGTTGTTCCCAGCTGTTTACGGACAGTGCGGATCAGATGGTTTCCGGCTCTAACTTAAGCCTGTTTACCGGTACCTTCGGCAACATGGTGGAGGCCACCAGCAGCGTTTCCATTCCCGTGAAGAGCTACTCCAGTTCCTCCATGACCATTTCCTCCATGAAGCAGATCACCATGAGCATCCTTTGCGTCATCGTCATTCCTGTGGTACTCTTGCTGATCGGATTTATCACATGGCTGATGCGCAGAAAGAAATAACGCAGAAAGATTTTGCCCGTGGTAACGAAAGGAATTTATTCATGAAAAAACAGAAAATACAGTTGATCGCACTCCTGATCGTGCTGGTCGCCTGCATAGGCGGGTATTTCGGAGCCAGTGCGTATTCCAAAAAGAAACAGGCAGAGGAAGAAAAGGAGGAGAGTTACACAGCCCTTACTTTAGGAGAAGATGCGGAGATTACAGGCATTACCGTCAGCGGCGCAGAGGCCTCTTATGCGCTGGTAAAAGAGGATGATACCTGGAAATTTGCAGACAATGCCGATGCCAAGGTAACAGAGAGCAGTGTGACCACTATGACAGAGGATCTTGCCGAGATCACAGGTGATAATGAGATCGCCGATGTGACGGACTTCGCCCAGTACGGTCTGGATGATCCCCAGCTGACCATCCAATTTACCTTAAGCGACGGCACCGGTCATACCGTAAAGATCGGTGATAAAAACAGCACCATCAGCCGGTACTACCTGCAGGTAGATGATTCCACCACCGTTTATACGGTTACATCCACCCTTTATAGCACCTTTAACAAGACGGTAGAGGACCTGACGGATACCAGCGAGGATGATTCGGAGGATACTTCCGAAGATGCTTCCGAGGATGCTTCTGAGGATGAGAGTGCAGCCCAGGATAGTTCGGATGAGACCGGCAGTGAATCTGTATCGGATGATACTGCCGATGCTGCCTCTGTAAGTGGAACAACAGAGGAGACAGCAACAGGTGCATCTTCCCAGGAAGCGGGCGCGGAGGCGTCTGCTTCGGAAAGCACGGAAACTGCGACAGGATCTGCTTCTGATACGGCAGCTAATTAACACGTGCGTTATTGGCAACTGAAATGTAACTGCTGAGCGGTAACGAAAAGCACAGTTGACAGAATACTTTCCCGGTGCTAGTATTTGATTTATAAATTTCATAGATTAAACCGTTGAAGCGAAGATCAAAGCAATGATGCCTTTACAGAGAATCTGAGATGCTGAGAATCAGATGAGAAACAAATTGCCAAATGGATCGCTGAGGGCACAGAGCAAATGCTTATGCAGAGTATTCTGTGACGTAAAGGCAGACGTCATATGCCAGGGATATAGAGGTATCCTGATAAGAGCACGAAGGAATTCGTGAAGACAAGGTGGCACCGCGGATAGTTTAGTATTATTCGTCCTTGATAGCTTATGCTTGATGAGCTATCAAGGACTTTTTTTGTGCGAAATTTACTTATGCATCTTATGCATAAATGCTATTTTGCATTGTTCGTATGTTCCTTGAAAGGACCTCAAGTGAAATGATAACTGTACACAGAAATGGAAAGGAGCAGCATTAAGATGGTGATCATGCCTTCTAAAGAAGAAATAGAGAAGATCGCGGCTGAAGGAAAGTATAAGGTCCTTCCGGTCAGTTGCGAGCTTTTATCCGATTTTATCACGCCCATCGAAACCATGCGGATTCTCAAAAACGTATCCAGTCACTGCTATCTACTGGAATCCGCCCAGGCCAATGAGACCTGGGGACGATATACCTTTTTGGGCTACGATCCCAAGCTGGAGATCAGCTGTGTGAAGGGGCAGATGAAGATCGGTGATCTTTCCATTCAGACAGAGGATCCGGCCGGCTACCTGCGTCAGATCCTGGCAGAGTATAAAAGCCCTCGCTTTTCTTATCTGCCTTCCTTTACCGGCGGCCTGGTGGGATATTTTTCCTATGATTATCTGGGCTACAGTGAGCCGAGCGTCCGCTGTAAGGCAGAGGATACAGAGAATTTCAAGGATGTGGATCTGATGCTTTTTGATCAGGTCATCGCCTTTGATAACCTGCGACAGAAGATCATCCTGATAGTCAATATGTCCTTGGACAATCCCGAGGAAGAATACAATAAGGCGGTCAGAAGACTGCAGCAGCTGATAGATCTTTTAAAGAACGGAGAGAAAAAAGAAGAGCCGGCCGGCAAACTCCTTGGCAAGGCAGAGCCTCTTTTTGATCAGGAACAGTATTGTCAGATGGTGGAGAAGGCCAAGCACTATATCAAGGAGGGCGATATCTTCCAGATCGTCCTGTCCAACAGACTCTGTGCTCCCTTTGAGGGAAGTCTGCTGAATACCTACCGTATGCTGCGGACCATCAATCCTTCTCCCTACATGTTCTATTTCTCCGGAACGGACGTGGAGGTGGCAGGTGCCTCCCCGGAGACACTGGTGAAACTGGAGAACGGTATCCTGCATACATTCCCCCTGGCAGGCACAAGGCCCAGAGGAAAGACGCCCCAAGAGGACGCAGCACTGGAAAAGGAATTGCTGGCGGATGAAAAGGAACTGGCCGAGCACAACATGCTGGTGGATCTGGGGCGCAATGACCTAGGAAAGATCAGCAAGTTCGGCACTGTACAGGTAGAAAAGCTCCATTCCATAGAGCATTACTCCCACGTCATGCATATCGGCTCTACCGTCCGGGGAGAGATCGCGGAGGGCTATGATGCACTGGATGCGGTGGCGGCAGTACTGCCGGCCGGAACCCTTTCCGGCGCTCCTAAGATCCGGGCCTGCCAGCTGATCGCAGAACTGGAAAACAATAAACGAGGTATTTACGGCGGCGCCATCGGTTATATAGATTTTACCGGCAATATGGATACCTGCATCGCCATCCGCATCGCCTACAAGAAAAATGGAAAAGTTTTCGTGCGCAGCGGCGCCGGCATCGTGGCAGACTCCGTACCGGAGAAGGAATACCAGGAATGCCTGAATAAGGCAGGGGCTTCCCTGAAGGCACTGGAGATGGCACAGGAGTGTTAGTTATTTAGAAATGGGGATTAATATGATTCTGTTGATCGATAATTATGACAGTTTTTCTTATAATCTGTATCAGCTGATTGGAGAGATCGATCCGGATATTCGGGTGATCCGAAATGATGAGCTGACGGTACCTGAGATCGAGGCGTTGCATCCGGACCGCATTATCTTATCTCCCGGTCCCGGACGGCCGGAGGATGCAGGCTGTATCATCGAGGTGGTAAAGCAGTTGGGAGACCACATCCCGATCCTGGGCGTATGCCTAGGGCATCAGGCTATCTGTGCTTCCTTTGGCGCCACCATCACCTATGCCAAAACCTTGATGCACGGCAAACAGTCTGATGTGAAATTTGATTCTTCCTGCCTGCTTTTTAAGGATTGTCCGGAGGTAGCGCCGGTGGCCCGGTATCATTCCCTGGCGGCCGATGCCCAGACCATTCCTGATTGCCTGCGCATTACCGCTCTTACCACCGACGGAGAGGTCATGGCTGTGCAGCATACACAGTATCCCATCTACGGTGTCCAGTTCCACCCGGAATCCATCATGACACCCGACGGCAAGACCATGCTTAGAAACTTCATAGGCACGGATATATTATAGGCAGGGATTTTTATTTATGCGTATAGAATAAGTGATTTTTACGTGTATAGAATAAGTGATTTTTACGTGTATATAATAAATGATCTTTACGTGTATGGAATAAATGATCTTTATGCGTATAGAATAAATGATCTTTACGTATATAGAATAACTGATCTTTACGTGTATAGAATAAATGATCATTACGTATACAGAATAACTGATCTTTATGTGTATGGAATATATGATCATTACTTAAAATATACGAAATGAAACAATGTACATATCGCTGTTTGGAAAGCAGACGTCCAAACAGTTGATAACACACAGTAACGGCCCCTATATATCCTCTGTATATTCTTGTTAAAAATTGGATAGCAAACCGGAAATATCGATTTCCCCCAAAAGTCTGCAGAATGGAGAGCATCATGATCAAAGAAGCCATTGTGAAAATCGTAAACAAAGAAGATCTTACCTATGAAGAAGCGTATACCGTCATGAATGAGATCATGAGCGGTGAAACTTCTCCCACCCAGAATGCTGCTTTTCTGGCTGCACTTTCCACAAAGAGTGCCAAGGCCGAGACTACCGATGAGATCGCGGGCTGCGCTGCTGCTATGCGTTCTCATGCTACCCAGGTAGAGACAGGCATGGACATTTTTGACATCGTTGGCACCGGCGGAGATAATGCCCAGAGCTTTAATATTTCCACTACCGCAGGTCTGGTAGCAGCTGCCGGCGGCGTTAAGGTAGCAAAGCACGGCAATCGTGCGGCATCCTCTAAATGCGGTACCGCAGACTGTTTAGAAGCCCTTGGCGTCAATATTCAGCAAAGTCCGGAGCGATGTGTGGAACTGCTGAAGGAAGTAGGCATGTGCTTCTTCTTTGCCCAGAAGTATCACGCATCCATGAAATATGTAGGTGCCATCCGCAAGGAACTGGGTGTACGTACCGTTTTCAATATCCTGGGTCCCCTGACAAACCCCGGCAAGCCTTCTATGCAGCTGCTGGGCGTCTATGACGAATATTTGGTAGCTCCCCTGGCAAAAGTACTGGTAAGTCTGGGGGTTCGCCGTGGTATGGTGGTTTACGGACAGGATAAGCTGGATGAGATTTCCTTAAGCGCACCTACCACCATCTGTGAGATCCGTGACGGTTGGACCAGATCCACGGTGATCAAGCCGGAAGACTTCGGACTGCAGCGCTGCACCAAGGAGGATTTAAAAGGCGGCACACCGGAGGAAAATGCGGCTATCACCCTTGCTATCTTAAAGGGAGAGCAGGGACCTAAGAGAGATGCTGTCTTAATGAATGCGGGCGCAGCCCTTTACATCGGCGGTAAAGCAGACACCATGAAAGATGGCGTGGAACTGGCCAAGGAGCTGATCGACAGCGGCAAGGCATTAGAAACACTGCAGAAGTTCATCGAGGTCAGCAACAGACCGGAATAAAATAATGCAGTGTCACGATAAACGGCCACACGTGGAGGTAAACATGAACATTTTGGATCAGTTGGCAGAGCATGCCAAAGAGCGCTGCCAAAAGGCTAAGGAGATCCGCAGTGCAGAAGAAGTACAGGTACTTGCTCTTTCTATGCCGAAGAAGGATTTTTCCTTTGAAAAGGCCTTGGCAAAGCCTGGGATCTCCATGATCTGTGAGTGCAAAAAAGCTTCTCCCTCCAAGGGACTTATTGCCCCGGACTTTCCGTATCTGCAGATAGCCAAAGAATATGAGGCCGCCGGTGCCGACTGTATCTCTGTTCTGACAGAACCTAAATGGTTTTTAGGACGGGACGAATATTTACAGGAGATCGCAGAGACGGTTTCCATTCCCTGTATCCGTAAAGATTTTACCGTAGATCCCTATATGATCTACGAAGCCAGGATCCTGGGTGCCTCTGCAGTGCTGCTGATCTGCTCCATTCTCTCTAAGGAGCAGATCAGGGAGTATCTTTCTATCTGCGATACACTGGGGCTTTCCGCTCTGGTGGAAGCACACGATACGGTAGAAGTAGATATGGCCATAGAGGCAGGTGCCCGCATCATCGGTGTCAATAACCGCAACTTAAAGGATTTTACCGTAGATACCGCCAACAGCCGGCGCCTGCGGGAGAGAATCCCTTCGAACATTCTGTTCGTATCCGAGAGTGGCGTAAGAGATGCCGGAGACGTGGCCTTGCTGCGGGAAATCGGCGCTGATGCCGTGTTGGTAGGAGAGGCACTGATGCGTGCTCCGGATAAGAAGGCTAAATTAAAAGAGCTGCGGGGAGAAAGCTAGAATAACAACTATATCAGAACCTAAATGCGGTATAGATATGCAGAAATGGGAATTACTATGACAAAGGTAAAATTTTGTGGGATGAGGAGAGAAAACGACATAGCGTATGCCAACCTTCTTCACCCTGACCTGGTGGGCTTTGTCTTTGCCAAAAAGAGTAAACGCTATATTGCGCCGGAGGAGGCATTGCTGTTACGGCAAAAGCTGCTTTCGGATATTATACCGGTGGGCGTTTTCGTAAACGAGAAGCCGGAAGTCATTGCCGACTATGTGGATAGAGAGATCATCTCCGTGGCCCAGCTTCACGGCCAGGAAGATGAAGCCTATATCAGATCACTGCGAAAGCTGACAACGGCACCTATCATTAAGGCTTTCTGCATCCGTTCCCACAAGGATCTGACCGCTGCACTTGAAAGCAGTGCTGATCTTGTTCTGTTAGATGCAGGCGCCGGGGATGGAAAGACCTTTGACTGGAATCTTCTTTCTGCCATGGATCGTCCCTATTTCCTGGCAGGAGGATTAGATCCGGAAAACGTCAATGATGCACTTGCACTTTTACATCCCTATGGTGTAGATGTCAGTTCCGGCATAGAAACAAACGGTTTTAAGGATCAAGATAAAATGACAGAATTTATGAATGCTGTCATAAGAGTAGGAAAACATTGAATTAAATGCCAGATGACATTTGATCCAAAGGGCACCTATGACCTTTATGGCATAGATGTGGATCGCATCGGAGAATTTCGCGTAGGCGAATTCTCCTCACGGCGCCGCAGACGAGCTGCGGCATAAGGAGGAAAACAATGACAAATCCAAACGGACGCTTCGGTATCCATGGCGGGCAGTATATTCCGGAGACATTGATGAATGCCGTCATAGAACTGGAAGAAGCTTACAACCATTACAAAAATGATCCGGAGTTTAACAGAGAGCTGACAGAGCTTTTAAATGAGTATGCAGGAAGACCTTCCCGTCTTTACTACGCGGAAAAAATGACCCGGGACTTAGGGGGCGCTAAGATCTATTTAAAGAGAGAAGACTTAAATCATACCGGTGCCCATAAGATCAATAACGTCTTAGGCCAGGCACTTTTGGCCAAGAAGATGGGAAAGACCAGACTTATTGCAGAGACCGGTGCAGGTCAGCACGGCGTAGCTACCGCGACTGCTGCCGCACTGATGGGTATGGAATGCGTGGTCTTCATGGGCGAGGAAGATACTATTCGTCAGGCATTAAATGTATACCGTATGCGTCTGCTGGGAGCAGAAGTGATTCCGGTAAAGACCGGTACAGCTACCTTAAAAGATGCCGTATCAGAAGCTATGAGAGAGTGGACCTCCCGCATCAGTGATACCCACTATTGTCTGGGTTCTGTTATGGGACCGCATCCTTTCCCTACCATCGTTCGTGATTTCCAGGCGGTCATCTCCAAGGAGATCAAGGAACAGATGCTGGAAAAGGAAGGAAGACTTCCGGATGCCGTACTCGCCTGCGTAGGCGGTGGATCCAATGCCATCGGTTCCTTCTACCATTTCATTGAGGATAAGGATGTCCGTCTGATCGGCTGTGAGGCAGCCGGCCACGGTATCGATACCTTTGAGACAGCAGCTACCATTGCCACCGGCAAACTGGGTATTTTCCATGGTATGAAATCCTATTTCTGCCAGGATAAATACGGACAGATCGCACCGGTCTACTCTATTTCCGCCGGTCTGGATTATCCCGGTGTAGGTCCTGAGCATGCCCATCTGCACGATATCGGCAGAGCGGAATATGTGCCTGTCACGGATGATGAGGCTGTCAATGCCTTCGAGTATTTGGCGAAGACAGAGGGTATCATTCCTGCTATTGAATCAGCCCATGCAGTGGCCCATGCCATCAAGCTGGCACCTACCATGGATAAGGATAAGATCATCGTGATCACCATTTCCGGCCGCGGAGATAAGGACTGTGCTGCTATTGCACGCTACAGAGGGGAGGATATCCATGAGTAATATTCATAAAGCTTTCGAAAACGGAAAGGCCTTTGTCGCCTTTATTACCTGCGGTGATCCGGACTTAGAGACCACCGGTGCAGTCGTTCGGGCTGCTGCCGAAAACGGTGCTGATCTGATCGAACTGGGAATTCCTTTCTCTGATCCCACTGCGGAAGGACCGGTCATCCAGGGTGCTAACTTAAGAGCCTTAAAGGGTGGTGTTACTACTGACAAGATCTTTGATTTCGTAAGAGAGTTACGCAAGGACGTCACCGTTCCCATGGTGTTTATGACCTATGCCAATGTGGTATTTTCTTACGGCGCTGAGAAATTTATCTCTACTTGCCAAGAGATAGGGATCGACGGATTGATACTGCCGGATCTTCCCTTTGAAGAGAAGGAAGAATTCCAGCCCATCTGCAAACAATATGGTGTGGATCTCATATCCCTGATCGCTCCTACATCCGAAAACAGGATCGCTATGATCGCCAAGGAGGCTGAAGGATTCCTTTATATCGTATCCAGTCTCGGTGTTACCGGAACAAGAACTGAGATCAAAACCGATTTAGGAGCTATCGTAGATGTGGTGCGGAAAAATACAGATACCCCGTGTGCCATCGGATTTGGTATTTCCACGCCCCAGCAGGCTAAGGCCATGGCAGATCTCTCAGATGGTGCGATCGTAGGCAGTGCTATCATCAAGATCCTTGAGAAATATGGAAAAGAAGCTCCTTCCTATGTGGGAGAGTATGTAAAATCCATGAAGGATGCACTGCGATAAGTTTGAAAGAAATGCACTCTGCATCAATTCCTTTCAAAAGAAATTGATGCAGAGTGCATAAGAGTAAAGCTGGGCCTGACGAGAAAATTCCACTTATAACAAACAATAAAGATATCCGTTAATGAAATGTGGAAGAATAATAAGGAACGATCAGATGATCGCCGGGTCTGACAGCACTTTCCAAGTCTACATGATCGGCTATGTGATTGATACTTCTGATCTCTGATAAATAGGCTTCTTTATCAGTATAGTGAACATCGTCCATATATTCATAGGCAATAGTATCCATGGTATCATCTATACCCACAAGCACGCTGGTATAGTATTTGTAGGAAGAAGCTGTATCTTCCCCGGATGCATTGGAACGAAGACCAAAACGGAAAAAAAGCAGCAATATGCCGACCCCGGCCAGAAAGAGCAGGATAGAAAGGCGGCGTAACAGCTGCTTTTTTCTGCGCTTTTGGGCTGCCAGACGTCTGGCGTAGCGAATAAGCTCTCTGTCTGTATGTTGCATGCGGCTGTATGCTTCCATTTCGATTACCTCTTTCATCTGCAGGCTGGGTTTGCTCTGAACATCTGTTCGCATTTGCTGAATTCATTATACCGAACATATATTCTACTGTCAAATGGTTTCGAACAGATTTTTGGGAATGCCTGTTTGTTTTTTCTGTAAAATCTGTTATAATGAACCCATTAAATGAACATGATCGCATCGGAGGATCTGCCTGCGCGTGATTCTCCTCACGCTGCCGCAGACAGACTGCGACATAGAAAGGAAAAATATGGCAAACGGCCACATCACACAAAAACAGCAGCAGATTTTGGATTATATCAAGGCAGAGATCTTACGAAAGGGCTATCCGCCGTCAGTTCGGGAGATCTGTGATGCTGTCAGCCTTAAGTCTACTTCTTCCGTACATTCCCATTTGGAGACACTGGAGAAGAACGGATATATCAGAAGAGATCCCTCCAAGCCCCGGACGATTGAGATCTGTGATGACAGTTTTCACGTAGTTCGCACGGAGATCGCGTCCATTCCTATTATTGGCAATGTGGCTGCCGGCGCACCGATCCTGGCGGAAGAGCATATTGAGAAATATTTCCCCATTCCTGCAGAGATCATGCCCAAGGGCGGACGGTGTTTTGCGTTGCAGGTTCATGGTGACTCCATGATCAATGCAGGCATTTTCGACGGAGATTATGTATTCGTCCAGGAATGTCATACCGCCGAAAACGGACAGTTGGTAATAGCCCTTCTGGATGATTCCGCGACACTGAAGCGATTCTATAAGGAAGAGGATCACATCCGACTGCAGCCGGAAAATGATGCTATGGAACCTATCCTGGTGCAGGACTGCTTTATTTTAGGAAAGCCTTTTGCGGTATTCCGCAATGTTGAATGATAGGGCAGTGTTACCTTGGCGGACACGGATTTACCGCTGCCGAGGTGTTCTGCGATGTTGAATGATAGGACAGTGTTACCTGTCAGTTTCCTAGATAGGATGCATCGTGAATAATTCCGAAATAAAATACCGCAGTGATGATCTTATTCATCACTGCGGTATTTTTCGTCAGTAGTCAGTTTTAGTCAGTTTTCTTCAATATCTTCAATATCTTCAATATCTTCAATTTCTTTAATTTCTTTGAGTACTTGTTCGCCATTATCCGCACCGGGCTCCTGTTCCCGCAGCTTTACGATATTGGCGGCCTTGCGCCTTCGATCTTCCTCGATGGCAGCATAGTGTTTCTTGGTGGTATTTACATCCTTATGGCCCAGTACATCAGCCACCAGGTAAATATCCCCGGTTTCTCTGTAAAGGGTGGTGCCGTAGGTGCTGCGCAGTTTGTGGGGCGTAATTTTCTTTAATGTAGTGACGTTGGAGGCATATTTTTTTACCAGGTTCTCCACAGCACGTACCGTGATCCTGCGCTTTTGCATGGACAGGAAAAGCGCTTCCTCATGCCCGGCCTGGGGCACGATCTGATGCCTTTCTGCCAGGTAATTCTGTAAGGCATCCGCCACTTCATCGCCAAAGTACACGATGGCATCATAGCCGCCCTTTCTGTGCACCAGAATTCCGTTTTCTTTAAAATTAACGTCTTTCAGATCCAGACCAACACATTCAGATACACGAATGCCGGTACCCAGCAGCAGCGTAAGCATGGCAATGTCCCGAACGGAATTTTTCTTATGATATTTCTGCTGGGATTTGGTAAGGCCTTCCCCGTCCTCTACCTGATCCAAAAGCAGCGCCACTTCATCCGGCTCTAAGCGAATGATCGCCTTTTCGTGCTGCTTGGGGGTTCTGACTAAGGCTGCCACATCCTTTTCGATCAGTTCGGAACAGTAAAAGTAACGATAAAGACTTTTTAGCGCAGAAAGCTTCCTGGCCTTTCCCCGTTCGTCATTGGTAATGACTTTTCCGTCCTTTTCATAATAGGTCAGGTAATCCAGATATTCCTCGATATCTTCCTTGTGGAGCTGATCCAGCAGTGAGAGAGGATATTGGGAAATCTCTGTTTGACGACAGGCGGGATTCTCACTGTGAAGATATTCAAAAAAGACCCGCAGATCATAGGCATACGCCAGTCTGGTGCGAGCCGACGTATTGGACTGGATCCCTCTGAAAAACTGCCTGCAAAACCGGGGAAGCTCATTTAAGATCTCCCGCATTTTCAGAGTATTCTGTTGATCCTGTTCTTCATAGTATTTATCGGAGGATGAGGTTGTACTCATAGTAAATATCCTTTCCATGACCGCATGCTGAAGCTTAAATTTATATCAGTATAACACCGAAAAAGGTTTTTGCGAATAGTTAAAGCGCTTCTTCATTTTACTATGATCTTGTCGATCACGTTTCCGGACAAGTTTTTTTACTTTCTTTTTATGAACGGACCATTCTTTAGTGTGTTATAATGATGACTTAGAGTAGCAGCGCAGCGGTGCTTTTGAAAAGATGGTTTCGACTATCACCACCGGATGAAATCTATTTGCAAATCCACCGAGAACATACGCTGCAGAATGGAGAGTCAACATGAAATTTCGTCTCGGAAAAAATCGGCTGAAATGGGGCGCCACGGTACTCTTGACAGCCATCGCAACTATGCTGGCCTATTACCTTTTGTTTAAAGGCAAAACCATTGCCAATGGTCTGCATATTCTCAATGAAGCAATGATGTCTATCATGTATGGTGTTATCATTGCTTACGTCATGTCACCCATACTTAATTTTATAGAAGCGAAATGGCTTAAACCATTGTATCTCCGTCACGGTATCGATGTCTCCAAACCGGAAAACGAAAAGAAAAAAATGCAGATGCGCAAATTTTCCGTTGCCATCAGTATCATTTTTCTCTTGGTAGTATTGGTGGGATTTTTACTGATCGTAGTTCCGCAGCTCATCAGCAGCATCCAGAGTGTATTTATCAATTTCCCGACTTATGTAAATAATATTTACGATTTTACAAATACGTATTTTGCTTCCGACCCGGAAATGAATTCCACCGTCAATGATATCATCAATACCTATTCCGATAAGATTTCCGATATCATCAATAATATCCTGATGCCCAATATGACGGAACTTATTCAGCAGGTATCTAAGAGCATGATCTCCTTAGGAAAAGGCATTTTTAATTTCCTTGTGGGCATTATCGTATCTGTTTACATCCTGAATTCCAAAGAAGTTTTCTGCGGTCAGGGCAAAAAGCTGACTTACGCCTTCTTTAAGGAAAATATTGCCAACGAGATCATCGCAGAGTTCCGCTTTATTCACCATACCTTTATTGGATTTATCACCGGTAAGATCTTGGATTCCATTATCATCGGCATTCTGTGCTTTATCGGCACCAGCATTATCGGCACGCCTTATGCATTGCTTGTCAGTGTGGTCGTTGGCGTAACCAATGTAATACCGTTTTTTGGACCTTACATCGGAGCCATCATCGGTGCAATCCTTGTAGTCATGGTAGATCCTCTGGCAACCCTGTATTTCCTTATCTTTGTCCTTATATTGCAGCAGTTTGACGGCAATATCCTTGGACCTAAGATCCTGGGAAATTCCACCGGTCTTTCCAGTTTCTGGGTTATCTTCGCCATTATGTTCTTCGGCGGCATCTTCGGTGTAGTAGGATGGATTGTGGGTGTTCCGCTGTTTGCCGTACTGTATGCCCTTGTACAGCGCCTTACTAACCATTACCTTCGCAAGAAAGATCTGCCCGAGGATCTGGATCGATACATCGAAGCTGCTTATATCGAAAACGGCGAGATCAAATCCCTGCATGATAAGGAAAATACCAAGTACAGAACTGCCACACCGCCTTCCTCCTGGAGCAGGATCTTTAAAAGAAAGATCAAAGAAATGGCGGAACACGTGAATGATCCGGCGGAAGCTGCAGCTAAGGATGAGAAGGATCCTGATTCGGATATGCAGGAAAATAAATCAAACAATGAATAGTTACCATAAAGAGGAAGCAAAACAATGCACATTGCCTGCATACAATGTGCATTGTTTTTGTAATTTCCTAAGAATATTGGCCTACATGAGATCTTTTCCGTGTAGTCACAATAAATTACTTCAAGTGAGGTGAAAATTAATGAAATTTGTTATACAGCGTGTACAGTATGCATCCGTAACCATTGAAGGCAACGTATCCGGTGAGATCCAAAAGGGATTTCTGGTACTCATAGGTGTCTCTGACAGTGATACAAAAGAAATCGCTGATAAAATGGTGGACAAGATGCTGAAGCTGCGCATTTTCGAAGATGAAAACGGAAAAACCAATCTGGACATCCAAAAGGTGGATGGCTCCTTATTGCTGGTTTCCCAGTTTACCTTATATGCGGACTGCCGCAAAGGAAACAGGCCAAGCTTTATCAAAGCCGGTTCACCGGAACATGCCGAAAATCTGTACGAATATATTGTAGATGCATGTTCTAAACAGATCAAAAATGTACAGACCGGTGAATTCGGCGCTGACATGAAGGTGGAATTATTAAATGACGGGCCTTTTACCATTATTTTGGATTCTGATGAAATTGTACATTAAATAGAGGTAATTAAATAGAGACGTTGAGTTTATGGAATTTAATGGTCATGTGTATGCCTTAAACAGTCTGATTAAAGGAATACTGGAATGTAGTTGGAGCTAAGCACACAAAAAATATACGTGATCGAACATCTTTAACGAATTAGTTGGAGCTGAAAGCTCCAACTATTCGTTAAAGATGCCTTTTGCGAATAGTTGAATGTGCGTGGCAGTAGTACTCTCTCCCCATACATTTCTGTGGATGTTGCCTTTTAAATGTATTTTTCGCATTTCAAACGATACAAAACAAATATTAACGATCAAAAATAATTACGAATAATCACAAGTAAACATAAAAAATTTCAAATGATCACAGTAGCAATTCACACTAGCAATTCACTTTAGCAATAGCAATTTACACTCGTGCAAGTTGCACCGGTTACCGCTGATCAGGAAGATTTCTGTAAAAAAATAAAGCCAGCGATCTGCCTGGCTTTATTTTTTCTTTATGTTTAATTACAGGCTGTTGCGCTTGTCGAATTCATCGATAGCCTGGATCAGCAGATTGGTGGTTCCTTCTATGCCCAATAATGCGCTGTTTACGGTTAAGTCATAGCTTTCCGCGCGGCCCCATTTCTTTGAAGAATAATAATTATAATAGCCCTGACGCTGCTTATCCTTCTTGTTCATCATATCGATGGCTTTCTGCTCTGTGGTGATATCTGCAAAGCGATGCATGATCTGCTTGACCTTAAAGTCTTCATCGGCATGAATAAAGATATTGATCACATTGTGGAAATCACTGAGGGCATAATCTGCGCAGCGGCCAACGATCACGCAGGGACCTTCTCCGGCCACCTTCTTGATGGTATCGAACTGTGCTAAGAATACTTTCTGACTGATGGGCATATCTACGAAAGAAGACGCATTGTAGCCAAAGGAGTAAGTATCCATTACCAGATTATACAGGAAAGAATTGGTAGGACGCTCATCATGCTGCTGGATCATCTCCTGGCAAAAACCGCTTTCCTTGGCAACACGAGCGATCAAATCCTTATCATAACATTTGATGTCATAATGCTGCGCGATCTTCTCTGCAATCTCTCTGCCGGCAGAACCGAACTGTCTTCCTACTGTGATAATTGTATTCATAAGGTTACCTCCCTTTTTTGATTCTAGGATATGAAGATATTATAATCATTTATCACTCAATTTGCAAATATTTCCCGATAATTTATGAAAATGTAAGAAAATTCACATACTGTTCAGACGCCAAATAAACGTTAGACAAACCGCTGGCGTTCTTTGCGCACTTACAATTGAGATATAACCAGATCCACTACCGGCTCTGTGCCCGCAGCTTTTCCAACAAAGCCGTGAAATACTCCGGAAGAGGTGCTTTTGTTTCCAGATACTCCCCCGTCACAGGATGGCAAAATCCCAAAATGCCGGCATGGAGACACTGACCATTCAATCCGGAAAAGGGAGATTTTCGCCCGGGAGCATAGACCTCATCTCCTAAAAGTGGATGATTGATACCGGCCATATGAACACGGATCTGATGGGTGCGGCCCGTTTCTAACTGACATTCCACATAGGTAAAATCCTTAAATCGTTCCAAAACCTTTACATGGGTCACAGCCTGTTTGCCATGCAGCCCATCTGTCACGGCCATTCGCTTTCTTTCCTTTGGATCACGGCCGATAGGCTTATCGATGGTCAGGGCATCTTCTTTTACAACGCCGTAGCAGACAGCGTAATATTTTCGGACAATGGAATGCTCTTTCAACTGAGCGGCAATAGACTGATGCGCTTTGTCATTTTTGCAGATGATCAAAGAACCTGTGGTATCTCTGTCTATGCGGTGTACAATGCCCGGCCGCATAATGCCGTTGATACCGGATAAATGATCGCCGCAGTGATACATGACGGCATTCACCAAGGTGCCGGAAGAATGTCCCGGCGCCGGATGGACCACCATTCCTTTGGGCTTATCCACCACCAGCACATCCTCATCCTCATAGAGGATAGAGAGAGGGATATCCTCCGGCGTGATATCCGCCATAACGTGGTCCGGCAAAATAATATGAAGCGCATCCCCCTCCCGCACTCGGGTACTTGGTTTTGTGCATTTTTCGTTTAAAAGCAGATGTTCCTCTTTTAAAAGCTTTTGCAGATAGCTGCGAGACTGGTCCGGCAGCAGCAGACTGGCTACCTTGTCTACCCGCTGTCCCTCTTCCTCCTCGGAAATTACGAAATGAAATTCCTGCATATATGTGTATCCTATTTACGCTGCGTTTTTCGATCATTGCGCAGACATCGATCGATATTATCTCGTCTTTTTAATATTCTTCAGGTAGGCAAAATCCTCATCATCCTTGTAATAGAAAAGAAGAAGGATCACCAGCAAAAAGGTACCTACCGATACATAGATATCCGCTACGTTAAAGATCGGGAAATCGATCAGAGAAAAATAGATGAAATCCCGCACATAATTAAGGGTAAGTCTGTCGATCAGATTGCCCATTGCCCCGGCAATGATAAACAAAAGCAATACCCGCAGGGGTCTGTAATAGCGGGTGCGCGGGGTCAAATAGCGAAAATAAAGGATGGCCACGATGGCCACGATGGCTACCAAAGAAAAGAAAAACTGGCCATTTTGCATAATACCGAAGGCTGCGCCCCGGTTTTCCAGATATTGCAGTTCCAAAACGCCCGGGATCAGACTGACAGAGGGCTTCTCCCGCAGAAAATTAGTTGCCAGATTCTTGGTAAAAAGATCCATTAGGATCAACGCTATCACCAAAATTGTAGAGGAACCTGCCACCTTATTTAAGGAAGCTTCGCCCTCGAAATGAATCCCCTTTCGCTGATATCTCTTATCGATCACTGTACCCATATGATGTGTCCTTCTCTGTATTCGTTACTATAAAAGATCGGTCAAGTGTTCGGAACGTGGCTGCGATCCTGGGTTTCATAGATATCTTGCAGTTTCCTATCGTTGTTCGTTCACCTGGTCTGTCTTTACACTTTAACCTGCGTTTGATCGTTGCCGTATATCTTCGATCGTTCTATTCCCCATCCTCTACATACAGGATCTCCTGCAGAGCTGCTCGCATTTCCTCGTCGGTGACGGAAGAATCCACAAAGGCTTTGCCCACCTTTTTAAGGAGAATAAATTTAATATGTCCGTTCTCCATCTTCTTATCAGAATGGGTCAGGGCAATGATCCGGTCGATGTCGATATCCTCCACTGAGATAGGAAGCCCGAAGGGAACAAACATATCCCGGACCTCATAGTACTCCTCCATGGAGAGCAATTCCTTTTTCCAGGAAATAAAGGCGGCTGCCACACACCCAAGAGCTACGCATTCTCCGTGATATAATTCAAAATTGCGGTATTTTTCAATGGCATGTCCCAGTGTATGGCCGAAATTCAGGAGTTTTCTCTCATTTTCCTCGAAAGGATCCTTCTCCACTACCAATTTTTTGACCATATTACTGTTATACAGCATCTCCTGTAATATTTCCGTATCTCTCTCATTGATCTCATAGATATGATCGATGAGCCATTCATAGAAATGCTGGTCTTTGATCAGGCCGTGCTTCATGATCTCTGCAAAACCATCGGCAAACCGTCTTGTGTCCAGTGTCTGCAGGACAGAGACATTTTCGTAGACCAGGATCGGCATCTTGAAGGCACCAACCATATTCTTATAGCCGTCAAAATCCACCCCGGTCTTACCGCCGATACTGGAATCCGCCTGGGCCAAAAGGGAAGTGGGGATCTGCACGAAATTGACGCCCCGAAGATACGTAGCTGCCACAAAACCGGTGATATCACCTACTACGCCGCCGCCTAATGCCACCAGAAGGTCTTTTCTTTCATAGTGATGCTCTATCAAAAACTGATAGATATCCCTGACTGTGTCCAGATTTTTATGTTCTTCTCCGGCAGGGAAGGTATAAAGATCTGTCTGGGAGGCATGTCCCTGCAGGCAGGAAAGCACCTGTTCTCCATACAGAGGGCCTACGTTGGAGTCGGTGATAACGGCTATTTTGCGTCCGGCATATCCAAGCTTTTCCAACTGCGGCCACAGCTGCTCAAAATCAGCCGTATAAAGGATATCATAGCAAGGCTTTTTGTTGGCGTTGACGGTGAGTATACTTTGTTTTTCCATAATTACCTTTCTTTTCCAAATGGGCCGCGTGGCGGCTTATTGTAAAAAAAACGCGCCAAACCCTTTGTTCGGCGCGTTCACTGTTTCCTGTTAACCCTGTCCCAGCGGAATATTCAGTGCTGAACCACCCATAGATCCTGTGCTTAAACTGCCGTCTGACAGAGAGAGCGATGTAGGAACATCACCGGAAATGTCTACTGCAGCAGGCGTAATGACAAAGATATAGCGGGAAATATTATGTAATTTGCCATCGATGGCGTAGCATGCGCCGGAAGCAAAATCCAGTATCCGCTGGGCTACGCTGAAATCCAGACCTTCCAGATTCAATACAACAGTTCTGTTGGACAACAGTGTCTGTGCGATCTCCATTTCATCCTCTACCTGGGTGGGCTTGATCACACAAACCTCACGACCTGCAGGGATCATAGGCTTTTTCGCGGAACGGGCCCCTGCGGAAGAAGAACCGGCACCGGAAGCACTGCGAGGAGAACGTTCTCTGTCCCGATCCCTGTCTCTGTCACGTTCTGTGCGGGAACGACTCTCTCGTCCGCTTTCCTCTTCCATTTCTTCTCTGGTGCGGAAACGGCTGACTTTTCGGGAAGGCCTTTCGTCCATCAGATCATCATCATCGTCTTCTTCATCATAGTAATCATAGTCCTCATCAGAACCTGAAATAGTCTTAAATAAGTCCCTAAAGCCCATCGTGCTTACTCCTATCTGTATTTATAAGGTAGTGCCGTAGTCACGTTCTCCGAAAATACCTGTACCTACACGCACCATGGTTGCGCCTTCCTCAATAGCAACTTCATAATCGCCGGTCATTCCCATGGAAAGCTCAATCATATCTACATTATCGATGCATTTAGATTTGATGTCAACCTGTAATTCCTTTAAACGGCGGAAATACGGGCGATTTGTCTCCGGATCTTCTGTATAAGGCGCAATGGTCATAAGCCCCCGAACCTGCACCCCCGGCAGCATGGCTATCTCTCTGATCAGAGCCTCTGTCTCCTCACAGGAAATACCGAATTTACTTTCCTCCTGGGCCACATTTACCTCGATCAGCACAGGCATTACCCGGCCGACCTTTACTGCTTCCTTACTGATGGTCTGTGCGAGGGCCAGGTTATCTACACTGTGGATCATGACGATCCGGGGATCCATCAGGTATTTTACCTTGTTCTTCTGCAAATGACCGATCATATGCCAATGAATATCGCCAGGCAGCTGGGGAAGCTTATCCTTCATCTCCTGCACCTTGTTCTCACCGAACTGTCTGCCGCCGGCCTCGTAAGCCTCCCGCAGCATGTCCACCGGCTTTGTTTTGGTAACGCAGATCAGGGTAACATCCTCTCTGTTTTTGCCGGCTCTTTGGCAGGCTGCCGCTACTTTTTCTTCTACGATCTTCAGATTTTCCTGTACCATAATACACTCCATTTGTAAGCACTTAATAATACATTGTCACTTATCTGTTTTCTAAGACTGTTTTATTCTTTCAAAATCTACGGTCACGGGAGCCGAACGTTCCGGTCTTCGGCTTCGGTAGGCTGGATCACTTATTCTATATCGCCAAGACACATCTTTTTATTGATTGATCAGCTCATCTGCGCTGATGGAAGAAGCATCCAGCACGATGTAGTCATATTCCGCCAGGCCGTAGGTGGTATTGGGCTGCACGATAGAATATTCCTCATTCTTATACAGTACATTTACCTCGCGGAAATCTGCATAGCCCTTATTGATATTATAAACACCTACCAACGGTGCCTGCTCACTGATGGTGAACGTCTCTTCCGAATCCGGCTTTACGATCACATCTCCTGCATTTAGCTTAGTCTGGTCAAGATAATACTGGGTCTCCGTCTCGCTGTAAGGGGAGGAAGCCACGAATTCCGTACTCTTTTGTCCGTTTTCGCTGTATGTCTGGAGGATGACGCCGCGGTTGCCACCGGTACCGATGGTAATATACTCCTTGGGCACCAGGAAAAAGTCGCTTTCCACGATAGCTGTATTAGGAACCTTTAAGCCCTTTTGTTCTTCCGTGATCAGTTCGATATCCAGAAACCGCTCACCACAGAAGGTTACCATAGAATTGGTAAAACTAAGACATACCAGAGACTGGTCATCCCCCATATCTCTGGTGGATACTTGTCCCCAGGATTCGTATTGGTTTTGCAGGAATCGCACTTTGACATACTCTAAGTCTGTCAGTTCCTGGGCTTTTTCGTTAGTAGTCCGGATCACCACCGACCAGTTTTCTGCCGTACAAAGCTTATAGGCAGGATCTCCTGTGGCTACCAGCATATTGTTTTCCAGAGAATTTTTCGTATAGTTACTTTCATCAAAATCCTCCAGGGTCAGAGTATCCAGCGTTTTGTTTTCAAAACCGTCTGTATTGTAGATCAGGATACCGGGGGAGGCCGCATAACCGTAATGGATGGAGACACCGGAGCTGCCGGAAGCGATATCGTTTAAGCTGGAAAGCACACTGCTGCCTGCCAGGGCCTGCACATTCTCACTGAAGGTGCTTTTAAACGTATAGAGACCGGAAAAATCCTCCTTATGAAAACCGGAAGAAAAAGCAATAATGTCACTTTTGAGTTCTGATAGCTGGGCCTGGGTCAGCGTTGCCTCATCTGCCGTCTGGGAATCCAGGTAATCTTTCAGTGTGCCGGATTCATCTACGGTATAAGCCAGATCTCCCACCCCCAGGTGTACGCCCTGCTGACTGAAATAATTCACATAACCGTTATAGTCACTGGGAACGATCTGCTCCGTGCGCAGTGCAATACCACGATAGACATTGTTCGCAGACAAAGAACCTGTGCGCACCTCATAGCCCACTGTTTTCTTGGAGGTGGCATAGAGAAATACACAGATAAACATATAAACAAAGATGAATCCCAGAATAATGACAGCAAGGTTAATATTAAATGGCTTCTTATAGCGGGATATTTTGCTGTTTTTTTTCTTTTTTCTTCTCCTTTGTTGTGCCAAAGATCAATACCTCATGCGCTGCGACAGTTCTATCCGTATACGTTAAAAAAGCCCCGGGGTTTCCCGAGGCTCTGGGATCTTGCATTAAAGGGAGATGGCAACCAGGGGCTTTACAGCTTCCGGAATCTCTTCCTCATCCATAGAAACACTTAAAACAAAATCGATATGGAACTTCTCACTCATGTCCTGCAGCTTTTTCACAGTATCAGTGATATCCTTCTCTTTCAGATCTGCAATATCAAGGAAGCTGTCAAAATACATCTGCTCAAGATCGTGATCCTGAGATATGATGCCGCTGACAAATCCAACAAACTCATCTGTATTCGTGATCATAAAATCAGGGACACAGATCAATCTGATCTTATTATTGAGCTCATACATGTGCTTCTTGCTCTTATCAAGATAGCAAATGTTACCGAGAATGCCTTTTACTTCCGCATTGACTTTATCCAATAAACATTTTGTCTTGCCTTTGCCCTTTTTGCCCACAATCAACTGTACCATTGGAATGCCCTCCTGCGTTCATCTTACGTCTGTCTGACGTTTATACGAAAGACAGTCGGCGCCTCTTACCAACCGAAAAGCGCTGCGGTTTTGTATGTGTCTATTATATGATAGATATAGATAAAAAACAATGAAAATTTTCTGAATTTATAGTCAAAATGAACCATTATGCTACTGCGGCACTTCCGTCAGCAGACTGTTCATCACTGTATAGAGACTGTCCTTGGTGCCTGCTCGCATGACGATGGAAATGTACGGATTTCCGGAGGTATCCCTGGAAAGCATGATCAGACAGTGACCTGCCGCATTGGTGGTGCCTGTCTTTCCGCCGATCACCGTGATATTGGACGGCGCATTGACCTCGCCTATCAGATAATAGTTCGTAGAGACCAGATTGACTTCCTTGTCTGCCCCCGACTGATCATGGTATACGGTGGAATAGCTGGTCATATTGATGATCTCTTTAAAGAGGTCATATTGTATCGCCTCGTTAAAGATAAGGTACATATCATAAGCTGTGGTATAGTGATTTTCATCGCTAAGGCCGTTGGAATTGATAAAATTGGTATTGGTGGCACCTATGGAAATGGCCTCGTCGTTCATCATCTGAATGAAGTTTTCCATGCTGCCGCCGATATTTTCAGCAATCATTACCGCCACATCGTTGGCAGAATAGATCAGCAAAATATGCAATGCCTGGTCTAAGGTCATGGTATCCCCGGGCTTTAAGCCACAGACCTGGGCATCCGGATCAGACATCAACACATTGGAGGATGCTGTCAATACCGTATCGGCCGAGCTATGTTTCAAAGCCACAAGGGCTGTCATGACCTTTGTCATACTGGCGGGATACAACTTGGTAAAGATATTCTTGGCATACAGCACATTTTTATTATTCAGATCAAAAACAGCAGCTGCACTGACATCGGAGGTATCGATGGGCACAGTGCCCTCCACATCTGCATCGGCCACGCAAAGATCTGCGGCAAAGGGCCTGGCCATCTCCGCAGAAGGATTAGACGAGGATAGGAAGCTGTAATTACTCTCCGACGCCATCTGGGTGTAGGCTAATTGGTACTTGCTGCCACAGCCGGATAAAAGCAGTGTTCCAAGACTGCATACAGAAAGCAGGCAAACACATCTTTTGCCTGCTTTTTTCATGTTATGTGCTGTTATCGAGTTAAAAATATGCATCATCTAAGCGGAATTTCCTGACGATCACTACGTCATCATCAATAAACGAATCAGTATCTGTCCGGGTTTACTTTAGGAATTCCCCGGATCACTTATAAATCTCTCGCCACTCCAGATCGCCCCGGTCTAAGGACTTGATCAGCAGCTCTGCGGTAGCTAAGTTGGTAGCTAAGGGGATGTTGTGAATGTCACACATCCTGACCACGTTATTGACGTCCGGTTCATGTGACTTGGAGGTAAGGGGATCCCGAAGGAAAATAACCAGATCGATCTGATTGTGCTCGATCTGGGCACCGATCTGCTGGGCACCGCCTAAGTGTCCTGCCAGATATTTATGGATGGAGAGATTGGTCACCTCTTCGATCAATCGGCCTGTAGTTCCCGTGGCATAGAGCTCATTCTTACATAGGATCCCACGGTAGGCGATACAGAAATTCTGCATCAGTTTCTTTTTTGCATCATGTGCGATCAGTGCTATATTCATAGATTCATACCCCGTTAAAAAAATGCCTTCCTGATTAATGTCGTCCATAACCGGATACGCAAACTATTGCTTGATTCTCTGCATCTGTACGTTTAATACGATGCCGATGGCCAGGTAGAGACTGATCAGACTGGTCAGTCCATAGCTGACAAATGGAAGCGGTATACCTGTATTCGGTAAGATCCCCGTAGTAACCCCCATATTTATAAAACCCTGAAAACCGATCCAGGCACCTACCCCGGCGGCAATGACCCGTCCTGCCATATCCTTGGCATTTCGGGCGATAAAAAAGCAGCGGATCGTAATGAAAAGAAAAAGTAAGATTACCGCTACTGAGCCGACAAAACCGAACTCTTCGCCGATAACGGTATAGATGAAATCCGTCTGGGATTCCGATATGTAGCCGCTGTTTAAAAGAGAACTGATCTCGTTGGTATTATATCCCTTGCCTAAAAGTCTGCCCGATCCGATAGCCATCAGGGAATTCATGGTCTGATAGGCTAACGTATCTGCGTAATCCTCCGGATGCAGCCAGGATAAGATACGACCCTGCTGATAGTCACTTAAGATCGTCTGACCTTCCTGCAGTACCAGGTTCATGAAGATCGCAAAGCCGGGGATGGCGATGATCGCCGCTCCTGCTACGATCTTCCAATTAATGCCGCCCACAAAAAGCATCACAAAAATGATGATAAACAGCGTGATCGTGGTAGACAGATCCGGCTGCCTAAGTATAAGAATGAGGGGCGGAACAGCCAGCAGACCACAGGCTGCAAGACATGTAAACGTCTTCATCTTATCCCTATATTTCATGATAAACTGTGCATAGAATAAAATCAATAAAATTTTTGCCGCTTCAGAGGGCTGAAAGGTAAGGCCGCCGATATTGATCCAACGCTGGGCACCTCCGGCAGTGCTGCCCATCAGCAGCACCAAAGCCAAAAGGCCGATATTGAGAAAATAAAAGACCCAGTTAAAGCGGATCAACTGACTGTAATCTACCAGGGACGCCATCACCATGATCACTATACCGATGATCATGCCCTCTACCTGACGCATCTGAAGATCCGGACTTGCCGAACCGATAGCCATGATGCCGATGGTATTTAATATGAGCACCAGGGCGATCAGCATAAAATCCATTTTTTTCAGTTGAAAGGTTCTAAAGGGCCTGAACTCTCTGCTTCGTCTTTCCAAGTTATACCTTCCTTAGCCGCAATTCATTACAATACTGCCGTGAGGAAAATTGCGCAAAAGCGACTCCCTACGTCAATAGATCGATCCATGTTCCCTTGCTCACCGGCACCATGGTCACCACGCCTTTTTTAAGCAGTGCAGCCTTGGGTGCAGGTTTGCTCAATATACTCCAACGGCTTTTTTCCGTTCCTCTGGCGCGGATGCCGTCTACCCGCAGCTTTTCCGGAGCCAGGTCCAGAGCAAAAACAAAATGTCCGTTCTCACCTGTATTGCCTGCCTGGGCTTCTCCGTAGAGACCGCCCAGCACAAAAATATTTTTATCCGATACGACGGCGCAGCCCGGGTATACATCTCCCAGGATCAGGAGATTTTCCTGAGAATCCAGCACCATTCCGTTGGATACATTGCCATAGTGCAGCTGGCAAAAAGGCATATCCGGCGGCAGACTTCCCGGACCGCCGGACAGATTGAGTCTGTCCAGGGCATGCAAAAGGATACGCTCTGTGCTCTCCTCTTTGCTGCATATACACAGGATCTGCAGATCACTGTTCTGCATGATGACATCGGTCAATTCCAGCTCTTCCTCACCGGTAAGCGCTCTTCCCTCAAAGGAAAGAACTACATTGGCATCCTGAAAAAAGGCTCTGCTTTTGGAAAACTTCTCCTCTGTCTCCCGAAGGATCTCCTCCCAGGAAGCATCCTCCTGTAAATGCAAAGCAATACCGTTGGTAAAGCTCTTGATCATTACCGCGTTTTTCATATCCACCCCTTTGCCGCAGCTTGCCTGCGGCTACGTGAGGAGAAATCGCGTAGGCGATTTCTCCGATACAATACCCCATTCTTTCTGATCAGTCTGCGGAAATATTACCACTGTTCATCTGGGTACCGGTGCTCAACAGATCGTCTCTGTCTTCTACATTAAAGTAATACTTCAGCACGTCCTCTGTGATCTGCGCTGCATAATCAGAAGTATAGCCATTAGCCACACGGGTGGCAACGGCAATCTGAGGACTTTCATATGGCGCATAGCAGATAAACAAAGCGTGGTTAGGCCGGGAGGTAGTCTCCTGGGCGGTACCGGTCTTGCCGGCCACCGCAATGGGCATATCGTCATAGTAGGATTTATCCTGTACTACCTTGCGCATGCCCAGATGAATGGCATTCCAATACCGCTGGTCCATATCGATCACATTGCGGATGGTGGCGCTGTTGGATAAAAGGATATTGCCGTTGCTGTCCTCCACCTTTTGCAAAAGGGTCAGATTATAGCATGTACCGCTGTTGGCTACCGTGGTCACATACCTGGCCAACCCTACCGTGGTATAACCGCTGTCTGACTGACCGATGGCGGAACGCACCGCATCCTCTGATGCCATCTGGGGCGAAGCCTCTTCTATTTCTATGCCGGAGGTATCGGATAAGCCGAACATGTCGGCATATTTCTGTAATTTGGTTACGCCTACATCGGAGGAATAGGCATTCCCCACTTCTCCCAAGCGATAACCTAACTCATAAAAGAAGATATTGCAGGAATTCTGTATAGCCCCGGATACATCCAGCATGCCGTGGCTGCTGGGATAGATCCAGCAATGGGGCGAGGGCTGGATCTTTTCAAAGGTGCCGGTACAATCCACCTGGGTGGACAGGGTAATGACACCTTCCATCAATCCGGCGGCTGCAGAAACAGGCTTAAAGGTAGAGCCGGGTGCCGTCTTCTGCTGGGTGGCATAATTGATCAGCGGTCTGGAAAGGTCATTACGCAGACTTGCATAATATGCTGCGTCTACACCGTTGCTCATCCGGTTATTATCATAGCTGGGGTAAGTCACCAGAGCAAGTACCTCTCCGGAATTCACATCGGTTATGACCATGGAGCCGGAATAGGGATCTAAGTTCAGTTGTGCCGGTGTCAGATCCAGATTTTGGATCCGGGCGATCATGAAATCATAGGCGGATTCCGTGCCTGCCTCCAGGGATACCTTTTCCGTCTCCTGTACGTCCACCAGATTTTGTTCCATGAGGATCTGACAGATCTGGGTGCCGGAGACCACATCGTTTAAGATCATATATTTATAGATCTTCTTGGAAAAATCGGAGTCCTGGGAGAGCATGTCCTTTGTATAGGTCCAAAGGGCATCAAACACCTGGGTGGAATCCGCATATTTTCCTTCGATGGAAAGCTTGGTCACATCTACCCAGTTTTGGGCGATGGCATATTCCAGAAATTCTGTCAGGGAGATCGTCTCGTTGGTGGTCCAATTCTGATAGGTCTCGTCCTCTTCGCTGATCAGAGAGCGATCCAACACTCCCTTGTCATACAGCGCAGATACCAGATAACTCTGATAGGTCTTATACTCCTTGGTCAGCTTATTGTAAGGGGTCTTAGCCGTATAAAGCTCCTGCTCCATGGTATCCCACAGGGCAGAGGCATAATTCTGATAGGTGCGGTAAACCGCCTTTTCCACCGCACCTGCGTCTTCCTGGGCGAAGTGGGACGTGCTGATCACGTTATTATTGATCACCGCAAAATATACATCATAGATGGGGATCACGATGTTGGAACTGGAGGCGTTGTTACTGGTGTCAAATTCCTTGATATTGCGGATCTTGGCCACCAGAATGGAGGCAAGACGCCGCTCCAGGATATCTGTTGCTGCCTCCTGCAGGTCTTTATCAATGGTCAGATATACATCGTTGCCTGCTATGGGCTCCTCTTCATCCGTCACCTGCAGCTCTTTTCCCACGCTGTCTACAAATACGGTCTTGCTGCCCTTGGTGCCCTGCAACTGTTCTTCCATGGAAGACTCGATGCCGGCCTTACCTACAATATCACTGGAGGTGTAATCCGGATCGGTCTTTTGCAGCTCTTTTAATTCCTCTGTAGAAACCTTACCGGTATAGCCGATGATCTGGGAAAAATAGGTGCTGTCCACGTATTTGCGCACCGTCTCCTCTTCTATATCCACGCCCAGCAGGTCATCGCTCCGCTCCATGATATCCGCTACAGTCTGCTCGCTGACATCGGTGGCAATAGAGGTGGAGAGATATTTCTGGAAATTATTAAGACTCAGATTATAGCGGACAATGACCATTTGCAAAAGTCGTTTATCCGAATACCCATTGCCCGGTACAAAAGCAGAGGAGGAATCCTCCGGATCTTCCTTTTCCCCGATCTCGTAGCGCTCTGCCAGATCCAGCACCGCATCCTTTGCCTCTCTGGTCCGTTCCTCATAGGTCAGATCATCCGTAGAAGCATAACCGTAAATATCCGCCAGAAAACGCAGCAGAGAAGTGTCGGAAACATTATATTCGAATTGTCCGTCTTCATTCAGGATGATATTAAAATCACCGGTAATGGAGTCACCGTTGCCGTCCAGAATATCGATGACTTTACCAATGGTCTCGTTGATCTGTTTATCTTTGGCGGAGGTATCATCATAGACATCCTTGATGGTCACGGAGTAAGCCAGCTCATTATAGGCTAAAAGATTGCCGTTTCGGTCATAGATATTGCCTCTGGTGCTGGGAATGGTCACTTCCCGGCGAATGCGCAGCTGGAAATTATTTAAATAATCCTCACCATTGACGATCTGCAGCTGAAAAAGCCGGTAGATCCAGCCTGCAGCCAGACCGATCATGATCATCACCAGGATCATGATCCGGATATTGAGCCGCTGCATAAGATCCAGGATACTTTTTCTGATATGAATGCCGTTAAACAAAATTCTTCTCGCTTTCTCTCTTCTTTCGGATATATCGTCTGTAAAGCAGCAAAAGCAGCGGATAAAGCACCAGTGCACACAGCAGACTGTATATCATTTCAGGGATCATAAAGTGTATCAGAAAATATGGAAGGAAAAAACGCCCCTGCAAAAGAAAATCAAAAATAAAGCTGACCATGCCGTACAACAGATCACCGACGGCGATCATCAGCAGCGGAAACTTCAGTTCATCCGCAAAGAAGAGCCTCTCTAATTTACCAAATAGAAAGCCGATCAAGGCATAGAGCAACATCTGCTCTCCTAGGATCGGCGCAAAAAATATATCGCATAAAAGTCCGCAGAACAGGCCTGTGAACATACCACCGATCTCTCCCAGCATTAGGGCATAGGAAACCGTCACTACGATCAGGAGATTAGGCCCGATGCCGGAAAAAGAGATGGCGGGAAAAACACTGCATTGCAGGATAAAGCATATGATGATGGTCAAAGCGACAATGACAAAACCACGTATTCTTTCCATTGGCAAAACAATCTTTCTAATCACTTACCGTTTGCTTTGTTTCCAGGATCACCAATACCGTATCTAAATGTTCGAAATCCACAGCCGGTGTGATCAGACCGGATTTGGTTAGATTGTTGGAATCCTTGGAAATCTCACTGACATAACCGATCAGGATGCCGGGGAGATATTTTTCACTGATATTGGAGGTAACTACCTTATCTCCCACCGTTACCTGATCACCCTTATCGGAGAGCTTGGAAAATTCGATCACGCCCTCCGCATATCGTTTCAAACTGCCGGAAACGATGAGATTATCGGATGTGGAAAGGATGGAACCGGAAACATTATTGTTATCATTGATGATGCTGGAGACCTTGGCCCAGTCGGGACCCACATCAATGATACTGCCTACCAGGCCTCCGTCCGCGATCACATTCATATCTACGGTAATGCCGTCATTTGCGCCTTTATTGATCACAAAAGAGTGATACCAGTTGCCGGAATCTTTGGCAATGATCCTGGCACCGGTCTTTTCGTACTGGCTGTATTGCTCATCCAGATCATAGAGCTGCCGCAGTCTGGCCAGCTCGTATTTTTCCTGCTGAAGAGAGGTGTTCTCCATAAGCAGGCTGTCCAGCTGCTCCTTTAGATCCGTATTCTCCTGCTGGAGATTTTTGATCTGTCCCATCATCTCCGCCTTGGATACCAGAAAAGCGCCTGCACCGGATACACCGTCCTGAAAAGGGACGATGACGTAGTTGGCTACCACATTTAAGGGACCGGTGAAAAGGTCGGTGGTATAGGTGAGTACCATCAGCAGGATACAGCCCAGGGAGACCAGCAATAGTGCATATCTGGCAGGAAGATGAAACTTTTCCTTTTTTTTCTGAACCACAGGACTCATTTAGATAACCCTTCAATGGTATAAGCCAATGACTTATAATTTGCTTTCTTGATAACCTGGGAAAGGCCAAGGGCCACGGAATTGACCGGACTCTCTGCCATATTGACCTGGAGGTGTACTTCTTTTTCCAGCTCCTGGGCCAGGCCTTCCTCCTGGGAAGCGCCGCCGGTCATAAAGATGCCGTGGCGGTAAATATCCGCTGCAAGTTCCGGAGGTGTGCGCTCCAAAATGACCTTTACATTATCGGTAATGGTATGGAAGTTCTCCTGCAGAGTCTGCTCGATAAAGTCATGGGTCAGAGTGCGCTCCACAGGAAGACCGGTGACAATATCTCTTCCATATACAGTAGCCTTGCCGCCGTTCTGGGAGAGATCACCAAAGGAGATACGTACGCCTTCTGCTGTCTTATTGCCGATCACCAGGTTATACTCCCGGCGCACGGCAGATACAATGGAGTTATCAAAAGCGTGGCCGCCCACCTTGATCAGACGGCTAAGGACAATGCCTCCCAGAGAAAGAATGGAGATCTCCGTGGTATCATGTCCTACGTCCACGATCAGGGCGCCCTGGGAATTCTTTACATCGATGCCCATGCCGAGGCCGTCTGCCAGAGCCTTCTCCACCACCAGGATCTTCTTGGCCTTCAGGCCGGAGTCCTTGATCAGATCGTAAAAGGCACGCTTTTCTACTTCTGTCACATCGGTGGGCACAGCTACGATATAATTGGCACCCTTACCGCCCTTTTGTCCGTCGATGATGAAGCGGCGGATCAGCTGTTCCATGTGCTGGATGTCAGCAATAACACCATTGCAGATAGGAAAGCTGGCACAAATGTTGGCCGGTGACTTCTCATACATCTCAAAAGCAGAATCACCATAGGCGATCACGTTCTTTTTATTCTCGATGGCGATCATGTTTTTCTGAACGGTGATCTTGTCCGTGCCTGCATTATAAATCTTGATGTTATTGGTGCCCAGATCAATGGCAAAAGTATTATTTATCAAGGTATCTCCTTCCGGGCAGCCTTTACAGCAAGCCCTGCTCTTTCATACTGACATACCGGGTATCACCGATGACCAGGTGATCGATCAGTGTAATATCCATATCTTTTCCTGCCCTGGCCACCTTCTTTGTGACCTGTATATCTTCCTGGCTGGGGGTAGGGTCGCCGCTGGGATGATTGTGCAGCAGCATCACATGTACTGCATTTTCCCGAAGGGCCAGCCGGTAGATCTCTCTGGGAGAGACGATGGAGGCATTGACGCTGCCGATGGATAAAAGGATCTCCCGAAGCAGCATCAGCTTGCTGTCAAGCAAAAGCAGCAGCACCCGCTCTGTGGCCTCATGACGCAATTGCTCCATATAATATTCGGCCACGGAATCCGGGGATCTGAAAGACAGCTTCCTGGAGGCTCTCTCCCTGGAAAGACGCATGGACATCTCGGCAATGCACAGCAACTGGACGGCTTTTACCTGTCCGATGCCGGGGATCTGCTGCAGATCCTTTAATGTCAGGTCATGCAGAACGGAGAGGGTATCCCCCTCTCCCAGTATTTGCCGGGCCACCTCCAAAGCAGAGCGACCAGCGGTGCCGGTCCGCAGCATGATGGCTAAAAGCTCCGCATTGGTCAGGCTCCGGGCTCCTAATTCCATAAACCGCTCATAGGGCAGTTCTCTTTCTTTCATACAGACTCCTTCCAGCCTCTCCGGGGCCTGGGAAGTCCATTTCATTTTATAGTTTAATCAATCCACGGTCAAGCATATTCTGAAGGCTCTTAAGGATGCCCAGCTTGCAATGAGGCCAGGTAAGACCGCCCTGAAAATAGACCGCATAAGGCTCCTTCATAGGCGCATCGGCGCTCAGTTCCATGGTAGAACCTGACACAAAGGCGCCGGAGGCCATGATCACATCACAGTCGTAACCGGGCATAGGTGCCGGCTCCGGTGTCACATAGGAATCCACCGGAGATGCTGCCTGGATACCCTGACAGAAGGCAATGAGGCAGTCCGGATCGCGGAAAGTAACGGACTGGATGATGTCGTGCCGCACCTCGTCGCCGGAGGGAAGAACATCAAAGCCTAACTTTTCAAAGCACTTGGCTGCGAAAATGGCGCCTTTTGTAGCGGAAGCTGTCATGATCGGTGCCAGGAAAAATCCTTCAAAATAAGAAGGAAGGATACCCAGGGAGGCACCCAGCTCCTTGCCTAGGCCGGGGGCTGTCAGGCGATGAGCTGCATTCTCCACGCATTTCTTAGTGCCTGCGATATAGCCGCCGGTGGGGGCTAAGCCGCCGCCGGGATTCTTGATCAGGGAACCTACCACCATGTCGGCACCCACATCGGAGGGCTCTATGATCTCCGTAAATTCGCCGTAGCAATTATCTACCATGCAGATCACATCGGGACGACGTTCTTTTACAAAAGCGATCACCTCGCCGATCTGCTCTACGGAAAAGCTGGGTCTGGTCTGATAGCCCTTGGAGCGCTGGATGGTAACCAGACGGGTCCTTTCATTCAAACCTGCTTCGATGGCCTCAAAATCAAAGGTTCCGTCACTCTTTAAGTCCGCCTGATGATAGGTGATGCCATACTCCGCCAGAGAGCCGTTGGAAGGCCGTATACCGATCACTTCCTCTAAGGTATCATAGGGCTTGCCGGCGGCGCTCATCAGCTCATCTCCGGGACGGAGATTACTCATCAGTGCCAGAGCCAGGGCATGGGTGCCGCAGGTGATCTGGGGTCTTACCAGCGCATCCTCTGTATGGAAAAAGCTGGCATAGGTTTTCTCTAAAGCTTCTCTTCCCATATCGTCGTAACCGTAGCCGGTGGTGCCGAACAGGCAGGGGGTTCCCACGTGGGCATCCTGCAGGGCTTTGATGACCCGCAGCTGATTGTACTCTGCTATCTCATCGATACCGGCAAACCGCGGTGCCAGTTCCTCTAAAACAGGGGCTGCAAAAGCAAGCACCTGTGCGCCGATACCTAATTTTTCATACTGTGCTGTTAAATCTGTTTTCATTTTATCCTTTCTTCCATCCAGTCGTACATGGCCTGTTCATCGGCAAAGTCATCCCGGTTTACCCAGATCACATCCTTTTCCCGCTTAAACCAGGTCAGCTGGCGTTTAGCAAAGTGTCTGGTATTACGCTTGATCAACGTCACCGCTTCTTCCAGAGAAGCGATCCTTCCGTCCAGATAGGCATACAATTCCTTATATCCCAGTCCCTGCATGGAAACCGCCTCCGGCGCCAGACCGCTCTCTCGTAATTTCCTTGTTTCTTCTAATAGTCCCTGCTCCATCATCATATCCACTCTTGCATCGATGCGGGCATAGAGCTTTGCTCTGTCCATGGTCAGGACAAAAAAGACGGCGTCATAGGCGGCGGGGCGGCTGCGTTGGGTTTTGTTGTGCTCGGAGATCTTCTCTCCCCCGCTTTGCCTGGCGAATTCCAGTGCCCTGATCAGGCGCTTTACATTGTGGGGATGGATGGCCTGCGCCGCTTCCGGATCTACTTGCTGCAGCATCTCCCACAGTTTTTCAGGCCCCTGGGCCTTGGCTGTCTCTTCCAGTTCTTTTCGGAACGCGCCATCCTCATCCATCTGGGTAAAATCGATATCATAGAGTAATGCCTGGATATAAAAGCCTGTTCCGCCTGCCAGAACGGGAAGTCGCTCTTTCTGATAAATGTCTTTCAGCGCTTCTTTTGCCTCTGCCTGAAAGCGAACCACATTCCAGCTCTCGGATGGCTGCGCGCAGTCTATGAGATAATGGGGAATGGATCGCATTTCTTCTGCCGTGATCTTAGCGGAACCTATATCCATGCCCCGGTAGACCTGCATGGAGTCTGCTGAGATCACAGAGCCGTTAAGACGTTCGGCCAATTCTACCGCCGCGGCACTTTTACCAGAGGCGGTAGGCCCGGCTACAATGATCATTTTGGAAAGTGATTTTTCCGTCATAGTACTCCTTGTTTCTAAGCAGCTTTTCGTATGGATCCCCATTCCATACTTTTGGGCATCACTCCTTAGACTATTCTCTTAAACTTGCGCTCGATCTCCTGTTTGGATAAGGTGATCATGGTGGGACGGCCGTGGGGGCAATGGTAGGGATTTTCCAAAGACAAAAGCTCATCGATCAGTGCCTCTGCCTCTGCCCGCTGCATCTTAGAATTACCCTTTACCGCTGCCTTACAGGACATGGAAGCGATCTTGGCCAGGATTGCCTGGGAAGTCCCCTCCATCTTGGCATCCATCATCTCTTCTAAGGTTTCCCGGAAAAGCTGCTCCGGACTGTTGCCGTACAGATCCATGGGAATGGCCCGCAGTGCATAGGATCGCTCTCCAAAGGGCTCAATGTCAAAGCCCATTTGTTTGAATACATCGGCGTAGGGAAGAAAGCTTGCCTCCTCCTTGCCGCTTAAGGTAAGGACGATGGGCGGTGCCAATAATTGGGAAGGTATCTCTGTCTTCTCCCGGAATCTTTTCATGAAACGCTCGTAATTTACTTTTTCATGGGCTGCATGCTGGTCGATCATCAACAGTTGATCCCGGAAGCTTACCAACCAGTAGGTCTCAAAGATCTGACCAAGGATCCGGTATTCCTTCACAGACTCCTTTGATAAAATGTCAGGTCTGTTCTCTTCCGTATCGGTAAAGAGCGCAGAAGTAGAAAAAAGCTCTCCCTGCACAGCCTTACCGGTAGGATAAATGTTGCTGTCCGCCGATGAATCTTCTGTCGACGCGGCATCTGTTGGTGCAGCGTCTGAAAATGTATTGTTTGCTGGTGCAGCGTCTGTGAATACATCGTTTGTTTGTGCAGCGTCTGAAAATGTATTGTTTGTTGGTGCTACGTCTGAGAATGCATCATTTGTTGGTGTGGTATTTATCGTCACATCGTTTTTTAATATACTATTCGCCGATGCGGAAAAGTCAGCGGCAGAAGACTTTGCCTTCAGTGTAGGATCCTGCGTTCGCTGCTGCTCTCTTCTGTCATTAAAGGTAAAATCGTCGCTCTCGGCCTTTTTATGGGTCTCCACATGGGACTCCACATTCTCAGCATTGCCTGAAGGGGGATATACCGGCGCTTTTTCCCTCAGTAAGGATCCGCTGTTTAAAGTCTCCTCTTCCTTTTCAAAAAACAGGTCAGAAGACGGCGCGCTTTTTGAAGCTGTTCCGTGTTCCCGTGCGGTTTCAAAGGGCTCTGCCTGTCCGGCGGCATAGACAGCTTCCCGGGCTTCCTGTTCCTGTTTTTGCTGCTCTTTTATCTCTCTATCACTAAGCAGGGTGGCGGCGGGGATCAATTCCTTGCCATGCAAGGTCCGGTGCACCGCTTCTTTTACGACCTGATAGACACCCTTGGTATCCGCAAAGCGCACTTCCATCTTGGTGGGGTGCACATTCACATCTACTCCGTCGGCAGGCATGGTCACATGCAGCACCACAAAGGGAAAGCAATGCTTCATCAGATCCGTGCCGTAGCCTTCCTCTGCCGCTTTGGAGAGGACCTCACTGCGGAGCATGCGCCCGTTGACAAAAAAGATCTCATAATTGCGGCTGCTGCGGGAGATCTCCGGTCTGCCGATAAGCCCCGTTACTTTATAATCCCCCTGTTCAAAAGCTACCGGGAACAGGGACGATGCTGTCTCTCTTCCATAGATGCGGTAGATCAGTTCCTTTAGATTGCCGTTGCCGGAGGTATGGAGCTTTTCCTTTCCGTTGACCCGGTAATGAAAGGAAATATCCGGGTGGGAAAGAGCCTGCCGTTCGATCAGGTCTGTGATATAGCCTGCCTCAGTCTGGGGCTGCTTTAAAAATTTCTTTCGCACCGGCACATTATAAAAAAGATTCCGGACGATGACACTGGTACCATTGGGCGCGCCGATCTCCTGCAGCATGATTGCGCCGGTATCTTCTAAAGTGCCGTTCTCTGACGTTGCTGCGGCTGCGGCGGCCCTGTCATTTACAGCACGGGTACCGGTCAGGGCATCTTTTACCTTAGTGATCATCTCCACCTGGGATACAGCTGCGATGCTGGCCAGCGCCTCACCCCGAAAGCCCAGACTGGATAAATGGGAAAGATCTTCCTCATTTCGGATCTTGCTGGTGGCATGGCGCTGAAAGGCCTTGGTGATCTGGTCCTGTGCAATGCCGCAGCCATTGTCCGTGACCCGAAGAAGGCTTTGGCCTCCGTCTTTTATCTCCACCGTAATAGCACTGGCGCCGGCGTCAATGGCATTTTCTATCAGCTCCTTTGCCGCATTCACCGGCCGCTCCACTACCTCTCCGGCGGCGATCCTTCCTATGGTTTCCTGACTTAAAAGATGTATTTCCATATATCCCCTTTTCTCAGCATTACCTGCCATCATCCCCATCGATTCTTCAACTGGTTCTGCAGCTTATATAGGGTGTTGAGGGCATCCATGGGGGTCAGGTTAGTGATATCCACCTCCCGCAGCTCCCGCAGCACGTCCTCATCGGAGGTGGCGGTCAAAAGGGATATCTGGGCCAGATCCACCTCATCATAGTGCTTTACCTTTCCCTGACCGGAAGAGCTGGGCTCAATGCTCTGGACCTTTTCGGTTATGTCGTTGTCGGAGAGCTGCTTGACGATCTCTTTGGCTCTGTCGATTACCAGATCCGGAAGGCCTGCCAGCTTGGCTACCTGAATACCATAGCTTTTGTCTGCGCCGCCCCGGACGATCTTTCGAAGGAAGACGATGTCATCGCCTTTTTCCTTTACCGCCACACAATAATTGGTCACATTGCTCATCTTGCCCTCTAATTCGGTGAGCTCGTGATAATGAGTGGCAAAAAGGGTCTTCGCCCCCAGATATTTCTTATTGCTGATATGTTCGATCACCGCCCAGGCGATACTGAGGCCGTCAAAGGTAGAGGTACCTCTGCCGATCTCATCTAAGATCAGAAGGCTCTTGGAGGTGGCATTGCGCAGGATATTGGCCACTTCATTCATCTCCACCATAAAGGTACTCTGGCCGCTGCCTAAGTCATCGGAGGCGCCTACTCTGGTAAAGATCCGGTCCACCACACACAGATCTGCTTCTGCGGCAGGGACAAAACTGCCGATCTGGGCCATCAGCACGATCAGGGCACACTGGCGCATGTAAGTGGATTTGCCGGCCATGTTGGGACCTGTGATGATGGCGATGCATTTTTTCTTATTGTCCAGATAGCAATCGTTTTCCACGAAGTCTCCGGAGAGCATCTGCTCCACCACCGGATGCCGTCCCCCTGTGATCTTGATAATGCCCTTTTCGTTCATGGCAGGCCGCACATAATGATTGCGCTCCGCCACCACCGACAGGGAACAGAAAACATCCAGCAGTGCAAAAGCCTTGGCCGTCTTCTGGATCCGGGTCACCTGACTGCCGATATGATCCCTGATCTCACAGAATTTATCATACTCCAGCGTATTTAATTTATCCTCAGCATTTAAGATGGTATCTTCCAGTTCCTTTAGTTTCGGCGTGGTATATCGCTCTGAACCTGTCAGGGTCTGCTTGCGGATATAATCTTCCGGTACCAGATCTTTATAAGAATTGGTCACATCAAAATAATAGCCGAAGACTTTGTTGTATTTGATCTTCAGGTTCTTGATGCCGGTTCGCTCTCTGTCCTGCTCCTCCAACTCCATGAGCCAGTTTTTGCCCTCTGTCCTGGCCTGTCGAAGATGGTCGATATCCGCATCAAAGCCGGTGCGTATAATGCCGCCCTCCCGGACGGAGACAGGCGGCTCGTCCTCAATGGCCTTCTCCAGCAGATCTACCATCTCCGAAAAATCGTCCAGATCCTCCCCAATCTGCGTAAGCAGAGGACAGGTCCTGGGCAGATGGTCTAAGACCTGCCGCACAGGTTGGCACATGGAAAGAGAATTTTTAAAGGCCAGCAGATCTCTGGGATTGGCACTTAGGTAGGTGATCTTGGTCAGCAGTCTCTCCAAGTCATAGACCGGGGAGAGATATTCCCGGATCTCATCCCGGTCTACCGCGTTTTCACAAAGGATCTCTACCGCATCCTGTCTTTGCAGGATCTCATCCGCAAAGATAAGAGGCTGCTCCACAAAGCTGTGCAAAAGCCTGGCGCCCATGGCCGTTTTGGTCTTATCCAGCACCCAGAGAAGCGAACCCTTCTTTTGCTTCTCCCGCAGGGTCTCGGTCAGCTCCAGATTTCTCCTGGTAAAGCTGTCTAAAAGCATATAGCGTCCCGTTACATAGGGCACGATCCGGGTAATATTGGACAGGTTATTTTTCTGGGTATCGTAAAGGTAGCGGAGCAATGCCCCCGCCGCCACACAGCCTGCGGCAAAATCTGCCACGCCCAGGCTGATCAGGGAGCCTGTATGAAAATGGGTAAGCAGCAGGCTTTTAGCGCTGTCCTCATCAAAATAATGAGCATCCAGGGGGTTGATAAAGACACCGAGTCGGTTCTTTAGATCCTCACAGTCTATGCCGCACATGGTAAAGGCTTCATTGCAGATGATCTCCGAGGGCGCGTATTTCATGATCTCATCCCGGATCTTGTGCACATCCTCTACCTGGGTGACGTAAAACTCACCGGTGGAGATATCCGCCGCCGCAATGCCGGAGCTCCCCTGCTCATAGCAGATGCAGAAAAGGAAATTGTTTCTGCCATCCTCCAGGGACTGCATATCCATATTGGTACCCGGGGTGACCACCCGGATCACTTCCCGCTTTACGATGCCTTTGGCCTGTTTAGGATCTTCCATCTGTTCGCAGATGGCCACCTTATAGCCTTTGGATACCAGCCTGGTCAGATAGCTGTCCACTGCATGAAAAGGCACACCGCACATAGGGGCCCGCTCCGGAAGACCGCAGCTTTTTCCGGTCAGAGTCAGATCCAGTTCTTTTGCGGTGGTAACAGCGTCATCGAAAAACATCTCATAAAAATCCCCGAGACGGTAAAAAAGAATACAGTCGCTGTATTCTTCTTTTGTTTTCAGATAGTGCTGCATCATGGGGGATAATCCCGGATAATCTGCGTTGATCTCCATGTTTCCCTTTCTATGCCGCGTCCTTGGCGGCAGCGATCTTTACTGTCTTTCTTCTATACTCTCTAAGGTGCCGAAATAATAAAAGCCCCGGCACTCATCCAGATGGATCTGACAATACTTTCCGATCATGGAAGCATCGCCCTTGACATGCACCAGCATATTATTGGAGAGTCTGGCGGTCACCAGAGACGGATCGTGATCGTTGATGGTCTCCACCAGTCCTTCCATAGTGCGCCCCGTCCAACGGGCTGCCTGCTCTCTGGCGCAGGTCTGTACCTGGGCTAATACCCGGTCAAACTGCACGTGCTTTTCTTCCTCCGGCACCTGTTCCATCTTGGCTGCCGGCGTGCCGCTGCGCATAGAATAGATAAAAGTAAAGGCGTTGTCGAATTTAACCTGTCTGATCAGATCGATGGTCTCATCCACATCCTCTTTGGTCTCTCCCGGGAAGCCTACGATGATATCCGTGGTAATGGCCATATCCGGGATCTCCTGACGGATATGATCAGCCAGAGTAATGAACTGCTCCTTGGTATAATGACGGTTCATCTTCTCTAAGATGCGGTCGGATCCGGACTGCAGTGCCAAATGCAGATGTCTTGCCACCTTAGGATTGCGCTTCATGGTCTGGATCAGTTCTTCGGACAGGTCCTTGGGATGGGAACTCATGAAACGGACCCGGTGGATGCCGTCAATCTTACAGACTTCCTCTAAAAGCTGGGCAAAGCTCATGGGCTCTTCCAGATTTTTACCGTAAGAGTTTACGTTCTGCCCCAGGAGCATCACCTCGCTGACCCCGTCTGCGGCCAGCTTTTCGATCTCCCGCAGGATATCCTTAGGCTCACGGCTTCGCTCTCTGCCCCGCACATAGGGAACGATGCAATAAGTGCAGAAATTGTTGCAGCCAAACATGATATTGACACCGGACTTAAAGGGAAAGGCACGCTCTACCGGCAACTCTTCCACAATGCCGCTTTCCTTATCCCAGATCTCCGTTACTTTTTGGTTCTTTGCATAGAGCGTCCACAGGTATTCCGGAAATCGATACAGGTTGTGGGTGCCGAAGATAAGATCTACGAAAGAATAGCTCTTCTTGATCTTTTCTACAGCTGTCTTTTCCTGCATCATGCAGCCGCAGAGAGCCACCTTCATATAGGGATTGCTCTTGCGGTAGTGGCTGACCCGTCCAAGGCGGCCGTATACATGCTGGTCTGCATTATCCCGGACAGTACAGGTATTGTAGATCACAAAGTCTGCGTCCTCATCCTCTGCCTGGGCAAAGCCCACAGCCCGCAGAATACCGGAGAGCTTTTCCGAATCTCTGGCATTCATCTGACAGCCAAAGGTAATGATAGAGGCGGTCAAAGGCCTGTTAAGCTCCTTGGAGATCTCTTCCAGTTTTTCTTTGGTCTTGCCGATAAAATAATACTGGCGCATAGGCTCTGTTTCCGGCGCAGGTCCCGCCAGATCAATATCACTAAGTCGTTTATCCAGATTGCTGTATTCGTTCATACTAAACCTCATTTTTGTTAAGAAGCTGCGTTTCCAAACCGCTTTCTTCGTTATTTTACATCAATGGAAAAAGCCGCATACTTTTCCAGGATCCGTGCCAGGATCCGCACCGCCAGCGCCATCTCCTCCACGCATACATATTCATTGCGGCTGTGCCAGTGATAGGCACCGGTACCCAGATTGGGGCAGGGTATCCCCTCAAAGGAAAGCCGGCAGCCGTCGGTGCCGCCCCGGATAGGGGCAATGCGAGGCGCAACACCCAGTGCTTTCATAGCAGAGACCGCATTGTCGATCAGGTGCATGTGGGGACGGATCTTTTCGATCATATTGTAGTAGGAATCCTGGATCTGTGCCTCAAAACACTCTTCCCCGTAACGGTGCTGCATATCTTTCACCGCATCTGCAAAAAGCGCTTTTCGTTTTTCAAAATGATCTCTGTCGTGATCCCGGATAAGATATTCCATCCGGGCCTCTTCCGGCGTTCCCGACATATTTTCCAGATGGAAAAAGCCTTCATAGCCTTCCGTATAAAAGGGGGTCTCCTTCGCAGGCAAAAGACTGTTGAATTCCATGCCGTAGAGCAGCGCATTTTTCATAACCCCTTTGGCAGAACCGGGATGGGTATTTTTGCCATGAATGGTGAGAATGGCTGTAGCCGCATTAAAGTTCTCATATTCCAATTCGCCTACGGCGCCGCCGTCGCAGGTATAGGCAAAGTCTACCTGAAAATGCTCTCTGTCATAGCAGGCGGTACCGTTGCCCACCTCTTCGTCCGGGGTAAACATCAGCCGCACCGTGCCGTGGGGATAGGCAGGATGGGTCAGATAGAACTTAAAAAGCTCCATGATCTCCGTAACCCCGGCCTTATCATCTCCTCCCAACACGGAGGTGCCGTCGCTGGTGATCAGCATTTTGCCTTTGTGCTGGGATAGATCCGGCATTTCCGACGGACTGCTCTTAATGTTTAAGGCTTCATTAAGGCAGATCTCGTTTCCGTCATAGCACTCGATCAACTGGGGATGCACCTCATCAGAGGGCACCGCATCAGAGGTATCTATATGGGCTATAAGACCGATGATAGGCGAGAGGTTCTCTCTTTTTTTAGCGTCCCGGTCCGGGCAGGCTGCCATAAGAGCAGGATCCGGCTTAGGCAGATTGGAAGGTAGGGTGGCATAGACATAGCAATACTTCTCGTCATAGTATACGTCAGCCGCCCCCATATCCTGCAGTTCCCGGTAAAGCATTTCGGCTAAGATCCGCTGCTGCGGGGTAGAAGGCGTCTTCGTAAAGCCATCCGCCGATTGGGTACCTATACTGGCATAGCGGATAAACCGCCGGGCGATCTGTTCTTTTTCCTCTTTTGTTATATCATTTTGGTCAAACATAATACCTACCGTTTACACTTTCTTGCTGGTTTGCCTGCAAGCAGACTATCAATCCTCATCGGGATGCCAGAACATATCGTCCTCTGCTAGCGACGTATCAACATCAGAATCAGTCTCTATCGCAGTATCTGCTCTTGCCGCTTCCTCTGCTTCCGCTGCTTCTGTCATTTTCTCTGCTTTTATCATTTTCCCTGTCTCCGCCGATGGCCCTTGCCCGTCCTCAAATTCCCAATCTTCTGTGACTTTGTACAGAAAGGCGTTGCCCTTTTTTCCGATACGCTTTACCACGCCAAGCTGGGTCAGGATCTGCAAAACGGTGGAAAAGGAGCCCCGGATATGGGCTGCCTTTCCGAATTCTGCCGCTGTAAAGGGCTCTTTCAGATCAAAGGGAATGAGTTGACAGTAATCCCTGGGGCATGTCAGAAGCATTCTGTCATACAGCGCCAGGGGAATCCGGTCATAGCGATGAGATCCCCTTTTTCCATCTCTGCTCCAGCCATCCAAAAGCCGGTACTCTTCCATATCGATGAGCAAAAGCTCCACAGACAGATGAGGATCCGCCAGAAACGGGCGGATCCTGTACAGTTCCCGAAAGGCCAGGTAAAAATGTCCCTTGCGGGCACATTTATTTTTTTTCCCCAGCTCTCCCGTGTCCGGATCGATCCAGATATTCCATTTATCGTGGGGGATGGGATAGACAATGCGCACGGGATACAGGGGCAGAAAAGTACTGAGCTTCCCCCGCATCTTATTAAAGTTGCCATTCTGGATCTCTATGATCTCCTCACCGTTATAGATATCCGCAATATAGCCGGCTATGGGGATCTCCTGATGATCCTCGTCGGCGTCCTCGAAATCCTTCACCACCGCATGGACTGTCTTTTCCTGCTGCATGCCTATGCCGTGACGCACCCTTTCCTCTAAGGTGATCACTCTGTCTCTGGCTTTATCAAAGCGTAGCTTCTCTTCCTGGTTCATACTTATCTCTGTGTTTTGATCGACCGGTTGTCTTTACGAAAAAAGGATGTCCTACGAGAAGAGTATTCCTTGTGTGAAAAAGACTTCTTACCGGAAATATCACATATGGAAAAGACACATCTTGCCCAAAACTACTCCTTATGAGAAAGACACATCTTACCGAAAGATCATCTCTTATGGGATAGACGCATCTTTCCGAAAGGTCATCTCTTATGGGAAAGACGGATCTTTCCGAAAGATCATCTCTTATGGGATAGACGGATCTTTCCGAAAGATCATCTCTTATGGGATAGACGGATCTTTCCGGTAAGACATCTCTTACGGAAAAGAGGTGCCTTATGAAGACGTCCTTTCAGATAGGCGAAAGTTGCCTCTTCTCCTTCCAGGGCCAGCATATGAAGCAGCTTTTCCAACACCTCTCTGGTCTGGGGATGGAGGAACCGGGCGGTATTGCCGCTCTCATAGTATGCAAGTGGATCTGTGTCCTTGTAAGCGGCACCATTATAGATCTTGCTGGCTGCCACTCTGTCCATAAACATCTCCGCCACATAGCGTCCGGGCATCTTCACTGCCGTAATGGGATTCTTGGAATGGGTGCTGTAATCAAACCAGTATTCATAATGGTGACGGTTGCGTCCCTTGTGATGAAGCCACGCCTCGGAATAGCCCTTATCCTCCCGCTCCGCATTGTTGGGGCTGCGGTTGCCCTGATAGTATCTGGCCCCTACCAGGAATTCAGACGGACTGAATTTGGAAAGATCATGCAAAAGCCCCTGCCGGTACAGACCAATGGCGAAGCAGGACTTGCAGACTAAAAAGCGATGCCTGGAAATAGTACAAAGATGTTCTGTCGCCTTTTTTATTGTAATCTTCTCTTTTTGTCTCATAGCATTTCTTTCAAACGGCTCGTTACCACAGATCTGCCAGATCCAGGATCAAACGCTCCGTCTTCTCCCAGCCAAGGCAGGGATCCGTAATGGACTGGCCGTAGTGTCCCTCGCCGATCTTCTGGGCGCCGTCCTGGATATAGCTTTCGATCATCAGGCCTCGTACCAGCTTATGGATCTCGGGAGAGATCTTGGCGCTGTGCATAATGTCCTTGCTGATGCGGATTTGGGCTAAGTAATCCTTGCCGGAATTGGAGTGGTTGGTATCTACCACCACACCGGGGTTCTGGTAGGAGCGCTCTTCATAGAGCTTGGCCACTTCCCACAGGTCCTCATAATGATAGTTGGCATGATTTCTGCCAAAGCGGTCTACATAGCCACGCAAAATAGCATGGGCGTAAGGATTGCCCTTCGTTTTTACTTCCCATCCTCTGTAAAGGAAGGTCTGGGGACTCTGGGCTGCAATGATGGAATTCATCATGACCGTAAGGTCACCGCCGGTGGGATTCTTCATGCCTACCGGAATGCCCACGCCCCCGGCAGTCAGACGGTGCTGCTGGTCTTCTACGGATCTGGCGCCTACCGCCACATAGGAGAGAAGGTCGGAAAGATAGCGGTGATTTTCCGGATAAAGCATCTCATCGGCGCAGGTAAAGCCTGTCTCCTCTACCGCTCTGGTATGCATCTGACGGATGGCGATGATGCCCTTTAGCATATCTTCCTTCTTTTCCGGATCCGGCTGATGCAGCATTCCCTTGTATCCCACACCGATGGTACGGGGCTTATTGGTATAAATGCGGGGAACAATGAAAATCTTCTCCTCTACCTTCTCCTGTACCTTCCGCAGTCTGGTGATGTAGTCAAGGACTGCATCCTCATTATCCGCAGAGCAGGGTCCGATGACCAGAAGCAGCTTCTCACTCTTTCCTTCCATAATATCCCGCAGCTCCTGATCTCTTGCTTCCTTGATCGCTGCGATCTTATCACTTACCGGAAACTCCGCCTTTAATTCCTTAGGGGTGGGGAGTTTACGCAAAAATTCCATATCCATATCCATTGGTCTGTTCCTCTTATTTCTTTCTATGTGTATTAACAGTAAAATCTGCCTGCCGATTATAGTTCAGATGTCGGCCGGGCGGCCGAGAGCGGCGTTAACACTGACCGCCTTCGCACTTTTATTCTTCCCGTCTTTTGCTTTGTCCTGTCTCTTTACCTTGACAGTCTTAAGCAGTTGGATGGACCTGGCCGCCGTATGTACGGTCTTTTGGTCTTCCAGCAGCAAAGGCTCCGGCAAAAAGCTTTGGGACAGCGCCGTATCAGCCACAAGGGCCCATTTCCGGTCTGCCGGAAGATTGGGAAGTCCCAGGAGCTGCGGCCTCCAGTGCATGTTCAGGGCAATATAAAGAAGGGAGATCCCTTCCTCCTTGTCATAGACTCCTGTCACATAATTCTCGCAAAGCAAAATGCCGACTGTATGAGAGTAGGCGGAAAGCTCCGGTTTCCAAGGCTCTCGGCCGTGAAGAGAGATATCCGGATAGCCGCAGGAGAGATAATCGGTATAACGATATGCCTTTCCCGTGAAAAAAACAGGATGTTCTCTTCGAAACCGGGAAAGCGCCTCTATATATTCCTGCATGATCCCGGCACTTTCATTGGTATTCCAGCGCACCCACCCAATCTCATTGTCCTGACAATAAGGATTATTATTGCCTTTCTGGGAGTTAAGGCACTCATCACCGGCGCGCAGCAAAGGATAGCCACGGGATAATAAAAGAAGAAGCAGCATATTCTTCATCTGACACAGACGAAGCTTGCTGATCTCGCTTTTTCTGGTTCGTCCCTCAAAGCCGCAGTTCCAGCTGTCGTTCTGATCCGTGCCGTCCCTGTTTTCTTCTCCGTTTTCCTCATTGTGTTTATGGCTGTAGGAAACCAGATCGGCTAAGGTAAAGCCGTCGTAGTTGGTGACGAAATGAAGGACTGGGCGCTCTCCCACCGACTGCAGAAAGCTTCTAAGGAAGGGCTCTAAGGTAAAATCATCCCCTTTGGCAAAGCGACGCAGCAGGCTCCGGTATCCTTCTTCTATGTGCACCAGATGGTGGGTCTGCTGCAGGTAAAAGGGAGAGGGAAGCTCCTGCTGTCTGATCTGCTGACAGAACTCTCCGGTAAAAGCGTTGCTGTAAAGCAGGGTCTCCCCTAAGGCCGGGTCAGAAGCCAACTCCCGCAGGGGCAGGCCATCCCCGATCAGATAAAATCCGTCGATGCCGTAGTAACGCACATAATAGCGGGCCACAGCCTGCATCATGGAAGCGGGAATATTGCCGGTAAAATTAAGCTGCAGCACCACCTCTATCTGTGCCTTATGCAGTTCCCTCACCATCTTAGCAAAGGCGATCTGTGGATCCTCCCGCCCCGCATAGCTTTGCTTAGGCGCAAAATAATACCCTTCCCCAAAGCCCCAGAAATTAACAGGATTCTCACCTCTGTGCTTTCCGGGGGCCAGTTCATAGACAGGCATCAGTATCACGGTGGTGATACCTAACGCTTGCAGATGCGGGATCTTGTCCACAACTCCCGCAAAGGTACCCCTGTTTGGCACGTGGGCACTTTTATCCTTGGTAAAGCCCCGCACATGGAGATTGTAAAAAAGGCGGTCCTGTCCTGTCTTTTTGGGCAGAGGGCGCAGATAGCTTTCCTCTGTCAGGTCTTCTCTTTCTTCAAAAAAGGCGCCCATGGCGATGGCCCCCTGGGGCAACGCCTGCTTCTGCCCTGTTAAGCGGTACTCCTTATGTATGGGAATAATGGCGCTGGCATAGGGGTCTGTATAGCTTTTATCTCCCAAATAGTAATTGTAATACCAGTCTTTGCCGGAGATCCCCAGTATCTTGCCGGAGCACAGGCTTCCCAGAAAGCAATCTTCCGAAAAAGGGATCCGGAGGGCTTTGGTGCCGATCTTACTATATAAGATCACACCGCATTCTTCTCTTTGGTCCGGCTGATCTGCTCTGTATCCTCTTCGGAGCGCGGTGGTAAAAGCAATCCCATCCCGGCAAACCTGGGTTCCCGGCTGGCACCGAAAGGTGGGAATGACTGTAAAGTTAGTCTTCATAAGCACACTTTCCATGGTGGTTTAAGTAAACATACGGTACTAAGTTTAACATACTTACGAAAGCGATACAAGAAATCTGGAAACAGGAACGGGACTCTTATAAGCCACAAATGATAATGTCCTGGTATACCACAAATGAAAATGTCCCAGTC
>CAVBJS010000010.1:0-61929 GCA_963596015.1 Bacteroidaceae bacterium
TCAAGGACTATGGCGAATACGGATTCTTCCCGGTGTTTGGAGGTAAGCTGTAAATCTCCTAGAAACTAAAAATAAGCTTCCCACCATCAGGTAATGTTCCAGTGGTGAGAAGCTTGTTGTGTCTTGAGGGGATATTAATATACTACAGCATCATCTGCTGTGAAGCCTTCCAGGGAATTTTCTTTGGTCTGAATACAGACAAAAGAAATTCCCTCGTCATCTGCTGCAAAGAACTGACGCTTAGCAGCGGGAGAGATTCTTACCCAATCACCGGCAGTGAGAACAATTTCTTCTCCATCAATAATGACTTTTCCTTTGCCGGAAAGGATACCGTAAACTTCCTCGTTGTTCTTATGAGAGTGTACGAAAGGAACATTAGCTCCTGCAGGAAGATTGTTGATACTGATTTCTGCACCTGTGAGAGAAAGTGTTTCATGAAGTTCTGCTCTGCCTTCATTTCCAATATTTGTTTTTGCATAATTTGCCATGGTATATACCTCCGTTTTTGATTTTTATTGCGTTTGCAGATATAGGATAACCCATTACACACTCAAATAATAGTACGCACCTTTTTATAACTATACATTCAAAAAAGAATGTGCTATACTTTGTGTGAGCAATCACAGTTTTTTGGAGGTGCAATTGCATGAAAACAAAAGACGAACTTCCGGTTTGCCCAGTGGCAACAGCGGTGGCACTTGTAGGTGGCAAATGGAAGCTTCTTATTATACGAAACCTTAGGGTGCGCCCGTGGAGATTCAATGAATTGCAGCGAGATCTGGAAGGCATATCCCAGAAGGTATTGACTGACAGCCTAAGACAGATGATGGATGACGGACTTGTATACCGGCACGATTATCAGGAAATGCCGCCAAGGGTTGATTACAGTTTGACGGAATTAGGAGAAAAGATGCTGCCGATCATTGATGCTTTGGCGGACTTTGGAAATTATTATAAATCAGTTACAGTGGAATGATATGTTCCCACACACAAGCCGAGCAACTTAAAACAGTTGCCCGGCTTGTGTGCCGTCTGGAAATTATTCTTTCGGATATTCCGGAGATAAGACGTTTTCTTTCCGCTCGGAGTAGTATTCCGGCACAGGCGGGATCTGGTTGATGGCGTTGACGATCTCGTGCATGGTCTGGGGGAGCTTCGGTCAGTCTGCGGGTGTGCTATTTTGCCGGAGGGATCGTTAATCTCTACAAGCAGTGGTTTCGCGGTGGCTTGGACTGTACACTCAATGATATTGCAATGGAGGTCAGTAAGTTGCTGCAGTTGGAGGCAAGAGAATTAAAATTATTTTCAAAAATATCTTGACCTAAAGTCAGGTTCATGGTTTACAGTTGCTATAATAGATGAATGGATATGCTTCATGGTATGAAAGCAAGGAGACTATAGGGACATGGGAAAAGGCTTATCAGATCGGTAAGGAGGTATGACCAAATGGCAATAAAACAGACGGCAGGAAGAGATGCACTCGGAGACTTTGCTCCGGAATTCGCACATTTCAATGACGATATTCTCTTTGGAGAAAACTGGAACAATGAGGATATCGATTTAAAAACCAGGAGTATCATCACGGTAGTTGCCTTGATGGCACAGGGGATCACCGATTCTTCTTTGAAGTATCATCTTCAGAATGCAAAGAATCATGGTGTGACGAAGAAAGAGATCGCTGCGATCATTACCCACGTTGCATTTTATGCAGGCTGGCCGAAGGCATGGGCGGTATTTTCCATGGCAAAAGAGGTCTGGGCAGATCTTGCCATGGATGTACCGGGTGAGGCAAGCTCCAATGAATGACCGGAAGCCGTAGATTACGTGGATTACAGAGAAGCAAGTTTGTAAGCAATCTCTCTTTCTTATATTGGAAAGGATAAACGGATATGGAATATACGAAATTAGGAAAAACGGATATTGAAATCTCCAAGGTCTGCGTAGGCTGTATGAGTTTCGGAAAAGCCGGAATCATGCATGACTGGACATTGGATGAAAAGCAGAGTGAGGACATCATTGCACATGCTTTGGAACTTGGGATCAATTTCTTTGATACGGCGAATGTATATTCAGCAGGAACCAGCGAAGAATATCTTGGCAAAGCACTGAAAAAACTGGCTTCAAGAGACAAGGTGGTGATCGCGTCCAAGGTCTATTTCAATGAGGGCCGCTTATCAAAAAGTGCCATTCATCGAGAAATTGACGGAACATTGAAACGTCTGGGAACGGATTACCTGGATCTCTATATTATCCATCGATTTGATCACGATACCCCGATCGAGGAAACGATGGAAGCGCTGCATGAATTGGCACAGGCAGGTAAGGTACGTGCATTGGGAGCTTCCGCAATGTATGGCTATCAGTTTTATAATATGCAGCTTGCAGCCGAAAAGCACGGATGGACCAAATTTTCTGCTATGGAAAACCATTATAATCTGCTGTACCGTGAGGACGAGCGGGAGCTGATCCCGATCTGCGAGCAGATGAATGTTTCCCTGATGCCGTACAGTCCGCTGGCCGCAGGGCATTTGACCAGGAAAACATGGGAGTCGGATTCTGTGAGAGGCAAGACGGATAAGGTCGCCCGCGGAAAATATGACCGCATGGAACAGCAGGATATGCACATTGTAGAGCGAGTTGCCGAATTAGCCAAACGGTATGACTGTAAGATGTCTCAGATCGCATTGGCATGGCATTGGGCAAAAGGAGTAGCAGCTCCGATCGTAGGCGCAACAAAAAAAGCTTATCTCACTGAGGCAGCAGAAGCATTAAATGTCAGTCTTACTGCAGAGGATATTGCTTATTTGGAAGAAATGTATGTGCCGCATCCGGTTGTGGGTGCGATCAAGCAGAATCCGCCGCAGGGTGTGATACTGCCGGATGAAAAGAAGTAAGCATAAATTAAATCTTAAGCTCTTTCCGGATGCTCTGTCACAAGGTCTTGCAGCAGATCTTGTGACAGAGCATTTCTTTGTGTATTTTCCGGCGACCTTGATGTTTTTCAAAAAACGCGTCATATTAATATAGAAGTTCGGATGGCTTCGTCCTAAGTATGCATCTGGTCACATTGTGGAAAATAGGATCTGCCACGAAGTTTTGCGGCGGGGGTTCTGTTGGCGTCGGTGCGTGATCGTACAGATGACAGGCGTCATTACGGGGTGGTGCGTGATCGTACATGTGACAGGTGCCATTACGGGCATTCATACGGGTAATATACGTTTTGAAGGGGGAGTTATGTTATTCAACTCAATAGATTTTTTGATATTTTTTCCGATCGTATTGATCATATATTTTGCAATACCGGATAAGATCAAATACTTGTGGCTGTTGGTCGCCAGTTATTTTTTCTATATGTGTTGGAATGCAAAATATGCGCTATTGATATTAACATCTACCTTTATAACTTATATAAGCGGGTTACTGATAGAGAAAATCAAGAAAAAAGAATTAGATGCGCTAAAAAAGCAGAAATATAAAAAATGCGTGGTTGCTGTCAGCTTTCTCTCAAATCTGGGAATCCTGTTCTATTTCAAATACATCAATTTTGCTTTTGAAACGCTCGAAAAAGTAATGAGAGCAGTCCATGTAGAATTAAATGTGCCGGTGTTTGATGTGATCCTTCCGGTTGGAATATCTTTTTATACATTCCAGGCCCTGAGCTATACCGTAGATGTATACAGAGATGAAATTTATGCTGAAAAAAATTTCTTTAGATATGCCTTATTTGTTTCTTTCTTTCCGCAGCTGGTGGCAGGACCGATCGAGCGGTCTAAAAACTTATTAAAGCAGCTTGCGGTTCCGACAAAGTTTAACTTTGAATCCGCAAGAGAAGGTTTCTTATTAATGCTTTGGGGCTATTTTTTGAAAATAGTTCTTGCTGATAGGATAGCGATATTTGTAGATACTGTTTATGGTGATTATGTCACATATCCGGGATGGTATCTGGTTGTTGCCACCATGTTATTTGCCGTTCAGATATATTGCGATTTTGCGGGCTATTCTATTATTGCAATGGGATCTGCAAAGATTCTGGGCATAGAGTTGATGGAAAACTTTAATGCGCCGTATCTATCCACATCGGTGGCAGCGTTCTGGAGAAACTGGCATATCTCTTTAACTTCATGGTTTAAGGATTATTTATATATTCCGTTAGGCGGAAGCAGGAAAGGCAAAGTAAGAAAATACATTAATAAGATGATCGTATTCCTGGTCAGCGGCCTTTGGCACGGTGCTCAATTCTCCTATATCATATGGGGCGGTATAAACGGAGCGTACCAGGTGATCGGTGAGATCTTACAGCCTGTCAGAGATAAACTTGTAAAGCTGCTTCATTTAAACAGAGAATCACTGGGACACAAATTCATACATATCGTTGGTACATTCATACTTGTAGATTTCTCCTGGATATTTTTCAGGGCCAGTGGATTCAGGTCTGCTCTTGCGATCATCAGATCTATCTTTGTTACAGGAAACAGATGGATACTTTTTGACGGTTCCCTGTACAATTGCGGACTGGATCAGAAAAATTTCCAACTGATGCTTGTAGGGATCGGCGTGTTATTGTTTGCGGATCATTGCAAGCATAAGGGAATAAAGATCAGAGATATCATTATAAAGCAGGATTACTGGTTCAGATGGATATCTATAGCTTTCTTTATCCTTATATTATTAACCTTCGGTAAATACGGACCTGCATATAATGCCGCTAACTTTATTTACTTCCAATTTTAGGAGGAATATGGAGTGAAGAAGAAAATGATGCAGCTTATAGGCTGTTTCGTAACACTGGTCATGACGATCGGCATGATCAGATATATGGGATATAGATTGGATCCGCCGTGGAGTGAAGAAGGATTTGATGCGATCGATGCCTATCATTCCTTAGAAGAAAATACTTTGGATGTTATTGTTTATGGTTCCAGTCATGCATGGAAAGGATTTGATACCAGAGTACTCCATGACAAGTACGGTATAGCGGCCTATAACTATGGCTGCAATTGGCAGGCAATAAATACAACGCTTTTATTTTTGCAGGATTCATTGACAACGCAGTCCCCGAAGGTGATCTGCATAGATACTTTCAAAGTAAATAGGGTTGAAATGGATACGGACCTGGACGGAGAAATATATTATTGCAGCGAAATACCGGCTTCAGAGGATAAATGGGAGTATCTGAAAACTTGTTTCGGAAAAGATCCGGAGCGATATGCTTCTTATTTTTTCCCTCTGATCATGTTTCATGACAATTGGAATAGTATCAGTTCTGAGAATTATTCAGAGCCGGGATATCAAAGATTCGTTGATACCGCGGGATATTATGAACAGTATGATGTTTACCAATGTACGATTCCGGATCATACAACATTTGAGCAGTATGAACTAAGCGATGAGGCGATCGATGTCCTGGATGAAATAGTGGCAGAGTGCAAAGAAAGAGATATTGAAATAATATTTTTTACATGTCCATGGGAGGGCGCCAATAATTACGGAGATGCCATGGCGGATTATGCTAAGGAAAATGGTTGCGCTTACCTGGACCTTTTTGAAAATCTGGATGAAACAGGATTAGATGGTGCAACGGATTTAAATGATGATGGCCATTTGAATGCATCCGGAGCAGGGAAGGTCGCAGACTATATGGGAAAATATATCGTATCAAATTATGATCTGAACTGATGTGCGTAACCTTCAGCAGAGTAAGAGCTTACGAGTTGCTTTACCAATATGTAAGTGAGATGATACAACTACTTAAAATACTATAGAAGCAGATGACCTATACCATAAACAGGTAAAGCCATCAATAGATGCTGACACACCGCATCCCTACCAGGAAAGGAAGGCGATCATTATGTGGATACTCTTTGCATTCGGCTCGGCGGTATTTGCCGGTTTGACGGCAGTGCTTGCCAAGTGCGGCATAAAGAAAACAGATTCTGACGTGGCTACCGCGATCCGGACCATTGTGGTATTGCTCTTTTCGTGGCTGATGGTCTGGATCGTTGGTTCTGCGCCGACGATCGTTGCGCTTGGCACGAAGACATGGACCTTCCTGATCCTTTCAGGTCTGGCCACCGGTGCATCATGGCTGTGTTATTTCCGTGCCTTGCAGCTGGGGGATGTTAATAAGGTAGTGCCCATTGACAAGTCCAGCACTATTCTGACGATACTGCTGGCACTGCTCTTTCTGGGCGAGCCCGTATCCTGGCTCAAGGGACTGGCCATCGTGCTGATCGGCGCAGGTACCTTCCTGATGATCGAAAAAAAGGCTGTTACCGGTCAAAAGCAGGAGAATAAAAGCTGGCTGCTTTATGCGGTTCTTTCCGCTGTGTTTGCTTCCCTGACCTCGATCCTGGGAAAGATCGGCATTGACGGTGTGGAGTCAAACCTGGGCACCGCTATTCGCACCGGCGTCGTCCTGATCATGGCGTGGCTGATGGTCTTTCTCAAGGGAAAGCAGCATGTGCTGAAGTCTGTGCCGAAGAAGGAGCTGGGCTTTATCGGTCTGTCCGGTCTGGCTACCGGCGGCTCCTGGCTGTGCTATTATAAGGCACTGCAGGATGGGCTTGCCAGTGTGGTTGTGCCGATAGATAAGCTGAGTATCCTGGTATCCATCGGCTTTTCGGCACTGGTGTTTGGGGAGCGGCTCTCGAAGAAAGCCACTGTGGGTCTTGCGATGATCGTTGGCGGAACGATGCTGATGCTGCTCTGATCTGCCGAGCCGGATGAAAGGAACTCCCAATATCCTACCCCAATCCACCCGGAGAGCATAAACAGGCATTTGGCCTGCGTATAACACATAAGGATGTTGAGGCCTTCGACTATCTGTGCTAAATTGAAAGGGATTATGCAGTATCCGCAGGGTATTCTCTAGGTTTTACAGGAAGGAGATGCATGCCGGATACGGAATATACCCGTTACTTTTTTGATCACATTAAGACTTAAAGACCGGATAGAAGCGAAGGGGCAAACACTCCGCTTCTTATAAACGATAGTACCTGGAGATATGATGACGATGGACTCTAATAGCGGATCGGTTTCCGGCCATCCGACAGAAAAGCAGTTTCAGAAAGGCCGGAGATTTTCTAAGTTATGGAAACTGCTGCGGAAGATCTGGCTGCGTATTTCATCCTTTCACAGACGCAGTAACCAACATTTCGCCAACAGATATTCGGATTTACAGTTTGTATCCATTTCTCTCGGAGTGGTTCTTTTTCTTGCTGTCATTATGCTTTATGTTCCCTCGTTTCTGGGGGTTGCTAACGATGGTACCATAACCCGTACCATGCAGAACGCCGGGCTTTCCTATCTTGAGAAGGATGTTTCCAACGGAAACGACTTCTTTACAAGAGTCTACCAATCCGGCTATGCAAGCACAGATGATCATTCGTTTCAATTACTTCTGATCCGGCTTGCCCGGATGATAGATAATCTTTTTACCAATGATCAAATCTTTGATGTCCGTTTTCTTTCACTGCTCTACGTAATTCTGGCATTGCCTGCATGGGGGCTGCTGTTTTATTCCGTTATTTCCCGTGCCAGTCTCTTTGTGGAGAAGTGCGTGCTTTCCGGTCTGTGCGTATTGATCTTTGCGGATGTTTCTTATATCACCTATTTCAATTCACTTTACCCGGAAGCGATCTATTTCATTGGTCTTTCCTATGTGTTTGGCGGCTGCATGATGCTGCAGCGTTCTTCCCGATTGGCACCCTTGTATTGGCTGGCGCTGGTCATGGGGACCTGGATGCTCTGTTCCACGCGCAGTCATGCCGGCGTCATTGGCTTTATCGTAGCACTGTTCTGTATTACGCAGCTGCGATTAAGTGAAAGCGCTCTTGGCAGGATCGGGATCTCTCTTACTGCCACAGTTGCTTTGATCGCAGGCTTTTGCAGTTTTACCTTTGTTGAATCGGATTTCGATGTTACCAGCCGGGTACATGCAATGACGCGCGGTGTGCTGCTGCAAGCTTCCGAACCGGAAGAGACACTGCAGGAATTCGGCATCAACGGTTCCTATGCGCTGTTAGCAGACGCTTCTCTCTACGACCAGTATTCGCTGACGGAAGAGAGCGAATATTATCTGCAGAATGGCTTTCTGGATCACTATACTACCAGGGATATCGCCCTGTATTATCTGCAGCACCCGGGATCCATGTTTTCCATGCTGGATCTGGGGGTAAGGTCCTCCGTCAATCTGCGCCGGGAATACTGCGGTAATTACGAGAACTCTACGGGAATGCCGGCGCGGGGCAAAAGTATCTTCTTTGCCGCGTACAGTATCTTTAAGTCTCGCTCCCTGCCACAGACCATCGCCTTCCCTATTCTGCTGATCGTCGTATGTGCGGTGATGTCCCGCAGTGGATGGTGGCGTCAAAAAGAGCCGGATCGTTTTTATTATGTCTACATCTGCACGACGATGACCGCTACAGCTATCATTGTGGTGCATCTGGCGGAGGTGATCTTTTTCAGTGGAGATGCACAGCTGACCCAGTATAATTTTATTGCCGGCTTCAGTCTGGATTGTCTGATGCTGTTCACTATTGCAGAGCTTCTGCATAAACTGAACATTCTGGAGGAAACGCAGTCTGCATCGAAGTCGTAAACGACATCGAAGCCGTAAACGACTTCGATGAGGGATCACATCGGAGAATTCGCCTGCGCGAAATTCTCCTCGTGTTGCCGCAGACAGGCTGCGGCAAGGAAGGAAAAATCTGATAGAAATGCTTGATAGCATTTCTGTCAGATTGCATCGATGTCGTAAACGACATCGATGAAGGATCACATCGGAGAATTCGCCTGCGCGAAATTCTCCTCGTGTTGCCGCAGACAAGCTGCGGCAAGGAAGGTAAAAATGAAGATGAAAATGGTTCATGTCCGGGAATTGCAAAAAAGTGTTTCGAAGCGCCGGCGAAGCGGTCTGGCACAGGATCTCGGCCTGTTGGTATTTCTGTTTGCGCAGTTGGTCGCCGCGCTGGTGATCGCATTTTGTGACGAGTCTCATCGTGTGGAGTACGTGACACTGTTTGCTGTGATGTCAGCCGCTTCCCTGCTGGCCGCCTACCGTTTTCGGTATCTCGCTGCCGGGCTGACCGGTCTGCAGTTACTCACCTTTACGGTTTATTCTTTGTTTCGGGCATTGGTACAAAGCGTCGCTATTGTTCCGATGGACTATGTGTGGGCGTTCCTGCCCTTGCTCTCATTGTTAGGCATCCAGCTTTTCACCCATGAAATGTACAAGATCGAGCAGGTTAACGAGATGCTGAACGAGCAGATGGAATCAGTCGTGCTGCTGGATCCTCTTACCGGTCTGTACAATCTGCGCGCTCTTTATATCGATCTGCAGCGCCAGATGGCCTTTAGTTCCCGCAACAAGACAGCGATCAGTCTGATGGTGGTCCGTCTGCGCTATGCGGATGAATTACACAGTCTGCTAACTCAAAAACATTTTGATATGCTGGTGCAGCGTTTGGCAGAATTGCTCTCCGACGCGGTCCGTCTGGAGGATCGCTGTTATACCGTAGAACCGCAGAACGGCGAATTTGCCATTCTGCTCACCTGCGATAAAGCCGGTTCCGACGTAGTGCGAAAACGTATTGAGGCGGCCTGTGCGGAGAGGAATGCTTTTTCCGGCATTGTGGACAAAGCTATCCGGACAGATCTGCGTATTGCCTGCGTGGAATATGATGAGAGTATTTCCAACGCCATCGAATTCAAGCACAAGGTTGACAGTGAGATGCAGTATGATGTATAAACGATTCAAGATTTTGCTGACAGTACTGCTGTTTATGCTGCTGTCCATGCCGGTTTTGGCCGCATCACCGGAGGATTCCTTGCCCGGCGATGCTGATATTCTGCTGCTGCATGAGGAACAGGTTACCGATGAGCAGCTGGAGAGTATGCGCCTTCTGGCGGACATAGCTACCGCTTTGGGTAAGAGCATGGAACTGGGCACCCCGGAGCAGGCCAGTGGTCTTTACAGTCATTACAGTCTTATTCTCTGTTACGATATGAAACAGGATGCTTCTCTGGCACAGACGCTGGTGCAAAGCGGCACCAGACTGATGGTGCTGGGCGGTGACCTTCTGCCGGACTGTTTGCGTGCCGGCGGTTCCACCCAGACCGTATCGGTTGCGGATTGTTCCGGCACAAACGGCGTGTTGCGATTCTGCTTTTTCAGCCAGCAGGAATATGAGTCTATCGTTTCTCTGCCGGAGCATCTTTATACGGTTGATGCCGAATATGAAAGCGGCTCGCTGGAAACCAACGAGCAGAGCTATCTGTTCTGCGTTCAAAGTGCCGGCATCCGTTATATTCCGCTGACTGATTTTGGCGAAGATCTTGCCCGCGCTGCGCTGATGCAGGAGATTTCCGACTGGTTGTGGGAGTATTCCGGTTATCCGCCGCAAAAAGGACAGTACCTGGTGCTGGATGAGGTTTATTCATACATGCCTGCGCAGGATCTTCTGGATCGTGTGGAACTGTTTGTACAGGCAAAGCTTTCCTTTGTGATCTCCGTCATGCCTATTTATCAGAATGCGGATTTTCCGGCAATGCAGCAGTTCTGCGAGGTACTGCGTTATGCGCAGGCCAATGGCGGTTCGGTGATCCTGCATACCCCTATCCTGCGTTCTGATGTGAGCAGTCAGGAGGATTTCAATGCAGTGACCACCACGGTGCTGGAAAATTATACATCCCGTGGCGTTTATCCGTTGGGATTTGATGTCCCTTACAGTTGGACATGGAATACTGACGCACTGGAATGGATGAAGCGTTCCCGTACGATCTTTGTTCACGCTGATACCGATACGCCGGATTTCACGCGGGATACGCATCAGAATCTTCTCTATTACAGTTACAATGCGTTGGTGCTGCCGGCCCTGGCGCTGGATGATGGGGGCGAAAACAGTGTTCTGCAATTTTCCGCAGCGCAGCGGATCCCTGTAAGTACCTCTGTAGAACAGTTGCAGGCCATACTTGACACCGCGCAAAACAACAGTAGTTCTTATTACAGTTTGTGGGACAGCGAGCAGTCCGTTTGGGCTGATTCGTTTCATCTGAGTTGGAAGAACAATGCTCTTACACTCAATGATACGCCATACAGTCTTACTTACACGCCGCAGGCCTATCCGGAGGATTACGATTACAAACGCAATACCCTGAAGCGTTTTACCGTAAGTATCCAGAATGAGAGCCATTTGCTGATCGGGATAGTAACGGTAGTTGTTTTTCTGTTCATCCTTATGATCCTGTACGCGCGCCGACGGCAGCGACGGCATTTTTTATACCGTACAGATGAGAAGCCTTCTGTCCCGGAGTCGCCGGAGAAACCGGCATCGCACCAGAGTTATGGAGGAAAGCACTCATGTCATTGATCGACGGTCTTTCACTATACGCCATCTGTGCCATCTGGTCGCTGATGATCCTGAATGTGATCCTTTCGATCGGTGGGTTTATTCACTATATGCGGGTGGAAAAGGACGGTGGGCATGTGCCGTTGGATGAATATCCCATGGTCAGTATTCTGGTCCCGGCGCACAATGAGAGCATCGTGATCTCCCGCACTGTACGCGCACTGCTGAACTTTGATTATCCACAGGATAAGTACGAGATCATCGTAGTCAACGATAATTCCACCGATGATACGGAGCAGAAGTTACAGGAGATCCAGCGAGAGTTCCCAAATCGGCGGCTGATGGTGGTTTCCACAGACAACGTGGTAGGCGGCAGCGGTAAATCCAACGCACTGAATATCGGCTTTACGCTGTCCACGGGCAGCGTGATCGCGATCTACGATGCTGACAATACACCGGAGCCGCAGGCGTTGCGCATCCTTGTGGAGAATCTGATGGCTGACCCTAAACGGGGAGCGGTGATCGGAAAGTTCCGCACACGTAACCGCAATGCCACCATTCTCACCCGTTTTGTCAACATAGAGACACTGGCATACCAGTGCATGAATCAGGCCGGGCGCTATTTTTTCTTTAAACTGTGTACGATCCCCGGTACGAATTATGTCATCCGACGCAGTATCATCGAGGAGATCGGCGGCTGGGATCCGAAGGCGCTGTCAGAAGACACAGAGATCAGTTTTCGGCTATATCGGATGGGGTACTACATCCAGCATATGCCCATGTCTGTCACCTGGGAACAGGAACCGCATCTTCTGCCGGTCTGGTTCCGACAACGCACACGCTGGGCCAAAGGTAATCTGTATGTTTTGATAAAAAACTTCAAGTATACCTTTGATCCCCACGCCGGAAAAATGCGACTGGATGTTATCTATTACCTTATTGTTTATCTGATGATGCTCTCCGCGTTGGTGATCTCGGATATAATCTTCTTTACAGGCATTTTGGGTTTCACCCATGTCACACTGGGCGGATTTTCTACGTTGCTCTGGATGATGGCCATCCTTGTATTTGTGGTCAACATCATGTTGACCCTTGTCACCGAGAAGAACGAATTCACATTGGAATCCGCCGTGCTGGCGCTGCTGATGCTGTTTACCTATTCCAAGCTTTGGGTGTTCGTGGTAGTCCGAGGACTATGGCTGAGCATTATGGATGCTGTCAACGGCAAAAAAGTGGTGTGGGATAAAACGGTGCGCTATGAAGAAAAGGCTTCTGACGAAGCCGATGACGTTGCATTGGAAGAATTGATCAATACCGGTCGTCATAAAAAATGATCCGGATTTAAGAAGTCTTAAAAGGGAGGGGGAAATTCGATATGTTCCACTTCAAACGGGCAGCTGTGATCTGCCTTTGTACAATATTACTTGCAGCCAATGTGCTGCCTCTTACTGCAGAAGCGGCTACACGCTCCACTAAGCAGTCAAAGGTTCAGCAGGAACAGGCCGGACTGGATGCGTCGGAGGCAGCGAACGCTGCGGATACATCGAAAAACGCAGACGCAGCGAACGCTGCGGATACGTCGAAAAACGCGGAGGCAGCGAACGCCTCGGATACATCGAAAAATGCAGACGCAGCGAACGCTGCGGATACGTCGAAAAATGCAAAGGCATCGAAAGATCAAAATGCAGCGAACGATCCGAATGCATCGGATGAGCAGCCGGATGAAACTACGTCTGAAAATGGTGAGGATGAGGATACACTGCAGCGTGCCACCGGTGAGGAACTGATAGATGCTGTAATGAGTACCGATCCGGAAGACGCGGGTGAACCCATCACGGAGGAGCCCCAGTATCCGCCGGCGCCTTATGTCAAGGAATTCAACTATAGTGAAGATGTTGTGTTCAGCGGCATTTTTGAGACGGATCAGTTCTATTTCCGGGTGCGCAACTACTGGGATACCCAGTATGCGTATGCCCGCGTGCAGTTCACACTGAGTCAGCTGATCAACGATGGGCCTGCTTCACTTACTTTTTCTGTGAACAATGAGCCTATCTATTCCTGCAAGGTGGATTATCAAGACGGTCGTGAGCAGATCGTCTACGTTCCCATCCCGGTGGATATGCTCAATGCCGGGTACAACAGCTTCGGCGTTACCGGCTATGTGCGCATTTACGATGAGGAAGGCTGTATTGACGACCTGACCGGCGCGAACTGGGTCCGGCTGGAGAAGAGCTCCTTTGTGGCCGTCGGCTATGACATCGAGGATCCCCAGAACCTGATCTCCTGGTATCCCTATCCCTATCTCTCTACGACTGATGACTCCGGCAGTCAAACTGCAGTGGCAACCTCGGATGCGATCAACGAAGAGGAGCTTGCTGCCGCTTTGCTGCTTCGTGCTGATCTTTCTGCCGAAACGGACAGCGAGGATAATATTACCTTGACTACCGTCAGCAGTGCAGCTGCAAGTCCCAAGAAGGTGATAGTCAGTCTGCTGAGCAATCTGCCGGCTGAGTACCGTTCCCTGTTGCCGGCCGATGCAGGCGATCTGAGTGACCGTGCCGTGATTGTGAGTGCAGGAAGCGGCGATGACCGTACCCTGCTGGTTACCTCCGCAGACGGCGATTGCCTGATGGAAGCTGCTATGCTGTTGGTAGATGACAGTCGTGTAACGCAGGAAGACCACTCCGTAGCCTACGTGGAAAAGGATGCTTCTCAATTGATGTTCGATGCCATTTCCTACACGGACAGCAATGCGGCTTATACCCTGACCAGTCTGGCGGGAGACGGCCTGAGTTATGTGGGACCCTTCCATCAGAAGCAGACGATCTATCTGCCGTTTTCCGGTGGCTATGTACTGTCCGGCACAGGTAAGATCGACCTTTCGTTCCGATACAGCGAAAACCTGGACTTTGATCGTTCTCTTATCACGGTTTACTGGGGAGATACGCCTGTTGCCAGTAAGAAACTGACCAAGGAAAACGCAGGCGGCGATACTTTAAGCTTTTCCCTGCCTGCTGATGTGCTGGGGGCTACGGCGAACTCGATTCAGATCGCATTTGATCTGGAACTTCCGGACCTGTTCTGCACGCCGCGGATGGATGAAATGCCGTGGGCTTATGTCGCTGAGACATCCACCTTCTATCTGCCGGTTGGCAAAACCGGTACGCTCTCCTTCGACAATCAGCCCGCACCGTTCGAGCTGAGCAACCGTTTCAATGAAGTGACGGTTGTCATCCCGGACAATATCACCTCTGCAGAGATGAATACGTTGGGACAGGTGGTTGCATTGTATGGTGTCAACATCAGCGCTTATGGCAGTATCCAGGTGGCACGCGCCAGCCAGTTTGACGGCAGCAGCACCGACCGCAACCTCATCGTGCTGGGAACTTATCAGGATAATGCACTGCTGCGTACACTGAACGAAAGTCTTTCGTTCCGATACACGGAGAGCGGTACAAGTTTTGCCAGCAACAGCAGTCAGATACTGTCAGAGGAATTTGCTTCCCGCATCGGTGTGATGCAGCTGCTGCAGTCTCCGTACGGAGAGGATCGTGCCCTGTTGGCAGTCTGCGCTGCAAACGATGATGCCATGAAGCTGATAGACACCTATCTCCGCAAGGATTCCGACACATGGAAGTTGACGGATGATGCCGTGGTATTTGATCCGAACGGGGAGATCCGCACCTATAAGTTCCTGGATGCATCTTCGGTACAGACGCCGGATCTGAAGCAGTTCATTGAAAACAATAAAGATACGGTCATGTTCACGGTAGTGGCGATCTCGGCCATGTTGTTGCTCTTATTGGGTGTTATCCTGATCTTGATCCGCATCTACCTGGCACGTCGGAAGGATAAATAAGCGGGGGCGTATCTTATGGAAACAACCAAAAAAGTGATGCTGGTATTTGGTACCCGGCCGGAAGCTATCAAGATGTGCCCGTTGGTCCTGGAACTTAAGCGGCGGGGGGAAGAATTTACCCCCGTTGTCTGCGTTACCGGCCAGCATCACGAGATGCTGGAGCAGATCCTGGACTGTTTTGGGATCGTACCGGATTATGACCTTGCCATCATGCAGCCGGGACAGACCCTTTTTGACATCACAACACGTATCCTGAATGGCATCAAACCCATTCTGGAAGCAGAAAAGCCCGACGCGGTACTGGTGCATGGCGATACGTCTACTGCCTTTGCTGCAGGCCTTGCCGCTTTCTATCTGCAGCTTCCCGTCGGTCACGTAGAAGCCGGCCTTCGCACCTATAATATTTATTCTCCTTTTCCGGAGGAATTCAACCGGCAGGCTGTGGATGCGCTTACACGCTGGTATTTTGCACCTACAGAGAAAGCGCGCCGGACGCTCCTTGAGGAACATAAGCCGGATGGTGCTGTCTTTGTTACCGGTAATACCTCCATTGATGCCCTTACCCAAACGGTGCAGACGGAGTACACACATCCGGAGCTTACGTGGGCGCAGGCAGATGGCGCTCGGTTTGTACTGTTGACCGCCCATCGGCGTGAGAACCTGGGAGAGCCCATGCGGCATATTTTCCGAGGCATCCGCCGTGTTTTGGAGGAGCACCCGGAGGTTCGTGTGTTGTACCCCATCCACAAGAACCCGTTGGTCCGGCAGATCGCAGAGGAAGTTTTAGGCAGTGAAAGTCGTCTTCGGATGATCGAGCCGCTGGATGTGATGGATTTCCATAATTTTATGGCAGCGGCAGATCTGATCCTGACGGACAGCGGAGGCATTCAGGAGGAGGCCCCTGCGCTTGGAAAGCCCGTGCTTGTACTGCGTGATACCACAGAACGCCCGGAAGGTGTTGCTGCCGGAACATTAAAACTGGTGGGAACGACACAAGAAGCTGTATATCGGGAATTTAGTCGTCTTCTGGAGGACCCTGAGGAATATCGCCGTATGAGTATGGCATCAAATCCTTACGGGGATGGCACTGCCAGCCGACAGATCGCCGATATTCTCTTGCGTGAACTGTCGACAGCCGATCAATAGAAATATAGGAAAACAATGCGAAAATATCTTCATGTGCAACAGAATATTGCGGCAGGCGCGGTGGCGTTTCTATTCTTGCTGGCGAGCCTTTTGCTCTTATTGCAGTCTCCGCGCCCCGGAATGCTTGATTCAGGCCTTTATGACATGATCCTTCCGCAGCTCGGCCTTTCCCGCGGTTCTTTCTATGCACAGGATGTTTACTATACCCAGCCCAATGAGCAGTTTGTCATCAGTCAGCTGCCGTGGAGTGGGATAGTGCAGGTGACGCCAACCTCCAGTCTTGTTTATCCGGCAGCGTTGACCAGCATCCTATGCGGTCTGACCGGACATGCTTTTTCCACGGTCGTACTGGCGGTGGTCTTAGTATGCTTGTTTTCCGTGGCACTGTTTGTGCTGGTAAAGTCACTCTATGTACTCTTTGGAGGGTGCGGGGTCCTCGCGGGAAGTCTGTGGGGGTTCGTTGTACTCAGTGGAAACTATCTGCTTTATTTTAATTCATTCTATTCCACAGCCATGTTCCTTCTGGCACTGACTGCCTTTGCTGCTGCGGTATTCCGGGCATGGGCTCTTCTGCGCCGGTCAAAACAGTGCAGACTTTCTGTGTGGTTGCCTGTAGCTCTGACAGGTCTTTTGCTGACCACCGCATCTGAGGTGTCTGTGGTATTGGTCCCGCTGGTGCTGATCATCGTTTTGGTTATAGGTCTGTTTGCTTCCGGTGCCGTATGGCGGCACAAGGCAGCGGTGCTTTTTGCGGCAGCGCTGCTTTTGTTATGCAGTGTTCGCTTCGGTGTACAGAACGGGCAGATCTTCAATCGCATCAATCTCTATCACAGTTTTTTTGATGGTGTGCTGACTGTTGCGGATTCCCCTGAAAAAACCCTCTCCGACTTCGAACTTGACCCGTTGCTGGTGCAGGATGTGGGCAAATCTGCTTATCTCGACGAAGAGGCATATTATATTTCTCCTAATGGTTCACAGGCAGATGAGATCTTTGACCATATCAGTTATTCCCGCATTCTGGGGTATTATCTGCGTCATCCTTCCATGCTGCAGCGTTTGATCAGTTCTGTGCTTCCGCAGGCCGGACATGTAGATACTTCTTACTGCGTTTCTGTTTCTTCCGATGCAGGAGCCGTTATCCGGGCTGATTACTGGGATCTTATGCGCCGCTTTTTCTTTGTGGAGCCAACGACTTTCTTATTAGTATCATTGTGCTGTGCAGCACTGGGGATTGGTTGTTTTTGGCTGCGGCGTCGTGGACTTGGCTGTGCTTTGTTGCTGGCCGGTGCTTCCGGTTGGCTTACGCTGATAATGGCGCTGATCGGCTGTGGGACCGCTGATATTATTTTCGGCCGGATCTTCTTTCAGTCTTTTTTGGATCTTCAGTTATGTATTCTCGTCGCCTTTGTTGCCTATGGGATCAAGCGGGCTGTTCTTGGTATTGCGTATTCCCGTTTGAGTACCCGGCAGGTGCCGGCAGCGATCTTCCCGGCGGAAGGCTATGAACCATTTGCTTTTTCCCAGTCTGCATGGTTTGCAGAGTGCAAAGACGCGGCATGGCGTATTCTCTCTGATTCTCGTCGGTACACATTGGCAGCCTCCGTGCTCTGCTTTCTGGTCATGGGCTATGTTATTTTTGTGCCGCGGATCGGTGCTTACAATAACGGTGACTTTGGCCGTATGATGGATGCAATGGGGCTTGTGTATACACCGGAAGATTATTTTTATCCTTCTGTGCAGATGCAAAAGGCCATTGAACGATATGACTATCTGGAACCTTACGACTGGAGTCGAATCCGTCCCGGGAAAATGGAACTGACGCAAAGCTGGATCTCCGCCGGAATGAGAGTTCTGTACGAATTGACCGGTATCCCTTTTTCCACTGCGGTACTGGCTGGATTTCATATACTTGTTCTGGCATGCTGCTTCTATGAGCTCACACTGGCGATACATCGGCATTGGGGGAAGAAGGCAGCGTTGCTGAGTACCATACTGTATTATTTCATGTTCTGCGGCAGTTACAATATGGGCTGGCTCAATTCTCTGTTTGGAGAAGGCATTGCCTATGTCGGCCTGATGCTGGTGCTTGCTGCGAGCGTGCACACCATAGAACATACTTCCGGCGCCGGCCGCAGGCATGGGCTTGAATTGCTGGCTGTTTCCAGTATATATTTGGCCTGTGCCAAAGCACAATATGCCGTACTGGTTCCTGTACTGCTGATCTGGTGGTACATTTTGGCATTTTGCACAGCAGCAGGACGAAAAAAGAAAATTTTCTCACTGGTCGGGGCAGCATTTCTGGCGATAGCGTTGGTCAGCTATGCCAGTGGTGTCTATGCGAACAATGAATCTGTCTCTTCGCAGGATACCCTGTATGGCGGTTTGCTGAATGGTATATTGACCTATGCCGATGACCCGGTTCAGGCATTGCAGGAACTGGGGCTGGATACCGGCCTTGTGGCGGACAAGGGTAAGAATCATTACCTGCCCAAAGAGGAATATTACTGTCCGCCTCGTACCGAAAAAGCGGAAGAGTTGATCTACAGTAAGGTCAGTTCCACCGATTATCTGTTCTGGTATCTTCGGCATCCGAAAGCATTCTGGCATCTGCTGAACGATACTGCCGTTGCTTCTGCCGAGGTGATGCCGGATTTCAACATTTATATTGGCGAAAACAATACGCAGCCGCATCGCACTGTGAACAAATTTAACCTGTGGGCACAGCTGCGGCCTATGCTCATTCCAAGACTTTTTGTTCTGTACGTGCTGCTGTTCGGTGCAATATATATAGTTTCTTTTGTCAAGATCTTCCGCCGGCGTTCTTCCGGCAGAAGCAAACTTTATGCGGGACTGCTGATGATGCTGATCGCGCTGGGTGCGCTGCAATATCCACTGCCCATAGTAGGAAATGGTCGTTCTGACGCAGTCAAACAGCTTTATTTCTTCCGGGAAGTGTACGATATGGTGTTCCTGCTTCTTATTGTCTGGGGCATTTTCCGTTTGAGGCCGAAGCTGTGTGCCCTGGGACGGAAACTGACAGGCAGACTCCGCAATAAAACGCAGAACTAGCTACAGTGCAAGAAAGGATGGCACTATGCAAGTACGTAAAACCTGGTTTGCAGGATTGTGCATTTTTCTATATTTATGCGGCAGTGTTTATACACTGTTAAGCGGTTTATCCACTTTGGGAGAAGGAAGCGAGTATCCATATCTATCCCCTGCAGTGGTTATTCTTACCATCAGCGGTATGGTGTTTGCCGTTGTGCTCATTGCCTGCGTCAGCGCACGTTTTCAGCTGCCGGCATGGGCCAAGGGGCACGCGATGGGCATGACGGTGTTGGAATGGGGACTTGCCGCTGTCATTCTTCTGGCATCCTTTATCATCCGTGTGGTCTTTGTACAGAATTTTCCTATGATACCGAATTCCGATTACAAGACTTACTATGAGATCGCACAGCTGATCAACAGCGATACCCTGTTGGAAGATGGCGTGGGCTATTGTCAATACGTCTCCATGTTCCCCCACGTATATGGCTACAGCTACGTGCTGTCACTGGTGATGCACTTCTTTGGCACTTCCGTCTGGGTGGGGCAGATGTTCAATATCGTATGCGCTGTACTCACCTGTTTTTTTGTCTGGAGATGCGCCGTGATGCTGACAGGCCGGGCATCAGGCTTCTTCGCATTGTTGATCACTGCCTTCTGGCCCTCACAGATCCTGTACAATAATTTTCTCGCTGCAGAGTATCTGTTCTCCTTGATGCTGTATTTCTGTCTGTGGTTTTTCCTGCGTCTGGTACGGGTGGATATCAGCGACGGCCGGGCACAGACCGGTCTGTTCTTTGGACACATTGCACTGGGCGTTTGTATCGGACTTACCTCTGCCGTTCGCCCTATGGCTATGCTGCTGCTTATTTCCATACTTCTGTATCTGTTTCCCAGTCAGGTGCAGTTGCCCATCCTGCCTCGCAACGATCTGCCTGTTACAGCCCGCGCCATGAGCCATGGGTGGATCCGTGCGGTTCTGATCCTGGCGGCATTTATGTTTACCTCCGCCATCACCAGCCGCTGTGTTTCCTATGCCGTGGACAGTGAGATCACCGGGGGAAGCACCTCTTTCGGTTATAACCTGCTTGTCGGTCTCAACCAGGAGACTTATGGCGGATGGAACCAGGAGGATGCGGATTATCTGTATCAGGCGCTGGAAGAAACCGGCAGCGCACAGCAGGCGCAGGCTGCCTGCCGTGATCTTGCCTTGCAGCGGCTCAAAGCCCCTGTCGAAAGTATTTTGAATCTGTTTTTTCATAAGTATACGGTGCTCTGGGCCAATGATGACTATGGTTCTACCTGGAATCTGCTTTTTATGGATCAGCAAGGCACTTTGACAGCGCAGCGAGAGACGTTTTTGTATAGCATGCGCAATATCAATAATTACTACTATATGGTTATTGTGGCATTCTCTGCATTGGGCGTTGTTATGCTCATTCGCCGCTCCGGCAGCTGGAATTACATTCCTGTCACGATATTTCTGGGAACTGTTGCCATGCACCTGCTGGTGGAAAATCAGAATCGTTACCACTTTCACGCCATATATCTGTTTGTACTGCTTGCAGTAGCTGCCTTGCACAGCATTTATGAGGCCTGTGATGACTATATCGTCCGCGGACAGGCTGAACGCACGCGTAAAAAGGAGCAAGCCGCAGCAGAGCAGGCTGCTTATCGTCGTATTGAAGAGGCAGAGGCATATGCCCAGCAAAAACAGCAGCAAAAAATGGAAGGGCAATTTGATATGGCGGCTGCACTGCGGGAAGGCCATGTGCGAGTATCGGTATCCCAGGCAGTGGATGTTTCCTCAGAAGCGGATGATCTGACGCACGCGCCTGAAGTGGAGCGATTGGATGATCCCCCACACACGCCTGAAGCGGAGCAATCGGAAACACATCCTAACGACGATGCAGTTTCCTGATGCCGTGCATTTTTCTTGTTTTATGTAAGGAGTCCATACCATGTCAAAGTTGGAGCGTGTGCAAAAATACATTATCATGCTGATCATGGTGTTATTCCTCATCGTGCTCGGCGGTATCCTGTTTATGCTGTCAGCAACGAAAGAAAGCAACAGTGCTGTTTCTTCCGGTGAGGATGAAAGCGACAGTACAGTTGCTTCCGATGAGGAAGAGCTGACCGAGGTGCAGTGGTATTATCCGGATCATTTGCAGCTGGGCCAGTTACTTACGGCGCAGTCATTCACTTCTCCGGAAGGCGGCGAGACAACGCTGACAGAGCATTTGGGACCAGGCATCACGCTGGTGATGTACTGGGGCAGTTGGTGCAGCTACTGTGAAAAACAGACCGACCTCTTGCTTTCCATGCAGCAGGAGCTTTCTGAACAGGGGATCCATGTTCTGTTGATCGATAAGATGGATCCCGAAAAAGAAAGTCTGGAGGCTGCGCAGCAGGTCATGACGGAAAAAAACATTCCGTTTGACTGGGTGATCGATTCGGATCTTTCTGTATATCAGGAACTGGGACTGCACATCATCCCCACTACTTTCCTGTTGGATGATACAGGACATGTGCTATATTGCTATGCCGGTACAACCGACACCGCCGGTGAACTTACTGCCATGCTGGCGTATGCCGAGCAGGGTGCTGCTGCCCAGACCCTCTCCTTTGTGCAGCAGCAGCTGATGACGCCGGATGGTGGTGTACGATTACATGTACAGGCGCAATCCGCACCTTCCCCCAGCGGACAGGATGTGCTGGCAGAAAGCCAGGGGCTGCTGATGGAATATGCCTTTCTGGTGGAAGATGAGTCGCTGTTTGATGCGGCATATCAATATGTGCAGGAAAAACTGGATGTGAATGGTCTGCTGCGTTGGTATGGCACTGACGGGGAACAGACGGCCCAGGTCAATGCACTTCTGGATGATCTGCGGGTTTTACGGGCCCTGGGAGAATGGGATCAGGAATTCGGCGGCTACGAGAAGGAACTTGCCTATCATGCCCGCGCCATTGTCGAGGATAACGTGGATGAGGATGGGAATCTTGTGGATTTCTATACTTTTTCGGATGGTTCCAAAGCCCATCGTCTGACAATGTGTTACGCTGATTGGAAGGCACTGGATTTCCTGGTAATTCAACAGCCTGACTGCGCTTTAGCAGTACAGAATGCGCAGCAGCTTGTAAACGGGGCGTATTTGGGAGATGATTTTCCGTTCTACGCCAACTATTATGACTATGACACCAAGAGTTATGATACGGGCTCACTGAATATGGCAGAGGCTTTATTGACTTTACTTCATCAGGCCGAGGCCGGTCAGCTTCCGGACGCCTCACTGCAATGGCTGCGCAACCGGATGTCCGGAAACGGTATTTGGGCTCGCTATGATATCCACGGCAATGTGGTGTCTGGCTACGAGTATCAATCCGGTGCCATATATGCCATTGTAGGGCTGATCGCGATGGAATGCGGCGATGATACGTTGCTGACGCAGGCGGTAAGCCGGATGGAGAGTTTTCGCTGCTTTGATGCAGACAGTGCGCTTAACGGCGCATTTGCTCCCTCGATAGAAGAGGTGTCCTCATTTGACCAATGCATGGCATTGGTGTTATACGCCAAAATGGGACGCTGAAAGGAGATTTCCTATGCTGTTCAACTCATTCCAATTCGTATTGTTTTTCCCGGTTGTGGCATTACTGTATTATGTAGTGCCGGCCCGTTGGCGATATATCTGGCTGGTTGTTGTAAGTTACTTTTTTTACGCATGTTTCTCGCCGATCTATGTCCTGCTTCTGTTTGGCATTACGCTTATAACGTACACTGTCGGGCGGGGAATTGAGTATTGCCGATCACATAGCTTCTCATACAGTAAGCGGTTCCATAGGGTGCGTCATTCATCCCGCAAAGCAGCAGCCAACAGTTTTGCATGGCTAATGACCGGCTTGGTACTCTGCCTTGGCATATTGTTCTTCTTTAAATATTTCAACTTTTTTGTGGGAGATGTATTGCGCGGCATTGCAGCGGTTTTCCCGGAACTGGGATTGCCCACCCCGGCGTTTTCTATTGTGCTGCCGGTAGGCATTTCTTTTTATACGTTTCAGTCCCTGAGTTATATCTTTGAGGTATATAAAGGTAAATGCACTGCTGAACACAATTTCCTGTACTACGCTGCCTTTGTGTCTTTCTTCCCCCTGCTGTGTGCCGGCCCTATCGAGCGCGCACCGCATATGCTGCCGCAGCTGCGGCAGGTGCACGCTTTTGATCTTCATAAGATCAAGCGCGGACTTTTGCTGATGCTGTGGGGCTACTTTCAGAAAATGGTCATTTCCGACCGTGCTGCGATCCTTGTGGATCAGGTCTTTGGCAATTACGAAGTCTATGCCGGATTCCAGCTGGTAACGGCGGCTGTGCTGTTTGGCTTGCAGATCTACGGTGACTTTGCCGGTTATTCCAATCTGGCCATCGGCGCTGCGGAAGTGATGGGATTTGATGTCAACATCAATTTCAATACGCCCTACTTTTCCCGTTCGGTAGGAGAATTCTGGAGGCGGTGGCATATTTCCCTTTCCGGTTGGTTCCGTGATTACCTGTATTTTCCGTTAGGCGGAAGCCGCTGCAGCCGGGCAAAGAAATACCGCAACATCATGATCGTCTTTTTGATCAGCGGTCTGTGGCACGGCGCCGGTTGGAATTTTATCCTCTGGGGTGGGCTGAATGGCCTGTTTCAGGTTATGGAACAGCAATTTGCGCCCCAGCGCAAGTGGCTGTGCGAAAAACTCCATATCAACGTTTCTTCTCTCGGTCATAAGATCATACAGACAGTGCTGACGTTCGCACTGGTGGACTTTGCGTGGATCTTCTTTAATGCAGCGGATGTGCAGACGGCTTTCGGATTCATCGGACGGATGTTTACCACCCTGAGTCTGGATAGTCTGTTCGGCAGTGCGCTGTTCCAACTGGGACTTTCCGCTGTGGAGATGCAAGTACTGGCGGTGGCACTTATGATCCAGTTCGTGGTGAGCCTGTGTACTTATAAGGGGATCGTTGTACGGGATGTTCTGTGCCGACAGAAATTCATGGAACAGGACATCATAGTCATTATCGGCATTTTGATGGTACTGGTCTTTGGCATCTATGGTCCGGCGTATAACGCTGCCGATTTTATTTATATGCAGTTCTGATGGAAAGAAAAAGTTTGAAAGAAAAAGTTTGAAAGAAATGCTTGATCGCGTTTCTTCCAAACTGCATGGATGTCGCAAACGCCATCCGTGCCGGATCACATCGGAGAATTCGCCTGCGCGAAAATCTGCTCGCGTGCTGCAGTAAACTGCGGCATAAGGAGGAAAAATGAAACGTAGTATAAAGATCATTTTGCGGATAGCGCTGTTCCTTGTTTTGTTCTGCTTTGTTTTTTATCTTGTGGATACGACCCTGCAGTTCAAGTACGATGACGGTATAACGCCGATGGAGGATTTTTATTCCTATCCGGAAGACAGCATAGATGTGATCATGCTGGGCAGTTCTCATCTGGGGGTTAACGTGGATACTACCATTCTCGCCAACCAGTACGGCATTGCCAGTTACAAACTCTGGGGGGCTACCCAGCCGATATGGAACGCCTATTATAATCTTGTAGAAGCCCTGAAGACCCAGCATCCGAAGGTGGTTGTACTGGAAGCACTGGGACTTGCTCATGATACGGAATACTACGGTTCTGCCAATGCGGTCAAAAACACATTCGGTCTGCGGTGGTCGCGAAACAAAGTGGATGCCATTCAGGCTTCTTTCGAGCCTGATGAGATGATGGATGCGCTTTTCCCGCTGGCACAGTATCACAGCCGATATGCGGAGCTTGAGGCTAAGGATTTCTCCTACTATTTCTGGGATGATCCCCATAGTGAACACAATACGCAGAATTGGGATGCTGTTTGTCCTATGGAAGAGCCCTCCACCAGTCAAAAGACCCTTCCGCTGGGAGATAAACAGCTGAAGTATTTAAAGAAGATCATTTATCTGTGCGAAAAAAATGACATACCGCTGGTTGTTTTCACTGCACCGTATACCATACCGGATGAGGAACGTGCCCGCCTGAACACGGCTAATGAACTGCTTACGGAAGAAAACATTGACCAACTGGATTGTCTGACTAATTACAAGGACTATGGTATTGATTTCTCTACGGATTTCGGTGATACGGCGGGACATCTGAACAGTGCCGGCTGCGCTAAGCTCAGTTCTGTTCTGGGAGAATATCTCAGGAGCCACTATGATCTGCCTGACCGCACCGGAGATGCGCTGTTCTCATATACCATTCCCGGTGATGCCGCCTATGCTCTAGGCACACCATTCACGGGAGATGGCTCTACAGAGTTTGTCGACACCAAACAGAAGCTTTACAGCGGCAGTAAGGATTGGACCATCTTCTCACGTTTTTCCACCCAATGTGACAGCGATGAAAAGATATTGTTCTCCTGCTTCAGTGAGGCAGAGCCTTACCGTGGCCTGATGGTACGTATAGCAGAGGATCAGCAACTGGACATTATCGTAGGCGACAACTACTACAATAAGGTGGATCTGCCCCAGAAGGAATACGTTACACTTGCCATTACCAAAAGCGGCGATCAGTATTCTATCTATCTGGAAGGGGAACAGATCTGCAGCATCGAGAGCAGCTGCGACGATTATTCCGGCACCCTGCTGTTGGGAGCGGAACGTATGGCCAATAATACACTTGGTCGTCTCAGTGCGGTCTCTATTGATAAATTTGAGGTGTATAATACCGCCAAATCTGCCGATGAGGCCAAACAGTGGACGCAGGAAAACAAGGTGGTTCCCAGCCGCGAAGAACAACTCAGTACCCTGCAGGCACAGTACAAGGGGATTTCTGCTTACAAGCTGCCTAAAGCATTCACCGGCGATGGCACAAGCTGTGTAGACACCGGCGTTCAGCTTTATGCCGATCCCCAGGCAAGCTGGAGATTGACCGCAGATCTTCTCATCGGCACAGAGGATGGAACATACCTTTCCTGCTTTAATGAAGAAGAAAACGCTTACCATGGTCTGCTGGTGCGAAAAACAGATGACACGCTTTCCGTTCAGGTGGGCAACAGTGCGCAGTTCAGTACCATTGTTTATGCAGGCGTGCAAAATGAGCTTGTGATCGAAAAAAAGGGTACTTCCTATACGATCTCTATAGACGGTGAAGAGATCGGCACCGTTGATAGCCCGTGCGATGCTTACCTTGGTACGCTGTTGGTCGATGCCGAACGAGGATATGATCTACAGCCTTTCCGGTACTCCACACTGACGGTGACAAACCTGCGCGTGGTGCCCTTGGATTCTTAAAGGATCCGCATCAAACTTACATCTTCCGAAACGCCGAAGGGGAGCATCCCTTGTAACGTTTAAAGGTTTCGGAAAAATAGCTGCTGCTGTTAAAGCCGCAGGCAAGGGCAATGTCTGTGGCGGACAGTACCGATCGTCACGGTTCGTGACAGGATTGGGAAGGGATGAAAACAAAAACAGCAAGTCTATCGGAGAGATCCGGCAGACTTGCTGTTTTTTATGGCCTGGCTTCTATGATCGCGGTAACGGAGAAAGAATGGTAACAGATGCCATTACAGAAAATTTTCCATTCTTTGTAGTATCCCGGAAGAAAAGCATAGTATATAAGTGAAACACGAAATGCTAAAATCACATCATGAGAAAACGAGGAGATGGGAAAGGAAACAGACCGTGGAAGATGGAAAGATAATCGAGCTGTTTTTCCAGCGTAATGAGCAGGGGATACAGGAGCTGGATACGAAATACGGAAGGACGTTCCGCAAATTGTCGGGCAACATCCTCCGCTGCAAGGAGGACGTGGAGGAGTGCATAAACGATTCCTACCTGGGGGCCTGGAAGAAGATACCGCCGGAAAAGCCCTCGCCGCTGCTGACTTATATCTGCAAGATCGTCAGAAACATATCCCTGAAGAAATACCACAGCAATACGGCTCAGAAAAGGGACAGCAGTTACAGTGTGGCACTGGAGGAGCTGGAGCCTTATATCGCAGATATAAATACCGTGGAAAAGCATATAGAGTCGGCAGAACTGGCCCGGGCCATAGAGGAATTTCTGGATACCCTCACAGAACAGAACCGCGTCATATTTATGCGCAGATACTGGTTCGGAGATAACTGCCGTGACATCGGAACTTACGTAGGTATCACGGAGAAAAACGTAACCGTTCGGCTGACCAGGATCCGTGAGAAAATGAAGAAATTCTTACTGGAAAGAGAGGTGGTATTATGAAGGCGATAGAATTTTCTGAGGCGATGGATCTGTTGGATGACCACTATGTTTCGGAGGCACTGCAATACCAAAAGAAACGGAAAAGAAGAGCATGGGCCGGATACTGCGCTGCAGCGGCCTGCGCCGGGGTGGTGCTGGCACTGGGTATTTCCACCTATCAAAACAGTACAGGGAATACCCCTCATCCGGAGATGGTGCAGGTGGCCAACCCCCTGGTGGAAGTAAGCTCCGTGGAAGAAATGGAAAGTTATCTGGACTTTTCCGTGCCGGTGCTGGAAAAGGAAGTACAGGGATATATCGTCATCGTATCCGACGGTTATCCTACCGTCGGACAGATCGACTATGCGGATGGATCCGAATACAGGATCCAATACGGCAGCGGAGATATCAGCGGTATATATGGCGGTCAATTAGTAAATTCTGAGGAAGTGGATGGCGTGAAGGTGTGTTATTATACCTATAGCGGCGTAGATGCGGAAGCCACCTATGCAATATGGGAACAGGATGGCTATACGTGCAGTTACATTTACACGGGAGACGGTATAAGCGAGATCCGCACGTTGATAGGGAAGTGTAAGGCGCTGCACTGAGGGGCGTCTTTGCTGCGAACATTTGGATGCCAAAAGATCTGCTTTGCGAGAAATGGAGATCCACATAGGTTTTCACAAAGATATGGAAGATATCTTGAGAATGGAGAGAGGCATGAAAATTACAGGAAAATACGGCAAAAAGATCACACCCGAGATGATAGGCGTATTCTTTGAGGACATCAATTATGCCGCCGACGGCGGACTTTATGCGGAGATGATCGAAAACCGCTCCTTTGAGGCGAGAGAGGCCCACGGCACTCCGGGGAACTTCTATGCACTGGATGATCCAGGCTATGCCTGGCACAGTGTTTATGAAGAGGACGAGCAGGCACCGGTGATGCAGTATGTGACCGGAACGCCTCTGTCCACCGTCAATCCCCATTACCTGCGCTTTACCGCCAAGGCCCCCGGTCAGGGCTTTGCCAATCAGGCCTATGACGGCATCTATCTGGAAAAAGGCAGCTGTTACAAGGTTTCTTTCTACGCCAGATGCGTCCGCTATCAAGGGGAGACATTTACGGTCTCTGTGAGAAAAGAAGGTAAAGTCTATGCCCAGGCACAGGTAAGAGTGGTTCTGCCTGTTCCCTATTTTCCTTTTACCGATCTGAAGATGGCATATGAGCCGGAGCAGGAAAACGAAGCCCTGAAGGAGGCACTTCAGAAGATCAAAGAAATGCAGGCCATGAATGCAGAAGACAGATGCCGGGAGCAGAAGTGGAATCACTATGAACTGGAACTGACAGCCCTGGAAACAGTCCGGGGTGCAGAATTTGTGCTGTCTCTGGATGCCCCCGGCGCGGTGGAGTTTGACCTTATTTCCATGATGCCGGCGGATGCGGTAGCCGGTATTTTCCGCCGGGATCTCTTTGAGGCACTGGCCTCCATGAAGCCCGGCTTCATCCGTTTTCCCGGCGGCTGTATCGTCGAGGGCATCAGCCTGGAAAACCGCTATCAGTGGAAACAGACAGTGGGACCTTTGCAGGATCGCAAATATATTCCCAACCTGTGGGCTTTCGATGACGACAGAAGTAAGACAGACCCGGATGTGATGCGGGAGACCACGTCCCACTACGGACAGAGCTACGGCCTGGGTTTTTATGAATATTTTCTGCTGTGTGAGCTGCTGGGAGCCAAGGCTCTGCCTGTAGTAGGCGTGGGGGCAGCCTGCCAGTTCCGGTCCACGGAAATGGTGAGCACAGACAGTGAGGCGTTTAATACGTACATCCGGGATGCACTGGATCTGATCGAGTTTGCCAATGGCTCGCCCCGGAGTACCTGGGGAAGCATGCGGGCTAAGATGGGCCATCCGGAGCCGTTCCATCTGACTATGCTGGCGGTAGGCAACGAGCAGTGGGAAACCAAGGAGTTTGATTTCTATGAGCGCACCGGACGCTTTGAAAAGGCCATCCATGAGGTGGCACCGGAGATCAGACTCATCGGATCGGCAGGCCCCATCATCGATCTGCCTGTTTTCGAAGAGGCGTGGAACTTTTACCGGCAGAGGGAAGCGGAAAAGCCCGGTTTTTGCTATGCGGTAGACGAGCACTACTATGTGCCGGATCAATGGATGTATGAGCATATTGATTTCTACGACCGGTATCCCAGAAATGTGGCCGTCTTCGCAGGGGAATATGCCGCCCATACCAAGGACAGAGCCAATAACATGCAGAGTGCCCTGGCAGAGGCGGCCTTCCTGACCGGCGTGGAAAAGAACGCGGATGTAGTAAAGCTGGCCTCCTATGCGCCCCTGTTTAACCGTATCGGTCACAGCCAGTGGAAGCCGGATCTGATCTGGTTTGATGATGCCGCTGTCTATCTGACGCCCAATTACTATGTCCAGAAACTGTACGCCAATCACTTGGGGGATCATACCCTTTGGATGGACGAGGAGGAAGTGAAGGCACTGCGGCAGGAGAAGATCTACGTATCTCTGTCGGAGACTGTATCCGAAAAGGAGACAGAAGAGGGGCAAAAAGAAAGTCAGATAAAAGAAGCCCAGACAAAAGACGCAACGGAGGTAGAAGGGAAGACAGAGATCATTCTAAAGGCAGTTAATGCAGGAGACGAAGACTATCGGCTGCCTCTGACAGACGAGACTGGCCATCCCATAGAGGCCACAGGCTGTCAATGGATCCTGGAGGCCGCAGGAGAAAGTGCGGATAAGAAAACAAAGGAAGAGAACGCCGATATGCCCCAGCCTTCCCATATCCGGGAAGAAAAAACAGCCATTCACGGCAGTCTGCTTCTGCCCGCCGGAACTTTTACGGTGGTAAGATTTGTGATGTAAAGAGACAAATAGGAAAGATGTGCAAGTAAGGACGCAGTTGCAGTGCACACGGCAGTCCTGCCCCTTATATCCTGCAGCTGGACATCTGACAGCACTACAAAGGCCTTCCGGCTGCTCTGTCGTACAGAGCAGCCGGAAGGCCTTTTCATAAAAGCAAGTGAGCAATAGGAATGCTTAGAAAGCTGCGCAGACAACACCGCCTACGATAGAAGCAGCACCGAGAGCAACGATAGCGGAAATGAAGATAACTGTGATCATAATAGCCTCCTTGAAAGTCAGTAGTATGGTTTGTTGTAAGGGGTCATATATACCGGAGGAATGCCGGCCTGCGTGCACCTTTCGCGGTGCGTTTTGTTTTTGTTGATGGACTTATCATACGACAGAGGGAGTATTAGAAACGTAACAGGTGTTGTAGCTTATCCGGCGTTGTCCATGAAATTTATTTCATAATGCAAAGCATATAGTGAATATAAAACTTTTGTGCTATATTGTTAAAATATAGAGAGGAGAAACAATACCGGATGCGTACAAAAAATTCTCTGATCAATATGGCAGTCGGTGTGGGCGGGCAGCTTTTGAGTGCTCTTTTAGCCTTCATCGGCCGTCTGGTTTTCATTCACTATCTTTCCTCGGCTTATCTGGGCGTGAACGGACTGTTCTCCGATGTGCTGGGGATGCTGAATCTGGCGGAGCTGGGTATTGGATCGGCCATGGTATTCAGCATGTACCTTCCGGCAGCAACGGGAGACCAAAAGAAGCTGACACAGCTGATGAACCTTTACAGGCTCCTGTATCGGGGCGTAGCTGTTTTTGTACTGCTGGTGGGGCTGTGCATGATGCCTTTTCTGGATGTCCTGACGAAGGGCGGAGATGGTATTGCCCACTTGCGGCTGATCTATTTACTTTATCTGCTGCAGTCCGTCAGCTCCTATCTGCTTACGTATAAGAATTCCATCTACCTGGCTTATCAGAAGGCTTACTTAAAGACAGCGTTAGACCAACTCTTCAATGTGCTGCGGCTTCTGGTACAGATTCTGGTATTGGTGGTGACCGGCAACTTTATCCTTTACCTGGTGGTACAGTTGTTCCTGCCGATGCTGTCCGGTGTGATTATTTCCGTAAAGGTGGATCGGGAATTCCCGTATCTTAAGGAAAGCAGAGAGCTTCCCCAGAAGGAAGAAAGAAACCATATCCTGCGTAATATCGGAGCACTGAGCCTGCACAAGCTGGCAACGGTGGTGGTGCGCAGCACAGACAATCTGCTGATGTCTGCCTTTGTGGGACTGAGCACAGTGGGTATCTACAGCAACTACAAGTTAGTACTGAATAACATCAATTACGTGTTTAACAGGATAACCAATTCCTTCACCGGCAGTCTGGGAAATCTGTATGCCACGGAGGAAAGCAGCCGGGTTTATGAGATCTACCGGGCACTGGATCTGGGCGGATTTCTGCTTTATGGCTATGTATCCGGTGGCATGTATGTTTTATTTAATCTGTTTATCGAGGTGGTGTTCGGCGCAGACTATCTGTTTCCCGGGATCGTGGTGCTGATCATCGTCACGGAGTTTCTCATCAGCGGACTGCGACAGATCAATCTGCAGTTCAGAGAGGCCATGGGACTTTTCTGGAATGACCGTTATAAGGCTGTTGCAGAGGCGCTGATCAATTTGGTAGTGTCTATTTGTCTGGCGCAGAAATTTGGGGTCGCAGGTATCATCGGCGGCACGATCATCAGCAGTGTCACCACCTGCGTATGGGTGGAACCCTATATTCTGATGCGATACGGCATGAAGGAAGATTGGCAGAAAAAACTGCGGGATTATTTTCTGGAATATTTACGGCGCCTCGGGGTTGTGGCCGCGGCGGCCGTATTGACCGGTCTGATGATCCGATGGATCCCGGGAAAGAACTTTGGCTGGTTTCTGGTGGAGGGGATTCTCTATACAGCAGTCTATGTGGTGCTGATCCTTTTGGTTTACAGCAGGAAGCGGGAATACCAGTATTTAATGAATCGAAGCCTTCGAAAAATACGGGGCAGGATTAAGAAAAAAGGGTAACTTTGTATCTGCGTAGTGTCTCTGGCTATCCATACTTGGACTTTCCGAAGGAAATTTCGGGTGGGATGGACAGATACGCGATTTTAAATATATAGTTTGGCATCTGTTGCGGCAGTCCCGGATTAACTGCCCGCAGGCAATTTGCAGCGAAAAGCGGCAGAGCGCTGAACCAAAGTCATTTTCGGAGTGGGAGGGGTAACCTGCAAAGATTCGTTGCGGGTTATAAAGTTGTCATGAAAATTTTATTTGTGAATAAGTTCCTTTACCCCAAAGGGGGGGCAGAAACCTATGTCCTGAAGATCGGAGAAGAATTAACCCGCCGGGGACATCAGGTAGAGTACTTCGGCATGTATGATGAAAAGAATACGGTGGGCAATTCGCTCGGACTGTCTGCTGTCAACAAGGATTTTCATGAGGCAGGGGTGGAGAAGGTGCTGTATCCGCTGCATATCATCTATTCCCTTGAGGCAAAAGAAAAGATGAAGCGGGTGATCCGGCATTTTCAGCCGGATATCATCCACTTTAATAATATAAATTTCCAGCTGACGCCCTCTGTCGTCGACGCCGGGGCGGCATGCGGTGTTCCCATGGTGCAGACGGTGCATGATGTACAGATGCTCTGCCCTAACCATATGATGATGGAATACAGATCCCAGAAGCTCTGCAAGGACTGCCTGGGCAGAAAGAACAAATTCGCCTGTGTCAGAAAAAGGTGTATTCACGGCTCATTGTTCAAGAGCATCATCGGTGCCATAGAGGGAACAGTCTACGAGTGCAATTCTACCTATGACAAGATTGATCGATTTATATGTCCCAGCCGCTTTATTGAAAATAAGCTTCTGATGGAGTCTCGTTTCCGGGGCCGCACCATCATGCTTCATAATTTCCTCAGTGAGGTTACCGAGGAAATACATGCAAAGAAGGAACCCTATGTCCTGTATTTCGGGAGACTCTCCGAAGAAAAGTCTATAGGGCGGATCCTGAAGGCATGCCGTTTGCTTCCGGATATTCCTTTTATCATTGCCGGCAGCGGTCCGTTGGAGGAAATGTGCAGAAAATGCACTCTTCCCAACGTAACCTATGTGGGATTTAAGACGGGAAAAGAACTGAAGGAACTGGTAGCCAAGGCGCAGTTTACCTTACATCTGTCTATTTGGTACGAGAATTGCCCCCTGGCACTGTTGGAATCCCAGGCTCTTGGCACGCCCGTGCTGGGCAATCGCATCGGCGGAATCCCCGAACTTGTGGAGGAAGGAAAGACGGGCATCCTGAATGATGTCTTTACGCCGGAAGCCTATGCAGAAAAGATAAGAGCGCTTTATGAGGATAAGGAGCTGCTCGCTGAAATGTCTGCCAACTGCCTTAGCAAAAAAGATTATATGATGACCCTGGAGGGCTATGCGGACCAGATGCTGAAGCTGTATCGGGATATCATAGAGGCAAGGGGAGCAGAAAATGTAAGTAATACAAAAGATGCAGGGGATGTAAGGAATATAAGTGATGCGAAGGCAGAAAGCGCAGTTTGCTGCGGTATGGAAGGTGTAAATGAAGCGTAAGGTCATGTTCCTTATTTACAGTCTTTGCGGCGGCGGTGCAGAGCGCGTGCTGGTGGAAACAGTCAATCATCTGGATCCGGAAAAGTACGACATCACGCTGCAGGCACTGTTTCACGATGAGACCTACGCAAAGCGTCTGGCTCCTCACGTGCACTACAAGACAGTATTCGGTACGAAAGCGCCGATCTCCAAAAAGGTGCTCAGTGCCGTGATCCAGTATGCGGCACCGCCGTCCTGGGTATACCGGCATTTTCTGAAAGGGGACTACGATGTGGAAGTGGCCTTTCTGGAATCCTTCCCTACCAAGATGCTGGCAGGATCCGACAATCCCAAGGCCAGAAAGTACGCCTGGGTCCACATTGATGTAAATACCTATACAAAGCAGGATAGGATCTTCAGAAGCCTGGCTTATCAGAAGTGGTGTTATCAGCAGTTTGATAACATTTACTGTGTTTCCGAAAATGTACGGGAAGCCTTCGTGTCCAAATTCGGTCTGGCAGAGCGGACAAAGGTGGTCTACAACATACTGGACGAGGAGGCGATTCTGGAGAAAAGGCAGGAGATCTGCGAAGATATTCCCGGGGATAAATTCCTGATGGTCAGTGTGGGAAGCCTGATCCCCCGAAAGGGTTTTGAAAGACTCATCGATATTTGCGGACGTCTGCGGGACGAGGGATTGGACTTCAGACTGCTGATCCTGGGAAAGGGAGAACAGGAGGAGACGCTGCAGGATCGCATCCGAGAGAATCAGCTGGAAGAAGTGGTAAAGCTTGTGGGATATCGTTCCAACCCCTATCCCTATATGGCTGCCGCCGATCTGTATGTGTGCCCCTCCTATGTAGAAGGTTTCAGCACGGTGATCAGTGAGGCGGTGGTGCTGGGAATTCCCATTGTCACCACAGAGACCTCCGGCATGAAGGAAATCCTGGGAGAGAGCCGGTACGGACTGGTTACGGAAAATACCGACGAAGCGCTGTATCAGGGCTTGCTCCGGATGCTGCGGGAGCCGGAACTGTATGGGCATTATAAAGAGAAGGTAGCGCAGAGGGCCTCCTTTTTTTCCATGGAGAAGCGACTGGCAGAATATGAAGCGATCCTGGACCGGTAAACGTTTCACAGCGCAGACCTGAAATCTGCACTGCAATCCCTTCGGCGCGAGGCACCTGCGGAATGAGGAGTAAAATGGGAAACAAATGGCTTAGAAAGCTTCGGCGAGGGAGCTTGCTGCTGTCAGAGCTTCTGAAATACGAGACAGCCGGTCTCTGCGCCGCAGTTTTGAAATGTGTGAACAGGGAATATCGGCAGGTCTGGCTTGTATCGGAACGGGGCCGGGAGGCAAGGGATAATGGCTATCACTTCTTTGCCTATTTAAGCAAAGAACACCCGGAGATCAATGCCTGGTACGTGGCAGACCCCTCTTTGCCGGACTATGAAAGAGTCGGCAGCCTGGGAAAGGTGGTGCCTTACCGCAGCTGGAAGCACTATCTGCTGTGCGCTGCTTCCCAAATGAAGGTCAGCACCCATATTCTAGGATATACACCGGAGATCGATTCCTATTACATGTTAGATAAGCTTCATGTGGTAAGAGGTCCCAGAGCCTTTCTTCAGCATGGGATCATAGTAGATGATATGAAATGGTATCATTATCCCAACGTCCGCACGGATCTCTTTGTGTGCACATTGCAAAAGGAGAGGGATTTTGTGGAAAGCCGCTTCGGCTATCCGCCGGGTGTGGTGCAAAGTCTGGGACTGTGTCGCCTGGATGCACTGCTGCTGCCCCATGAGATCAAAAAGCAGCTGCTGATCATGCCTACCTGGCGCACTTATGCGGTGGAAAATAAAAGCCGGGAGGAATTCGAGCAAAGTCAGTACTATCGGTGCTGGCAGGCGTTCATCAACAGCCCGGAGTTGGAGGATATACTGGAAAAATACGACTGCCAGGCAGTTTTTTATCCTCATTTTGAAGTGCAGCGATTTCTTACTTCCTTCCATACGAAGAATGTCCGGGTGAAGCTGGGGGCCCTGGGAAAGGCAGATGTCCAGACCCTTTTAAAGGAATCCGCAGCACTGATCACGGATTTTTCCAGTGTTCATTTTGATTTTGCCTACATGAAGAAGCCCCTGCTGTATTATCAGTTTGATGAAAAAGCGTATTGGGGTGTTCATCACGATGTAGGCTTTTTTGATTACCGCAAGGATGGCTTTGGGCCTGTGGTGACAGAGCCGGCGGAGCTTTTGGTACAAACGCAGAGAATGTTGGCCCGGGACGGCTGTATGGAGCCGGACTATGCAAAACGGGTGGATGCTACTTTTGATACGATAGATGATCAGAACTGCGCCAGAAATTATCAGGCAATCAAAGCACTTTTGGAAAATGCATAGGATGATATAGATGAAAGAACGAGAAAATGTGCTCCTGCTGGACAGCGCGCCCCAGCCGGAATGGAATTTCCGGGAGCTTTTGGAGAAAGAAACCGGTGAAAAGTGGAAGATCTGGCATATCAACAGTCACTTTTCTGACAGCGGCTTTAAGAAAAAGCTTAAGTTTTTTCTGTTTCCGCTAAAGATCCTCCTTCACCGGAAGGAATTGGGAAGTATCCTGTCCTATCAGCAGTTTTATGGGTTGTTCCTTGCGTTTTACAGTGAGATCTTTCACTTGAAGAAACGAAACCGTCTGGTGGTCACTACCTTCATCTACCGGCCCAAGCAGGGATGGAAGGGCAAGCTGTATCACTGGTTTATCCGCAAGGCAGTATGCAGCGAGGCACTGGACGTGATCGTCTGTTTTTCCAGTACGGAGCCGGCCTATTATGCCAAGCTGCTGCAGGCACCGCCGGAAAAATTCGTCTATGTACCCTTGGGGATCGGGGATCTGGGAAGGTACAGTGAAGAGATCCCGGCACCGGAGAAGCGGTTTATCCTGTCTGTGGGGAAGAGCAATCGGGATTATGACTTTCTGGTAGACGCCTTGCGGGATACGCCCTATCAGGTACGCATCCTGTCGGATACCTATTTTCGCAAAGACACAGGAGACAATGTGCGGATCTATGGAAATATATTCGGGGAGGACTATTACCGGATGCTGGCAGACTGCTACTGTGTGGTAGTTCCGCTGCAGGATGTGCATGTTTCTGCCGGTCAGTTTGTATTCCTGCAGGCTATGATGTTCGGAAAACCTATGATCACTACAGCGTCAGAAACCGTCACCGATTACATTACGGATGGTGAAAATGGTCTGATCATTTCCAAAAATAAGGAAGAACTGTTAGAATGTCTTCAGAAACTGTATCAGCAGCCGGTACTTTATCGCAGTCTGGCACGGGAGGGCAGATGCCAGTTTTTAGGAAAATATTCATTGGAGAGTATGGCAGCAAGAATTGGGGATATCTTGCGAGGTGTGGAGGAACACAATTCTTGAAGAGAAAACCGGCGCGGCGGCCCTTCTGGCTGCCGCTGCTTTACATAGCCATGATGGGTATCGGATTCTGGGATAACGGCATGGGACTGCCGTGGTTCATGAAATATATGGTACAGGTGGGGGTAGTGGGGCTGGCCTTGTGTTTTCTGCTGGTTTCCGGTGACTTTGCACGATTGTCATCCATCGGAGAGTATTATGCTATTTTTCTGATCCCCTTCATAATGATGGCGGCCTGGTCCATGTTTATCTGGGCACTGGAGTTTCAACAGATGAACTACATGACCAGAGGCTGTTCCACCATCCTGTACCATATGATCTCGCTGACGGCCATGTGCGCCGCCGTCTATCTATTCGGCGGCAGAACCATTGATTATACGTTTTACGGGATGTGCATTGCCAATTTATGTATACTGTTTATGGACAGTATACGCAAATACGGCATGGGAGAGTTTGTTACCGGATTTATTGCCTTTGTAAAATCCGGCGGTGTGGATACCAACGCACCCATCAAGGCGCTGGAGGTTCACGACCTGACCTTTGGCTTTGGGCTGATGATCTTGTATTATGCCATTTATGAAAAGGGATGGAAGCGGGTCAGTCACTTTGGCCTGGCGGTGCTCTTTTTTTATCTGGGACTGAAGCGAATCGCACTGATCGGAATGGCAGCCGTTTTTGTCATGCATCTGTTTGTCTCCAGACTAAAGCCGAGGATGCGGAATTTCGTGCTCCATTCTATCTCTGCTCTGGCCATCGTTATCTGCTTTTTTTATGTATATTTTATCCAGTCCGGTCTTTTTGTGCAGACGGTGGATGCGCTGGGCATTGATACCATGGGAAGAAGGGAACTGTATGCAGCCTTTACGGAGGTCTATGGTTTCAGTCCCGGTTTTCGTGGTTATGGAATCGGCTGGGTGACACGCTATATCAGTATCATGACAGAGCAGGGAGTGGGTGTCTTCGGAACCCATAATTTCGGCGGTATGCATAATGATATCGTGACGATGTATATAGAGCTGGGCTTTTGGGGATTCGCATTATGGATTTGGCTCAGCTGGCAGGGAAAAGTAGTCTGGTGCCAGAAACAGTACAATACAGAGACCGCCTTTCTGCTGCTGTATTGCACGATATATGCCTTCGTGACCTATGCGACAGACAATACCGCTTTTTACTGTTATATGAATACCATTTTCATGCTGCTGCCCATCGGGCACGCCATGAAACTAACGGAACAGGATGAAGCACGGAAAGATAGGATGACTGAAATAGAGACGGATGTCATTTCAGGTCATGAGCAGAATGCCCCGGTCGGCATTCGAGGGGGAAGCGTATCGGAGAATCTGCCTTCGCAAAATTCTCCTCACGGTACCGCATACAAGCTGCGGCATAGGAAAGGAAACTATGCGTTTTCAAAGAAACGAACAGGAAGAAGGAAAGGAAAAAAGTAAATCACGGATGATAGCAGATCAGATCATTCGGGGACTGTGGAAACACCGTTTCCTGTATCTGCTGTTTTTGATAGCGGTCATGTGTGCTACCAGCTATGTGATGTACGGACAGAAGAGTAATTCTGCCAGAATGGTGCTTTCGCTGAACTACGAGGAAGCCGCCAAGGGGCTGTATCCCAACAACACCAGATTCAATATCTCTCTGATCAAATCCGAGGAGGTACTGGACCGGGCCATCCAAAAGGCAGGCATGGAGGGAAAGATCACGGCCCAGGATATGGCAAATAATATCACGGCCTGGGCTTCCAATGTAAACGGCATGCAGCTGCCTTCCAGCACCACGAATTATAAGATCGCCACCACCTATACGGTTATCTACAACAAGAATGAGGAATTGGGTTCCCGGATCTCAGCGGAAAATATGCTTCATCTGATCGTGGCGGCTTATAAAGAAGTTTTTTATGAGGATTATACGTATGTCGAAGTAGGTATTTCTCCCGAATGGTCGGAAGGGGAGAATGAGGAATACATGGAGATCGGCACCTTTTTTGAAAAGGAGAGCCAGAAGCTGCGACGGTTTTTAAATACCAAGGCCAATGAGAACGGCACATTTTCCTCGGATACCACGGGAGAGACCTTCACCTCCCTGCGCCAGAAAGTGGATAATTTCACCAGCATAGATCTGGAAAAATATAACGCCTATGTGCTTCAGAGCGGTCTCTCCAAGAACAAAGAACGCTATATCAGTAAGCTGCAGTATGAGAATTTCCTGAAAAATATTGATTATCAGAAGTTCACGGCAGAGTATGAAAATCGTCTGCATACCATTGACATCTACGATGCGGCTCTGACCAGTGTGGTATTGATCCCTACGCTGGATACCCAGAATAATTTTTATATGTCCCGGACAAAGGTAGCCATCGACTACCAGGCTACTGCGGCAGAAAGTGCCAGTGACTCCGCCAATGAGACCCTGGCCAAGATTAAGGAAAATGAATATGCCATTTCACAAATGGATGCTCAGGCCGGTGATACTTCTGCCGGCATCGCTACCGCAGAGAGAATGATCGAAAGTATGCAGCAAAAGCTGCAGGAACTCCTGGATGACACCAAGGCTATCAATAAGGAATATGTCCGTTACAAGACCAAGAATTATCTGACGGTCACCTATGAACAGAAATCCGTGTCCGATGCGCTGAGCGTAAAATGGATGATGCTTTCCGGCGCAGGGGCTTTTTGCGGGGTGTGTCTGTGGATCCTTCTAAGCAGCAAGTGGTTCGATGAGAAAGACAGGAAAGAATGAAGAGCTTTAATATCATCCGATATCTGAAAAGATGGTGGCCGGTCATTGCCTTGATGTCAGTTTTTGCAGGCGTATTTTTTATGCGTTATGCCAATAATAATCAGTCCTATACAGCCCAGTCCATCATCAAATACAACTATGCAAAGGCGGAAGAAGGACAGGCCCCTAATGGCGATGAGCTGGATGTCTCGGAGATCTTTTCCTCTACGGTAGTAAAGGAAGCTATTGAAAATCTGGGACTCTCCGTCAATGTGGATACGATCCGGTCAGGAGGCAACGTGACAGGGATCGTGCCGGACGATGTGACGAAGACCCAGGAAGCCCAAATGGACAAGGGTGAGGAAGTGGAGGAATACCATTCCACAGAGTATGTGGTAAAGCTCACGGTAGGCAGTGCTTACAGCACAGAGTTTGCCCGCACCATGCTGGATGAGATCCTGAGCTGTTACTTTGCCAGATTTGGAGAAAAGTACGTGGATCATTCCACGATCCCCAATAATGCGGCGGCATTGGAAGGCCAGGAGTATGATTATATAGAACAGGCGGAAATATTGAATAATGCAGTGGCAGAGATCATTTCCACTCTGGGGAGCTGCCAGAGTGCTCATCCGGAGTTCGTCTCCTCCACCACAGGACTTTCCATGTCGGATCTGTTTGATGAGTATAGCTATGTCAGTGATGTGGAAGTGCCCTATCTTTTTTCGGAGATCCTGGGGGGAAAACTTACCCAGGACCGGGAAGTGCTGCTGAAGAAATATCAGGAACGGTACAATTCCTATATCATGGACAGTGATGTGGATGCGGAGAAGGTGGCTGCGGTTCTGGAGGTCATCGAGAGCTATGGAGACAAGAACAAGGAGGGAAATCTCTATTACGGAAACAGCTCCTCGGCGGATAGCAATAGCAGTTCCGTATTGGGGGATGTGTATGAGGACGATCTGGAGGTAGACCGGACTACGGTTTATGATACGCTGGTCAGTGACTATGTGACGATGCTGAATCGAAGCTCCAATAATGTGATCGATGCAGCCTACTGTCAGTATATCATTAACATTTACCAGGGAACAGAGGATGCGGCAGTGGACACAGAGGGCAACCGGGCCTTCACCAACGAGACGGTGGAAACAGAGATCGCCGCATTGCAGGAGCGGCTCACTGCCCTGTACGGGACCTTGTCTGTGATGATGCAGGAGTACAATGAGTACTGCGGTGCTGTAAACTTAGGCGTACTGGCAAGTACCACGGTCAGCGCGAAGATCAATGTCAAGCTGTATATGATGCTGGGGGTTGCCGTGTTCTTTATCCTGGGCGTCTGCGGCGCGATCCTCTTAGGAAGAATACAGGATTTCGTGGAATACCTCTTCTTCACGGAGCAGACATTAAATATACCCAACCGTGCAGCCTTAGATCTGTATATCAAGAATAATACCAATCGTTCCCTGTCGGATGATACGGCCTGTGTAGTGATCGAAGTACGCAACTTGAGCAACATTAATGTCTCCTATGGACGGGAAAAGGGAAATGCAATGCTGCTGCAGTTCACAGAGCTTCTGAAGGATGCGGCTTCCACCTGCGGACCGATCTACTACAACGGCGGCCAACAGTTCGTCGGTATTTTTGAACAGTGCCGGATGGAGGATGCAGAGAGCTTTGCAGATTACTTCAACCGGCTGATTGTCTCTTTCAATGAGGAAAGTATGGATGCTGTCTTTGAATACGCCATCGGCATTGCGGAGAGTAAGACAAACGGCGTTTACACGATCCGGAGCCTGCTGCGGGAGGCTATAAAGGCAAGGTCGAAACAGGAGGTGTAACAGTTGGCACTTCATAAGAAAAAGGTATATCGCAGGAAAAAGCTGTTTCATACTAAAAAACAGATGCATGAGAATCCTCGGAGAAAAGAGAACTTTCAGGAAGATGGGAACTTTCAGGAGGAGATAGTTCAGAAGAAAGAAATAGCACATAAGAAAAAGAAAGGCAGGCCCCACCTTTTGGTAAGGCTGTTCCTTCATTTCCTGAAGGTGCTCCTTGGACTGGCGGTGCTGCTGGCGGCCCTGTGGGGATTTTTCACCTATACTGACAGCAAACAGAGTTTTACGGAAAGCTATTATCAGATCCAGTCGGATAAGCTGACGTCCAATATGCGGATCATCCAGCTCTCGGACCTGCATCTGCGGCAGTTCGGAGAGAACAATGCAGAGCTGATCCAGCGCATTACGGCTCTTAAGCCGGATATCATCGTGATCACCGGCGACATGAATGACAAGCAGGTGGAGGACTACACGGTAGTCACCGATCTGTGCGCAGCACTGACTGAAATCGCACCGGTATATTATGTGCCCGGCAACCATGAGTGGCCCAAGATCGTTTTTGAAAACAGCACCATACGGACAGATCTGGAGGCAGTGGGCGTTCATTTTCTGGCAGATGAGACCGAGACGCTGGAAGTGAACGGAGATTCCGTTGCCATCGGCGGCATTGCAGAAGCGCCCGCTTCCTATGAGAAGTACGCAAAGGCATATCTGGAAGAATTTGAGGCATTAGATACTTTTAAGATCCTGTTGGTGCATTATCCGGAGTATTTCCTGAAAGACGGTGCGCTGGCGGATGCAGCCATCGACGTGGCATTCTGCGGTCATGCCCATGGCGGTCAGATCCGGATCCCCGGCATAGGAGGCCTGTATACCGTGGACCAGGGCTTTTTGCCGGATCTGACGGAAGGTGTCCATAAGGTGGGAGATGCCTTCGTGGTGATCAGTCGGGGACTGGGAGACGGGAAGGATAAGATCATTCCCCGGATCAATAATGCGCCGGAGCTTGTGATCGTAGATCTGAACTGGTTTTAACAGCCAGAGGCGCTAAGGAGGTAAGGATGGAGCCCCTTGTCAGTATCATTATTCCTGTCTATAACGTGGAATCCTATCTGCCGGCCTGCCTGGATAGCGTTCTGAGACAAAGCTACGGCAATCTGGAGATCCTGCTGATCGATGACGGCGCTACGGACCGCTGCCCGGCCATCTGTGAGGAATATGCCGGAAGAGATGACCGGATCAAAGTCATCCACCAGAAAAACGCAGGTCTTTCCGGGGCACGCAATACCGGTCTTGACCATTGCACCGGCGAATATATTGCTTTTGTGGACAGCGACGACTTTATCCATCCCCGGTATGTGGAAAAACTGCTGCAGGCCTGTACGGAAACCGGATGCGATATTGCCCTGGGATTTTTTGCGCGGGTTGGGGCAGATGCTGATCCCGATACACCGGCATACCGAAAGCTGCTTTCAAAGTCCGGCTATGACACTGTAACGGGACGGGAGGCCAATCATCGCCTGTATACAGACCGGTACTGGTCTCAGACCACTGTTGCCTGGAATAAGCTGTACCGGAGAAGGCTCTGGGATGCGGCCCGTTTTCCCGGCGTGATCCATGAGGATGAGGCACTGGTCTACCGGATCCTCTATCAGGCCGACTGGGTAACCTATGTACAGGAAGATCTTTACTTTTACCGCAGCAATGATAAGGGGCTGATGGCCACCCGTTTTACGGCAAAATCTCCGGATAAGCTGACCATGCTGGAGATCATGGACAACCGGCTGGCATTTTACAGAGAAAAGGGAGAGAGCAGGCTGGAGGTGCTGACCGAAAACCGGGAATTTTTCATGGCAGTGGAGTATCTGCAGATCGTCTCTGACTGGCCGGTGGCGGATAAGGCACTTCTTCGCCGGTACCGCAGGAAAATACGGGAGCTGTATGTGCCTTTGCTTCGTTCCGACTATCCTGTGAAACGAAAGCTGTTTTATACCATGGCGCTTCTGGCACCAAAGCATTTTAAACGTCTGTATTGCATGAGGGAGTGACGACTTTGCCTGAATTTTCCATTATTATCCCAGTCTATAACACACCGCCGGCATACCTTCGTCAGTGCGCCGCTTCCGTCAGTGCCCAGACCTGTGAGGATTTTGAGGTGATCCTGGTGGACGACGGGTCCATGGACGAAGTGGCGAGGGCCTGCGATGCCTGCGCGGCGGCAGATGCGCGTTTTCACGTGATCCATAAAGAAAACGGCGGCGTCTCCTCCGCACGGAATGCAGGTCTTGGGGTGGCAGCGGGAAAGTGGCTTCTTTTCCTTGATCCGGATGACTGGTGGGAACAGGATCTGCTTACATCGGTACATGAACAGCTGGCGGGATATGAGCCGGATATGCTTGTCTTTGGATATTTCCGGGATTGCGGGGGTTCTTCCCAGCCCTGCGGGATGGAAACAGGAGAGCCGCTGCGGTTCGGTAAAAAAGAGCTGCTGCAGCAGCTGCAGCTGGGACTTTTAGACGAAAACCGCAGGCTGGTCAGGGTTTATTTCGGATCAGCGTGTCTGCAGGCGGTTCGAAGAGAGCTAGTGAACCGTTGGCAACTGCGTTTTGATGAAAAGCTTCGCCAGAGCGAAGATGCTCTGTGGGATATGGCATATCTGGAGCGCGCTGACAGTGTGGTGCTCTTAGACCGTCCGTTTTATCATTATCGCATTTACGAGACCTCCTGTTATCACCGGTACAATGCATATCTGCCGTCACAGATCGAGCAGATCAATACCGCTTTTTTGTCTTTTGGCAGGCAGTATCGGAAGGGGGAAGCCTATCAGAAGGCCTATGAGGCGTGGCTGATGAAGAAATATATGCAGCTGCTGAAAATGTATCTGTTTCATCCGGACAGCCCCCTGACAGAGCAGGAGAAGAAAAGGACCTGGAAGGAGCTGTGTCAGATCTGTCCCAGTCTGCAGCAGCTAAGGCATGGGGATCGGAAGGGGCTTACAGAGGGAAGGAAGATGTATGCACCAATGTGGTTCTTTGGTTTTCGACTGCCTTCTTATTTCCTGACATGTTTCTTTTATCGTTTGTTTGCGCGAAAGGGAAAAGTATAAGATTTATACAGGGGAAAGGAGTGAACAGGGATGCATAGAACAACGAAGAAAAAGCTTCACTCCAGCCGCTCGGTACTGATGGCGCTGATCGCAGGCTATGCAGGCATATTGATGCTGCTTTTGCTTTTGGATGTCATGCTGCTGGTCAATCAGCGCACCACCTGGGAAAAGAGTGTGGAGGACAAGATCAGTACCAGGATCACTGCCTATGAGCAGGAGATGACTGCCATCAATAATTACATGTACAATGTTTATGCAGACAGGAATTTCCAGGAGCTGGGGCAGAAGAAAAACAGCGCAGAGCTCTACGATAATGTATATGCTATGCGCACGGGACTGGATCAGTTTCAGATGCTCTATGACCATTTCGACGAGTATTACATCCGCTATGGGGACGGAAACACATACTATCGGATGAACACATCCCAGAACATCAACTATGAAAATGAGGAATCTCTCCACACCTATCTGCTGAACCTGGCCACAGAGGGGGCGGGACTTCAGAGACAGTATGTGACCTTGCCGTCGAGGGATGCCTATTCCCTGACAATCTATTTTCGCGGCAGAAATCTGCTGGCAGGGATCTACAATCTCTCCGGTATGGCGCAGGAAATATGCGGCAGCGTAGAGGGCTGCGCAGACAGCCGGGTGCTTTTGGCAGAGGATCTGGAGAAGGAAGAGATAACAGCGGCCTATCCTGTGGCAGAAAAGATCGTAAATGAGCAGAGCGTCAGTATCCGTAAGGGCTGGAACAGCATCGAGTTTGCTTTTCCGGTACAAAACGGGGCCTTCTGGATCGTGGCGCAGATTGACAGACCGGCCGGCGCTCTATGGACGCCGCTGGCAGTCGTTATGTTCCTGATCACCATCTTCTCTGCATGTGCTCTGTTCTGGATCTGTGCCATCATGAACAAATTTTATTTCCGCCCCATCTATCAGCTGGTGGGTGTCATGGAGGACTACCGCAGACAGGCGGTGGGGGAGATCCCGGATCTGCAGTTTCGTTTCTACGAGTTGGATTTGGTGAACAGGACTCTGTCCGAGATGGTAGAGGTGCTCAAGCGGCAGAAGAACAGCATCTATGAGGAGCAGCTCAACCGGCAGGAGACAGAGCTGCAGCTGCGGCAGATTCAGCTTCAGCCCCACTTTTTCCTGAACTGTATGAAGGTCATGAACACTATGGCGGTAAATGCGGGAATGGAGGATCTGCAGCAGCTGGTACTGAAGATATCCAACTATCTGCGGTATCTGCTGACCAATGACCGGATGACCATTCTGCTTCGGGAGGAGCTGGCCTTTACCAGAGAATATGTGGACCTGCAGAATATGCTGACAGGGCGACATATCGAACTGACGGTGGAAGAAGAGGGAGAGCTGGGAGACTGGACGGTGCCGATCCTGTGTATCCAGAGCTTTGTGGAGAACAGTATCAAGTATGTGAATCCTCAGAATAACCGGGTGGACATTCATGTGAGTATCCTGCGGCTGGACATGGAGGAAGAGGGAAGGCAGGTCCTTGATATCACCGTACAGGATTCCGGAGACGGGTATCCGGAATCTATGCTGCCCCGTATGAATGCCCGGGGGGATTACGAAGGGGCCGGCATCGGCATCAATAATATTAAGAGAAGGATCGAACTGCTCTACGGTGAGACGGCGGAGTACAGCTTTTATAATATGGACGGCGCGGTAAGTGAGCTGATCCTGCCGCCGGAAACAAGCAGCGGGATAGAGAGATAGTGCCAAGAGCAGCGCTGTGAAAGATCTGCGATCTTCGTCATCTCTTTACGGCAAAGCAGCGCAGAAATGGGGACGGGAATGAAATTATTGATTGTAGATGACCAGCAGGCCATCACGGAAAGTATCAGAACGGGGATCCGCTGGGAAGAGGCCGGCGTAGAGGAGGTCTTTACGGCCAACAGCGCCGATGAGGCCAAGCTGCTGATCACCAATTTTCCGGTGGATGTGCTGCTGACAGACATTGAGATGCCGGGGGACAGCGGCCTTGCCCTGGTGCGGTGGGTGAAGGAAAAGAATTTTTCCATCAAAAGTATTTTTCTGACGTCCCATGCGGATTTTTCCTATGCCAAAGAGGCCATCGGTTTAGGGGGCGTGGATTATATCCTGCAGCCCGCCCGGTATGAGGAGATACAGGCGGCGGTAGCCAGAGCCTGCGAGCAGATCAAGGAGGCCAGGAAGATCAGCTGGATGCGGGAGATGGAGCAGACCCTGCAGGATCAGAAGGACGTTTTTCTCTGTTCCATGATCGCCCAGGCGGAGCTGGGAAACCGAGGCGGCGCCGGAGATGTGCTTCACCAGATCCTGCAAGTCCTTGACCGGACCGGAGAGGACCAGGTGCTGGGCATGGTGCAGATCGCCATGAAGGAGCAGCCCCGGGAGATCGATGAGTGGTCGGAGGGAATAGGAGAAAAGGTCTTTAACAATGTGCTGGATGAGATCTTTGAGGACACAGGCGCAGAGATCTGCACTACCCTACGAGAACAGCTGTACAGCATCCTGGTGATCTGCGGGAAGACCGAACTGGACGAGGAACTGTGGCTGCAGAAGCTGGAGCGCTACTATCATTTTCTGGATGAGAAGGTCCGTATGGCACCCCAGATCAGTTACAGCACTCTTATGCAGGTCACGGATCCCTCCCTGACGGAAAAGTGCTGCGCCTTTTATACCAAGCCGGGACACCGGATCCATGTGGCGAAGGGACTGTATCCGGAGACGGAAGGCCCGCGGGACGAAAATGATGAACGGATCCGGAAGGCCGAAGAGTATATCCACAGCCATATTTACAAGAATATCTCCCGGGCAGAGGTGGCAGAGGTGGTTTACCTCAATGAGGAGTATTTCTCCAAGCTCTTCAGCAAGTACACCGGCTGGACCTTTAAGGATTATGTGATCAAGGAAAAAATGAAGGTAGCCAGCCAACTGCTGGCCAATACCAACCTGTCTGTCAGCGTCATCGCTACCAAGACCGGCTTTGATAACTTTTCTCACTTTTCCAGAACCTTTAAAAAGCTGACGGATATGACACCCCAGGAGTACAGAAAGAGTCATCAGAAGGGGTAGGGGAAAAGCATGACACGAACAGAACAATAATATCCCGTTTTGAACATTTTTTTGAATATTTGACATTTTCAGTTCACAAAATGTACATTTTTAAAACACATTCCTGGCAGAGGGGTGTGTTTTCTTTTTGTAAAATAAAGTCATCAAACAGGTCGGCGATGCCGCAGGCAAGCTGCGCGTCCAAGACTACAGGGAGAAGCTGCAGGCAAGCTGCAGCTTGGAAAGGGCTGTTTGAAGGAAATGCTCGATAGCATTTCCTTCAAACCCATGGATGCCGCAAGCGTCATCCATGGGAGATCGCATCGGAGAATTCGCCTTCGCGAAATTCTCCTCACGAAGCTGCAGCAAGCTGCAGCTTGGAAAGGGAAGATATGAAAAAGAAATTCTGGAAAAAAGCAGCAGCGTTGGCTATGGCGGCTTCCTTTATGGTGACCGCAGCAGGCTGCGGCGGATCCTCGGATACCGCTGCAAGCTCCTCCGGTGATTCCACAGCCAGTGCAAGTGGAGATGTTCCCACCGTATCTTTTGTATGCCCCACCTTTTATGATGTGAGCCAGGCGCAGGCAGTAGAGGATGCCATCAACGCCATTACCGCTGATAAGTATGGCGTAAAGATGAAATTCACCTACGTAGAAGGCGGCAACTGGACCCAGCAGTCCAACATGCTGCTGACCGGCGATGAGGCAGATATCATCATGGTCTTCGGCACACCTCTTCTGACCTATGCAAAGAACGGCCAGCTGACAGACCTGACAGACTATTATGCCACCGCCAGCGAAGAGTTCAAGAGTGCCACCGCCAGCTTTATGGATGATGAAGTGTTAAAGTGTACTTCTGTAAACGGAAAGCTTTACGGCTTGCCGAACTTCCGTAACCAAGGTGATACCGTGGTACTGGAAATGACCCATGATGTGGCTGCGCAGTACGGACTGACCGGCGGACAGTCACTGACACTGGATGAAGTAGACGAGCTGTTGGGTAAGATCCACGCAGATTATCCTGATAAATATGCCATCGTTCCCCAGGGTCAGAACAACATGACCAACGGTGACTGGACATGGGACGGCCTGGGCGATAAGTCCTTCGTAGGTGTGGTAAATGTCTTTGAGGACGACACCACCGTAATGAATCTTTTTGAGAACGAAGGATTCAAGGACTTCACCAAGCACTCCAGATACTGGTATGAGCAGGGCTACATGATGCCTGACTGCCTGAGCAACACCGAAGGCGGCGAGGCTTTGATCGACAACGATCGTGCAGTGACCACCATCAACAACGGCAACTGGTACACCGATGAGAACTTCGTACAGGGCAAGTACACCAGAGTAGTGATCTGTCAGCCGAAGGCTATGACTACCACCATCAACGGTATGTGCTGGGCCATCAGTGCTAACTCCAAGAATAAGGATGCGGCATGGAAGATGATGGAAGCCCTTTATATGGACGAAGATGTGATCAAGCTCCTGGTCAATGGTATTGAAGGCAGCAACTATGTATTGACCGATGACGGACTGGCAGCATTCCCGGAAGGAACCGATTACAACAACTGCGGTTATGCAGCTATGCAGCAGCTCTGGGCATATCCCAACAGCAGCCTGGCTTACATCCGTGAGGACCTGGGCGCAAGCTACAACGAGGATCTGAACAACTACAACAAGAACGTACACAGAAGTACCGGTTATGGCTTCTGCTTCGATACCACCAATGTAACCGATGAGTACAGTGCATGCGTCAACGTTATGAGCAAGTACTATCAGGCACTGCTGATGGGTGCGGTAGATCCCGATGAGACGATCCCGCAGGCTCTAGAGGAGTTTGAGGCAGCAGGAATCGACAAGGTCATCGCTGAAAAGCAGTCCCAGTTCGATGCATGGCTTGCAGAAAATAAGTAAGAAGTAAAGACCTGAGCGGTCCGGTGGAGACTTCGGCCGGACCGCTTCTTCTTTTCCGGGAAAAGGAAAGGGTGGATGCGTATGAATTCAAAAACTAAAAAGCCCATTAAGATCAGAAAGAGCTCCCTGGCACTGATTTCCATGACCATTCCGGGGCTGGTGTATCTGCTGATCAATAACTATCTGCCTATGGCAGGTCTGGTGATCGCCTTTAAGCGCTACGATTACAGCAAGGGGATCTGGGCAAGCCCCTGGGCAGGCTTTAGCAATTTTACCTATCTGTTCAAGACCCAGGATGCCTTAAACATCATCCGGAATACCATTCTGTATAATCTGGTATTCATCGCCCTGGGCACGGTGGTGGCAGTGGTCATCGCCATTTTACTGAATTTCCTGAAGGGCAAGCTCAATAAAAAGGTTTACCAGACTCTGATCCTGGTGCCGTATCTGGTATCCATGGTCATTGTATCCTACATCGTCTATGGCTTCCTTTCCACAGAGTCCGGCTTTTTAAATAAGGCCATCGAGGCTTTGGGCGGTCATTCCCTGAACTGGTATACCACCTCCAAGTACTGGCCTTTCATTCTGACCTTCGTCAATCTGTGGAAGGGTTTTGGCTACACCAGTATCCTGTACTATGCGACGGTCATCGGCATTGACTCCTCCCTCTACGAGGCGGCAGCCATCGACGGCGCTACGACCTGGAAATCCATCGTCCACGTCACCTTACCGGGACTTAAGACTACCATCATCACTATGGTATTGCTGCAGGTAGGCAGAATGTTCTTCTCTGATTTCGGTCTGTTCTACCAGGTACCCATGCATTCCGGTATCATCGCCGATGTGACAGATACCATCGATGTATATGTATACAAGGGACTGACACAGCTTAATGATATCGGCAGATCCTCTGCAGCAGGCTTTTTGCAGTCTGTGCTGGGCTTTGTATTGATCCTGGTGGTCAACTTCATCGTTCGCAAGCTGGACGAAGACAGTGCCCTTTTCTAGGAGCAAACGATTTAAAGCTATGCCGGGCGGCATTGCTTTAAAACGGCGTTGCTGTCGTAAACGCCATCAATGGGTGATCGCATCGTAGGATCCGCCTGGGCGAAATTTTTCTCACAAAGCCGCGATAAATGGCGGCATAGAAAGGAAACGACTATGAATATGGTTTCCAAGAATAAGACCGGTCAGGTTATTCTGAATATTGTCTTTATACTGCTGAGTATTCTTGCAGTGGCACCCTTTGTGCTGCTGATCGCCTCTTCCCTGACGGATGAGCAGGCGCTGATCGCCAACGGTTATACCTTCTGGCCCAGCAAGTTCAGCCTCTATTCCTATGAGTATCTGTTCAGGAGCAGCGGCAAGATCATCCGGGGTCTTGGCATCTCCGTGGTGGTTACCGTGTTGGGTACTTTTGTATCCGTTATGATGACCCTGCTTTTTGCCTATCCCCTTTCCAGAAAAGAAGTGCCGGGCAGAGGAGTCCTCTCCTTCCTGATCTTCTTTACCATGCTTTTCAATGGTGGTCTGGTACCTACTTACATGATGTATACCCAGACCTTCCATATCAAAAATACCATTTGGGCGCTGATCGTTCCTTCCCTTTTGATGAACGCGTTCTACGTCATTATGATGCGCTCCTTCTTTACTAGTAACATTCCGGATTCTCTGGTAGAGGCAGCCCGGATCGATGGTGCCGGTGAGTACCGCACCCTGTTCCAGATCGTCCTGCCCCTGTCCAAGCCTATGATCGCCACCATCACCCTGATGATCGGTCTTGGCTACTGGAACGACTGGACCAACAGCCTTTACTATGTCACCGACGAGAAGTATTACAGTCTGCAGGCCATCCTGAACAACATCATCAACAGCATTACCTTCTTGCAGAATTCTTCCGTCAGCAGCGCTTCCTCCATCATCGCCAGCATGCCCAGCACCGGCATTCGCATGGCCATCGCGGTAGTAGGCGTCCTGCCCATCCTGGTGATCTATCCTTTCTTCCAGCAGTATTTCGTAAAGGGTATTGTAGTCGGCGGTGTAAAGGGCTGATGCACAAAAGCAGAAAGTAAAGAAGAGTATAGAAAAACAAGAAAACATAAGAAAAGTACAAGAGACAGAAAATACAGAAAAGCACAAGAGACAGAGAATACAAGAAAAGCACAAGAGACAGAAAATACAGGAAAAACACAAGAGACAGAAAATACAAGAAAAGCACAAGAAACCAAAAAGCGGAGACCTTATTGGAAAGAGGACGCCGCTTTTTGGTTTTTTTGTGCTTTTTAGATTTTGTGATTCTCGGTGATCGAGGACATAACGCTTTACTCTTTTCTGTTAATGAACATCAGCAGAAAGGCTGCCTCCATCAGTCCGCAGCTGATCACGATAGCTCTCTCGGCCAGATAGCTGATGGCGATGGAGCCGATGATGGCGCCGATCATAAAGCACAGGATGATGCCGTAAAACAGCAGGCTCTTGCGCAGGGCCTGCCGGTCCTTGGTAAAGAAATAGTCCCCCAGAGACTGGGTGGCAGTGCGGAAGTTGCCGATGCACATGGTGGTGGCAGCGGCGCAGCCGTGAATCTTGCGAAAGCTTTCCACCTGGGCACCGCAGGCTAGGGAGATCAGGCAGTTGGCAGCCAGATTCTGGGACTGGGGCAGAAAGCTTACGATCAGAAAGAGGATAGCCTCAAAAAGCACCGTAAACTGGCGCCAGTGCAAAAGGGAGACGCGCTGCTGCAGAAAATGCCGGTTTAAGTCGGAACAGGCGATCCCCACGCCGAAGGAAAGGATGGGGAAAATATAATGCACCGCCTGGTCGTAATTCCCCTGAGAGAGATAGACTCCCAGCAGCAGAATGTTACCGGTCTGGGCATTGGCAAAGACATGTCCCCGGCACAGATAGGAGTAGGCATCCATAAAGCCGCCGGACAGGGTGAGCAGGATGCATAGCTCTATGGATTCCGATATCTGGTGACGGGGATGCAGGGAAGTTTTCTTCATAATAGGACCCTTTCGGTTGGCATTTATGATTTACGTTACGGCTTTTCCTCCGGTCGGGCAGCGGCGGCGCTTCCGGGCTTTGTGCCTGCGTCCGGCGGTATATAAGCTCGCAAAGAATACGAGCCGCTTACCTTTGCTCTCATAAGGCCTTTGCGCCTGGATACACGCTGCTATGCTGCCATTTGGCCGGTGACGGAACAGTAAACTTTATATAACTCAGAAAATAGGATAACGCAGTTTCCCCTGAAAGCAAGCTCTAAAAGCGTATGAACGAAAAAGAAACCAATCTGTAGTTACAGCGTCGCCGCCGGCTGGACAAAATGCCCTGTTTCCTGCCGCTTGGGGACGTTTGAACAGTGACCGGTCCGGAGAGCACCGCTTAGCCGCCGCTAAGCGGTGGGGGTGAACAGCAGGAAATGCTCCAATTTTGAAGCAACAGTAAAACCTGCCAAAGCGGCGTAAAAACAGCAATATTATGGAGTGAAAATAAAAAAGAATCCATAAAGACACAAAAAATAACACCGGAGAGGTTGACAAACTCATTATATATGAGTATGATGCTGTTGACTGGTTAGGGTATCCTAACTGCAGAAAGGATAAAGTCATGTTGAAATATACGTTGAAGATAGACGGCATGATGTGCGGTATGTGCGAATCCCACATTAATGACGTGATTCGCCGGGAGATCAGAGAGGCCAAGAAGGTTTCTTCCTCCGCCGGAAAGGGCATTTCCACCTTTGTGACAGAGCAGGCTGTGGACGAGGAGAGCCTTCGCAAGGCCATCGCTGCCACCGGCTATACCCTGACAGACATCACCAGGGAACCCTATGAAGCGCCCAAGGGCCTCTTCGGCTTTTTGAAAAAGTAGAAAAAGCAGAAAAAGCAGATCAAAAAGCAGATAAAAGAGCAGGGTTGACAGAGAAACACAAAATTGGTAAGATATTCGGACGGTTAGCAAATGCTAACCATATTTTTACGGGACGAGTTAGCTGAAACTAAGCTAAATACGGAGAATTCGCCTACGCGAAATTCTCCTCGTGTGCCGCAATAAATTGCGGCAGAAAGAGGGAAAAATCTGCCACGATTGCCCGATGGCAATCATGGCAGATACAGCAATGCTGCAGGCAGCATTGCTGTTAGATCACATCGGAGAATTCGCCTGCGCGAAATTCTCCTCGTGTGCCGCAATAAATTGCGGCAGAAAGAGGGAAACATGATGCCTTTATCAATGGCGCCTGTGGGCGAGCCGGTGACCATCAAGAAGATCACCGGAAAAGACGAGATTCGCCAGCACCTGGCGGAGCTCGGGTTTGTAGTAGACAGCGATGTCACTGTCGTCAGTGAGAACGGCGGCAGCCTGATCATTCAGGTCAAGGAGAGCCGCGTCGCACTGGGCGTAACAATGGCAAATCGCATTATGATCTAATAATCAGCAAAAGAGGAGGAGAGAAGAGATGACACTGAAGGATGCCAAGGTTGGCGACACCGTCACGGTTACCAAGTTAAACGGAGAAGGACCGGTTAAGCGCAGGATCATGGACATGGGCATTACCAAGGGCGTAGAGATCTACGTTCGCAAGGTAGCACCGTTGGGTGATCCCATGGAGCTGAGTGTACGCGGCTATGAGCTGAGCGTGCGTAAGGCAGAAGCAGAGATGATCGAAGTAAAGTAAGTAAACCAGACAAGCAGTAAAACCTTATGAGGGTTTGAAAAGAAAGGAGCATTCCAATCATGGGAAGCATTAAGATCGCACTGGCGGGCAACCCGAACTGTGGTAAGACTACCCTGTTCAATAACCTGACAGGCGCAAACCAGTATGTCGGCAACTGGCCCGGCGTTACCGTTGAAAAGAAGGAAGGACAGCTTCGCGGCCACAAGGACGTGATCATCCAGGACTTACCCGGTATCTATTCTCTTTCTCCCTATACACTGGAGGAAGTGGTAGCAAGAGGTTATCTGGTAAACGAAAAGCCGGATGCGATCCTGAATATCGTAGATGGTACCAATATCGAGCGTAACCTGTACCTGACCACACAGCTGATCGAGCTGGGCATCCCGGTAGTGATGGCCATCAACATGATCGATCTGGTTCGTAAGAACGGTGATAACATCGACTTAAAGAAGCTGGGTGAAGAGATCGGCTGCACCGTAGTAGAGATGAGCGCCTTAAAGGGCGAAGGCAGCCTGGAGGCAGCAGAGGCAGCTATTAAGGCAGCACAGGCAGGCAAGGCGGTAGAGCTTCCTCACGTATTCGTAGGCAGCGTAGAGCATGCCATCGCACATATCGAAGAGTCCATTCAGGGCAAGGTAGAAGACAGATTCCTTCGCTGGTATGCCGTTAAGATCTTCGAGCGTGATGAGAAGGTGCAGGAAGAGCTGAAGCTGGATTCTACACTGACCGCTCATCTGGAAGAGCATATCAAGGACTGCGAGAAGGAGCTGGATGACGATGCAGAGAGCATCATCACCAACCAGAGATATGCATACATCAACAAGGTAGTTGAGAAGTCTGTAAAGAAGAAAGCAAGAAAAGACAATCTGTCTGCTTCCGATAAGATCGACCGCATCGTGACCAACCGTATCCTGGCACTGCCCATCTTCGTAGTGGTCATGACTCTGGTTTATTACATTTCCGTATCCACCCTGGGTACCGTTGTAACAGACTGGACCAACGACACGCTCTTTGGTGAGTGGATCCAGCCGGCTGTACAGGGCTTTTTGGAAAATGTAGGCGCAGCAGAGTGGGTAGTTTCTCTGGTGGTTGACGGTATCATCGGCGGTCTGGCAGCACCCATCGGTTTTGCTCCGCAGATGGCTATCGTGTTCTTCTTCCTGTCCATCCTGGAGGATTGCGGTTACATGGCTCGTGTAGCTTTCATCATGGACCGTATCTTCCGTAAGTTCGGTCTGTCCGGTAAGAGCTTCATTCCTTTCCTGATCTCCTCCGGCTGCGGCGTTCCCGGCATTATGGCCAGCCGTACCATTGAGAATGAAAAAGACCGTCGTATGACCATGATCACCACCACCGCAATTCCCTGCGGCGCTAAGCTGCCGGTCATTGCCCTGATCGCAGGCTTCCTGATGGGCGGCGCATGGTGGATGGCTCCCCTGATGTACTTCTCCGGTATCATCATGGTGGTAGTATGCTGCATCATCTTAAAGAAGACCAAGATGTTCTCCGGCGATCCGGCTCCCTTCGTTATGGAACTTCCCCAGTACCACATTCCTTCCCTGAAGGGCGTTCTGCTTCATGTTTGGGAGCGTGTATGGTCCTTCCTGAAGAAGGCTGGTACTATCCTGTTCGTATGCTGTGCAGTTATGTGGTTCCTTGGCAGCTTCGGCATTCAGGACGGCGTATTCGGCTTAGTTGACACAGAGAACTGCTTCCTGGCAGCTATCGGTCGTCCTCTTTCCTACCTGTTCATGCCCCTTGGCTTTGGTACCTGGCAGGCAGTGGCATCTTCCCTCAGCGGCTTCGTTGCAAAGGAAGGTATCGTTTCCACCATGGGCGTCCTGGCCGGCCTGGGCGAGGTAGAGGAATATGCAAACGACATGCATGCCGCATTTGCAGCATTCTTCCCCACAAGCATTGCAGCAGTATCCTTCCTGTTCTTTAACATGTTCGATTCTCCGTGCCTGGCAGCTATCTCCGCTATGGCAAAGGAAATGGGCGATAAGAAGTGGATGGCATTCGCTCTGATCTTCCAGAACGTAATGGCTTACTGCGTAGCCCTGATGGTTTACCAGATCGGCGGTCTTGTTACCGGCGAGGTTGCTTTCTCCGCAGCTACCGTAGCAGCATTCATCGTGCTGGCAGTGATCCTCTATCTCCTGTTCCGTCCGGATCCGAATAAGAAAGAGGCATAAGATCTAAGATACGAGTCTGTAAAGATGTAAATCTTTAAAGATGAGGATCTACAAGTAAAACATCCGCTTGTGGCGAGTCTTTGGAGACAGGGATTCGCCCGGCGGCAAAGATAAATTCCGGGGCGCAGTGCCTTATGATAACTATAAAACGGAATTTGCCTTTGCGGCCGAGAAGCCGAAGAGCCCGTCGCTTTTTCGTGGCAAAACCACATAGAAACGGAGAATAAAATGACGACAAATCTGACCCTTAGCACAGCGGATGCTGTGGTACTGGCCGTGATCGCGGTACTGATGGTGGTAGCTGTCCGCGTGATCATTGGCTTTTTTAAGGACAAAAAATAAAAAGTGAGGTGACAGTATATGTTTGGACTGGTGTGGAATCTTCCTACGGTGATCGTATTTGCTGTTGTCTGTATTTTACTGGCGCTGGCGATCTGGTATCTGATCAAAGAAAGAAAGCAGGGGCGTTTAAGCTGCGGCGGAAACTGCGGCGGCTGCAACGGATGCACAGCCTGCCACGGCGGAAGCTGCGGCTGCGGCGGTGATCATAACGTATAAAAACAGATGCAGACACAGGCATCTGAGAAAAGTGTCGCTTATACAGGACACTTTTTATATAAATTACGGGTTAGCTAGAACTAACTAAATGCAAACAACAATGTAACAGTTCAGCGCGGCATCGCCACAGTATTTTGGATGCCTAAACTGAGAATTGGCTGCAGAAGGAAATTTTTCAGCAGGAGATTCTCCGCCGGCTGCTGCGGGAGCGCAGCACCAGAAAGGGGTGTAAATGAGTGTAGTCATCGTAGGCGGCAATGACTGTATGGTCAGACAGTATATCGATCTTTGTGAGAAACACCAATGTGAGGCGAAGGTCTTCACCCAGATGAAGAGCGGCCTTAAGCGAAAGGTAGGCAACCCGGATCTCATGATCCTTTTTACCAGCACCATGTCTCATAAGATGGTCCATTATGCCCTCAATGAGATCAAGGGGCAGAACACCATCGTAGCCAGATCCCATTCCAGCTCCAAGAGTGCATTGGAAAACATACTGAAACAGTATGCCGGGGAGGCAACTGCATGAGTGCGGGGGCAGAAGGCACACGCACGGCGGCAGAGGATATACATATGATAGCAGCCGGTGCATGCAAAACAGCAGAATGTCCCGGGCAGACATCCTATGCCGTTTTTCCGGGCATTACCGTGCGCTGCGAGGAAGCATCGTCCCATGATCCTTTTTCGGACAGTGTCAGCGAGGGAGAGCGTCTCTTTGTGATCCGGCATTGCCGGGAAGGCAGAATGGAATGTCATTATAAAAACCAATATGCTTATTTATCCCAGGGAGAATTAGCTATCTGCGGCGGCCAAAAACAGCAGCATGCCACCTTTTTGCCGCTGGGAGAATATCGGGGATGTGCGGTGATCATTGATCTGGACAAGGCATCGGAGAGCCTTTCCTCCTGTCTGGAGGGAGTGGATGTCTGTCCGGGAGATGTTCTTGCGAAATTTTGTACAGATCGGCCCTGCTGCCTGCTGCGGAAAGAGACAGGGGCAGAGAGGATCTTTTCAGAGATATACGGGGCAGAAGAGAATAATAAGAAGGGATATTTACAGCTGAAAGTGCTGGAGCTTCTTTTGCATCTGGATGGCTGCGGCGCAGAGGCGTCCCAGGCGGGGCTTTCCGCATCCCAGGTGGAAATCGCCAAGAGTGCCTGTCAGTATCTGACCCAGCGCATGGAAAGTAAGGTGACGCTGGAGGAACTTTGCATGACACTGCATGTCTCCGGCACCCACCTGAAAAACTGTTTCAAGGGCGTGTACGGCATTTCTATTTACGCCTATATCCGGTCCCAGAAAATGCAGGCGGCGGCAGATACGCTGCTGACCACGGACAGCACAGTGCTGGAGGTGGCGGGGCAGTATGGGTACGATAACGGCAGTAAGTTCGCCAAGGCGTTTCGGGATGTCATCGGTATGACGCCCCGGGAATACCGGCGCAGAAGCAGGATGCTGCCCAAGCAGAGTGCGGGCTTTATCTGAGAGAAGGTGAAGCGGTACTGCGCCTGATCACTGCTTAGACGCCACTCTGCCACTTGGCTGGCGTCCGAACAATAGCTGTCAAACAGATACAAATAGTGTAAAATAGTAAAAAGCCCTTGCTTTTTTGAAAATAGCAGGTAAGATAGAAACTTAAACAACGAAACATCCCCCGACGTATGGGAAGAATGGAGGCAGCTATGTTCAAGATTGAGAAGGAAACAGCACAGAAGATCGGCCTTTTTGCGGGCGGCGTGCTTTTTGGTACAGCAGGTTTGTCCATTTTAGGCAGCAAGGATGCTAAGAAAGCCTATACCCAGGTAACTGCAGCAGCGCTGCGTGGGAAAGAGGCTGTCATGAAAAGAGCCAATATCATTAAAGAAAATGCGGATGATATCTATACCGATGCCCAGGAGATCAACGAAAAGCGGGCAGAAGCAGAGGAAGCTGCTGTGGTGGCTGATGATGCTGATTTTGATAAGGAATAGATTGTAACAGACAGCATAGTATAGACAGAACGCAGAGAGAGGGAAATCGCCGGGTGGCGTTTTCCCTTCTTACGATGCAAAAGTAAAGAAGGAAGTTGCCGCAGACAAGCTGTGGCAGAAAGCTGAATTTATGAAATGTAAAATCTTACATGATGCCCGGGGATCCATCCGGGTTCATTTGGAAGCACCCCGCATGACCCTGGAGCAGGCGGATGTGGTGGAGTATTATCTGCGGGCCCAGGAGGGTGTTACGCAGGTAAAGGTCTATGACAGGACCGGTGATGCGGTCATTCGCTACAAGGGCTCTCGTGCGCAGATCATCCGTGCACTGGCCCGTTTTTCATATGCAGACGAGAGAAACGCCTCTCTGGTGCCGGAGCACACCGGCAGGGTATTAAACCGGGAATATGAAGACAAGTTGGTTTTTCTGGTGCTGCGCAGGGCATGCAACAAGCTGTTTTTGCCGGTGGGCGTGCGGGAAGTGATCACAGTCTGCAAATCCTGGCACTATATCGCAAAGGGACTGGGCTGCCTGTTGAAAGGAAAGCTTCAGGTACCGGTACTGGATGCCACTGCTATTACGGTTTCCGTACTGCGGGGCAGTTTTGATACCGCTTCCTCCGTTATGTTCCTGTTGGATGTGGGAGATATTCTGGAAGAGTGGACCCACAAGAAATCGGTGGATGACCTGGCCCGCACCATGTCCCTGAATGTGGATAAGGTATGGATGAAGAGTCGGGAGGACGGTGTGGAAGTTCTGGTACCGGTCAGTGAGATTCAGGCCGGGGATGAAATCGTGGTCCGTACGGGGAATATGATCCCTTTAGACGGCAGGGTCGCCGACGGCGAGGCGACCATCAACCAGGCCTCCATCACCGGCGAGTCCCTGCCTGTGCGCAAGGCAGCTGGGGATATCATTTATGCCGGTACCGTGGTGGAAGAGGGCGAGTGCACTGTCCGGGTAGAAAAAACTACCGGCGGCGGCCGCTATGACCGGATCGTAAGGATGATCGAGGAATCGGAGAAATTAAAGTCCCAGACGGAGGACAAGGCCTCTCATCTGGCAGATAAGCTGGTGCCCTATACCCTGGGCGGCACTCTGCTGACCTATCTGCTGACCCGCAATGTCACCAAGGCTCTGTCGATCCTGATGGTGGATTTCTCCTGCGCCTTAAAGCTTTCCATGCCTATAGCTGTACTTTCCGCCATGCGGGAGAGCAGTTTCTACCATATCTCCGTAAAGGGCGGTCGTTTCCTGGAGGCAGTGTCGGAGGCAGATACCATTGTCTTTGACAAGACCGGCACCCTGACCCACGCTACGCCCCATGTGGCTGAGGTCATCACCTTCGGCGGCCATGAAGAAGCAGAGATGCTGCGGACGGCGGCTTGCCTGGAGGAGCATTATCCTCATTCCATCGCCAATGCCGTGGTGGAGGAGGCGAAAAAACGGGGGCTTCGGCATGAGGAGCGCCATTCCAAGGTGGAATATGTGGTGGCCCATGGTATCTCCAGTATCGTAGAGGGAGAAAAGGTACTGATCGGCAGCTATCACTTCATATTCGAGGATGAGAAGTGCACCGTGCCGGCGGGAGAAGAGGCGCGTTTTGCGGCGCTGCCGGATGAGTATTCCCATTTGTATCTGGCTATATCCGGAGAACTGGCAGCCGTCATCTGCATTGAGGATCCCCTGCGGGAAGAGGCAAAGGAGGTCATCCGAAGACTCCATGCCCAGGGACTTTCCAAGATCGTTATGATGACAGGGGACAGCGAGCGCACCGCCAAGGCTGTGGCGGCCAAGGTAGGCGTGGATGAGTATCACTCGGAGGTGCTTCCGGAGGATAAAGCTGCCTTTGTGCGCAGCGAGCATGCGGCAGGCCGCAAGGTCATCATGATCGGTGATGGGGTCAATGACTCACCTGCTCTGTCAGAGTCAGATGCCGGCGTGGCCATCAGTGAAGGGGCAGCCATTGCCAGAGAGGTGGCGGATATCACCATTTCCGCGGATGACCTGTATACCCTGGTGGTGCTCCGAGAGATCTCTGATGCCCTGATGAAACGCATCAACAGCAATTATCGCTTTATCATGGGCTTTAATCTGTTCCTGATCCTGATGGGAGTAGGCGGTATCATGGCACCCACCACCACCGCGTTGCTGCACAATGTTTCCACTATTGGTATCTCCCTGCAGTCCATGACCAATCTTTTGGAAGAAAAAGAATAATAAGTTTGCATGAAATGCTTGATAGCATTTCATGCAAACAACACCGATGACGTGAACGTCATCGGTGCGGATCACATCGGAGAATTCGCCTGCGCGAAATTCTCCTCGTGTTGCCGCA
>CAVBJS010000011.1:0-60946 GCA_963596015.1 Bacteroidaceae bacterium
TAGGCCCGTAATGTCTGAGCATCCCCGCATCAGGCGGGGATGCGAGTTCGGGCCGTGCCATCCGCAGGCGAGAGGCAGATCATAAGCAAAACGGCGCAAAGTGCATGGTGCGAGACATCTGCTGCGTTCCGGTGCATGGCCGCGTGACACTAAATTATCATGTAAACACTCCGCCACCTTGCCACCTGGACTATAACTTTTTTTACAGTTTATGGGGCGGATCGATAGCAGAACGCAAAACGTAATGCACCGGTGCGAGACATCTGCCGCGTTCCGGTGCATGGCCGGGTGACACCAACACTAAATCATCATGGTAAGCTATAACACGTGTGGTAAATATACACAAAAATTTCAAGAAATTTTATGGATTTTTATTTTGGGGTGCTTTACAATTAAAAATACGATAGGAGCACTGTGAAAACAGCTTGGGGCGTACTGTATGTTTTGACAGTGCATAGATGGGTTAATCAGCAGAAAGCGTGGGGAAATGATTTCTAATCAGATTTTGCAGAGTACCATTGACGGCATCAAGGAGATTTCGCATGTAGAGCTGGCGATCATGGAGAGCGAAGGACGGGAGGTGGCTTCCACCGCACCGGGATTTACAGAGGCGGCAGAGGCCGTGGTCCGCTTCGTGGAATCGCAGGCTGATACCCAGGAGGCTGGCGGTTACCAGTTTTTTAAGATCTTTGATGAAGGCCAGCTGGAGTTTGTACTGGTGCTGCGGGGAGCCCCGGAGAATTCCCTGCTGATCGGCCGCATGGCGGCGTTTCAGCTCAAAGGATTGATCAGCGCTTTTAAGGAGCGCTATGACAAGGACAGCTTTATCAAGAACCTGCTGCTGGATAATCTGCTGTTGGTGGATATCTACGGCAGAGCTAAGAAGCTGCATATACCGGCAGAGCAGGAGAGAGTGGCCCTGTTGGTGGAGACGGCGGCGCCGGATCCGGATGGGACGACCCTGGAGGCTATGCAGGCCTTTGTGGGCAGCGGCAGTGCGGACTTTGTCACCTCTGTGGACGAGAACAGCGTGGTACTGGTGAAGGACTTAGGAGACGGCAGCCGCCAGAAGGATATTCAGAAGGTGGCTACGGCAATGCAAAAGCACCTGACCCAGAGCGGCATCCACGGTGTGCGCATCGCTTACGGCACCGTGGTGGGAGAGTTAAAAGAGGTGAGCCGCTCCTACAAGGAAGCCAGAATGGCCCTGGATGTCAGTCGTATTTTCTTTGAAGACCGGACCATTGTGGCATACAACGAACTGGGTATTGGACGTCTGATCTACCAGCTGCCCATTCCCCTTTGCAAAATGTTCATCCGGGAGATCTTCAAGGGAAAGAATCCGGATGATTTCGACGAGGAGACCCTGACCACGATCAATAAATTCTTTGAAAACAGCCTGAATGTTTCCGAGACATCTAGGCAGCTGTTCATACACAGAAACACCCTGGTGTACCGGTTGGATAAGCTCCTTAAGAGTACCGGACTGGACTTGCGGGTCTTCGAGGACGCCATTACTTTCAAGATCGCATTGATGGTCGTAAAATACATGAAGTATATGGAATCCTATGAATATTGATCCTGCCATTGTTCCTGCCGGCATCACGTTACTGCTTGGCCATCAGCCAGGCAGCGGGTCCTGTGGTCGGCATCCGGGCATGGGGACACTTGGAGGGCATCCGAACAGTAACGTTGTCACGGAGACGGGACCGGCAGGGCGTGCACTGCACAGACAGTGAACAGATAATAAAATTGAAAAATACCAATCGAATACGCAGGGCGCCTTGGGGGCTCTGCGTATTATAGCGAACAGGCGATAAGTACAAAAGTACAGCAACACGGCTGCAGCATGCTGCGGCATCGGAGGTATCAATGAGGAAAATCAGGAGAAAATATGATGTGCCGGATGATGTGGTCATTTCCATGGACCGCGTTTATAAGGCTTACGCCAAGGGAGCAGCGGCATTAAACGGTGTTTCCCTGGACATCAGAAGGGGAGAATTCGTTTTTATCGTGGGAGATTCCGGCTCCGGTAAGTCTACCCTGATCAAGCTCCTGCTCCGGGAACTGACCCCCACCAGAGGCAACATCAACGTGCTGGGCTATGATCTGAATACCATCAAACGCAGGAAGATACCGAAGTTCCGCCGGAATCTGGGAGTCGTGTTCCAGGATTTCCGTCTTTTGAAGGACCGCAATGTCTATGAGAATGTGGCCTTTGCCCAGCGGATCATTCAGGTCTCCTCCGCCAACATCAAGCGCAACGTGCCCAGTATTCTGGCTACCGTGGGTCTGGCGGATAAGTACAAGAGTAAGCCATCCCAGCTCTCCGGCGGTGAGCAGCAGCGTGTGGCCCTGGCCAGAGCTCTGGTAAACAGACCTCTGATCCTGCTGGCCGATGAGCCTACCGGTAACCTGGATCCCCGGAATTCCTGGGAGATCATGAATCTTCTGGAACAGGTCAATGAGAACGGTATGACGGTGGTGGTGGTTACCCACAACATGGATATTGTCAACCAGATGAACAAAAGAGTCATTACGATGAAGCGTGGCGTCATCATAGATGACGAGGAAGGCGGCGTATACAACGATGAGGATTAGTACGTTTTTTTATTCCATCGGACAGGGCTTCCGGAGCCTGATCCGAAACAAGATGTATACACTGGCATCGATCGCTACCATTGCAGCATGCCTCTTTTTATTCGGCCTGTTCTATACCATTATCGCGGACTTCCAGAACGTGGTGAAATCGGCAGAGGAAGGCGTCTCTGTAACCGTGTTCTTTAATGAAGGCGTGACAGAGGAGCAGATCAATCAGATCAAGATCGGCATAGAGGAACGCAGCGAGGTCTCCAAGGTAGTCTATGTCTCCGCAGAGGAGGCGTGGTCTACCTTTAAGGAGGATTATCTGGGAGAGTACGCAGAAGGATTTACGGAAAATCCTTTCGAGAACGAGGCAAACCTGGAGATCTACTTAAAGGATGTCAGTGAACAGGGAACGCTGGTCAGCTATCTGGAAGGACTGGACGAAGTCCGTCTGGTAAACCGGTCGGAGATCACGGCTACGGCTTTAAGCGGCGTCAATAAGCTGATCGCCTATATTTCCGTGGGTATTATCGTGATCCTGTTTGGTGTATCCATTTTCCTGATCAGCAATACGGTTATGATGGGTATCTCCATGCGCAGAGAAGAGATCAATATCATGAAGTACATCGGTGCCACAGACTTCTTCGTGCGGGCCCCCTTCATTATCGAGGGTATCCTCATCGGCCTGGCAGGTTCAGTGGTGCCCTTGATCATCATTTATTTCATCTACGAAAGGGCTATGACCTATTTCGCAGAGCGGTTTTCCATGATCTCCCAGCTGATGAACTTCCTTTCTGTAGGAGAGATCTTCCAGACCCTGGTTCCCGTGACCTTGCTTCTGGGGGTGGGGATCGGCTTTTTGGGCAGCGGACTGACCGTGCGTAAGCACCTGCGGGTTTAATCTGAATGAAAAGGACAAAAAGACAGGGAAAAATAGCGGCGGTCCTGCTCTCTATTGCCCTGGCAGCGGGCTCGGTGGCCGCATCGGCGCAGGCGGAAGAGTTGACCAACGACAGCATTCGCCAGAAAGAGGCTTCCATCCAGTCCGCCAAGCAGGAACGGCAGCAGATGCAGTCCAATCTAAGTGATCTGAAAAAGGTCAAGGAACAGCTGCAGGCGTCTAAAAACAATCTGCAGTCTTATATCAACGAGCTGGATTCCAATCTGACCCAGATGCAGGCCAACATCGATGAGCTGGAGACCAAGATTTCCGACAAAGAGGAGGAGATCAAAAAGGCTCAGGAGGAGCTGAAGGCAGCAGAGGAGGAGCAGGAAGCCCAGTATCAGGCCATGATCCGGCGCATGTGCTTTATGTATGAGCGGGGCGAGGAGACCTACTTAGAACTCTTTATGGAGGCTAAGAGTTTCGGCGAGATGCTGAACCGGGCTAATTATATCGAGCAGGTGACAGCCTACGACCGCAAAAAGTTAGAGGAGTACGCCCAGCAGGTCAAACTGGTAGAGGTTACCAGACAGGCGCTGGCAGAGGAAAAAGAAACGCTGGATGCGGCCAGGGAAGATCTGGAACAGGAGCAGGCCAATATGGAGAGCCTGCTGGCTGACAAAAAGACCCAGATGGCCGGCGTGGAGGATGATCTGGAAGGGCAGAATGCCACAATCGCCGAATATGAGGCCCAGGTGGCACAGCAGAATGCGGAGATTTCTGCACTGGAATCCGCGGTGGCCTCTGAGAAGGCGCAGCTTGCCGCGGAGAACCAACGGCACTACAATGGCGGCATGTTTGCCTGGCCGGCGCCTTCCTATACCTATATTTCGTCGGAGTTCGGCTATCGGACCCACCCGATCTACGGAGACCAGCGGTTTCACAATGGTCTGGATATGGCGGCCCCCGGCGGATCCCCGATCCTGGCAGCTTACGACGGCACCGTGGTGGCAGCGGCCTACAGCAGTTCCATGGGCAATTACATCATGATCGATCACGGAGATGGCTTGTATACCATCTATATGCATGCTTCCGCATTGTATGTCTCCAAGGGACAGAGCGTCACAAAAGGATCCCAGATCGCGGCAGTAGGCAGTACGGGAAATTCTACAGGCAACCACCTGCATTTCTCGGTGAGACTGAATGGTTCCTATGTCAGTCCCTGGAATTATCTCAGTAAGTAAAAAATAGATTTTATCACATCGGAGAATTCGCCTGCGCGAAATTCTCCTCGTGTAGCCGCAGACAAGCTGCGGCAAAGAAAGGCAAAGTTTGAAGGGAATGCTCGAAAGCATTCCTTTCAAACTGCAGAATGCCGTAAACGGCATCCATGCGTGATCACATCGGAGAATTCGCCTGCGCGAAATTCTCCTCGTGTAGCCGCAGACAAGCTGCGGCAAAGAAAGGCAAAGTTTGAAGGGAATGCTCGAAAGCATTCCTTTCAAACTGCAGAATGCCGTAAACGGCATCCATGCGTGATCACATCGGAGAATTCGCCTGCGCGAAATTCTCCTCGTGTAGCCGCAGACAAGCTGCGGCAAAGAAAGGTAAAGATGGAAGAAATGCAGGAGGAAGTACAGGCTTCAGCGGAAGGACAGACTTCGGCTGAAGTGCAGGGAGAGGGGAAGAAAGAGCAGCAGGAAAAAAAGAAGCCGGGTGGCTTGCGCTACTACTTAGGCGGCCTGCTGACAGGCATCTTAGTGACAGGGGTGACAGCGGGAGCAGCTTTTACCGCCTGGAATCTGGGCCTTTTTGACGGCGGACAGAGCGGTGTCGTGCAGGAAAGTGCAGGAGACGAAGGGGAAGAATCCTCCTCCGCCATCAATACCGATTCGGTGTATAAGCTCCAATTGCTGGAAAATTCCATCGATAAATACTATTACAAATCCGATGAGGTGACGACACAGCAGAGAGAAAACGGCATGTACAAGGGCCTGCTGGAATCCCTGGATGATCCTTATTCGACATACTATACGGCCGAAGAGGTGACGGAACTGAGCAATAAGATGGAGGGTGTCTACTACGGGATCGGCGCCTATCTGGCACTGGACAATACCAGCCAGATGACCACCATTGTGGGGGTTATTCCTGACACACCGGCAGAAAAGGCAGGACTGCGGGCCGGAGATAAGATCTACCGGATCGATGGAGAATCTGCGGTGGGACTTACTACCGACGAAGTGGTAAGCCAGGTAAAGGGAGAAGAAGGCACTACGGTGCACCTGACTATTTACCGGGAAGGTGAATCGGATTATCTGGAGATGGATATCCAGCGGGCCCAGGTGAATTCTCCTACGGTATACAGTGAGATGCTGGAGAATGACATTGGCTATCTGCAGATCACGGAGTTTGATAAGGTTACCGTAGAGCAGTTTACCACCGCTCTGACAGAGTTAAAGGACCAGGGAATGAAGGGAATGATCCTGGATCTGCGCAGCAATCCGGGAGGCGATGTCTCTGTGGTCACAGAAATTGCCAATCATATCCTGCCGGAAGGTCTGGTGTTCTATGCCGTAGATAAAAACGGCGAGCGGAAGGATTTTACCTGTGACGGCGGGGATGAACTGGAAGTTCCCTTGGTTGTGCTGGTGAATCAGTATTCTGCCAGTGCATCAGAGATACTGACAGGAGCGATCCAGGATGCAGGTGTCGGTACCGTTGTGGGCAAGCAGACCTATGGCAAGGGCGTCATGCAGACCATTTATTCTCTGACAGACGGCTCTGCAGTGAAACTGACGGTGGCCGGGTACTATACCAGAGGCGGCCGGGATATCAACAAAAAGGGCATCACCCCGGATGTAGAATGTGACTTCGACACAGAGAAGTACTATGAGGATGGCACCGATGTCCAGTTGGACAAGGCTATCCAGGTCCTGGGAGAGAAGATGGGCCTGACTGTGGATACAGATGAGAATACAGACGCGGCATGATAAGAGAAGCCGGTGTATCTTTCTTTTTAAAGATACGCCGGCTTTTTTGTTTGCATCATATGTTTGCTCATGAATTTAATTATTTCTGGTCTTGAAATAAATTGCTGTGAGAAAACTGCCCAGAATAGCAAGAGGTGTGCCGATACCGAGAATAGTAACTCCTAACAGTGTCATGATTGGATCTCCTTTCGTATTAAACGGTTCATGTGGTTGGGTTTATGTGTTTTTGATCTTTAATTGGATGTTAAGCAGATTCCGGTGATAAAAGAGCCCAGAATAACAAGAGGTAAGCTGAGGGTGAGGAAGGTAGCTGCTACGATTGACATGATTGAATCTCCTTTTGTATTAAACGGTTCATGTGGTTTGATTTATGTGTTTTGGTTTATGTAATGTTGTTTTCGTTTGCGATGAGCTTATCATATATGAGCAGGTGTACCAGAAGCGTAACAGTGATCAGAAACAGTATTTACGAACAGATGTTTGCAAAACGCTGTTCCTTTTTCAGAGGATGTGTTATAGTAGGTGGGAAAAGCCGACAGCACCTGCGGAACGGAGATCACTATGGATAACCAGCAAAAATTCAAACTGCACAGCACCTATCAGCCCACCGGAGACCAGCCTCAGGCGATCCGGGAGTTGGTGGATGGCTTTAAGGCAGGCAACCAGTTTGAGACGCTTCTCGGAGTCACCGGCTCCGGCAAGACCTTTACCATGGCCAATGTCATAGCGGCTCTGAATAAGCCTACCTTGATCATCAGCCATAATAAGACGCTGGCAGGACAGCTGTATTCGGAGTTTAAGGAATTTTTTCCGGAGAATGCGGTGGAGTATTTCGTCTCCTATTACGACTATTACCAGCCGGAGGCCTATGTGCCCTCCAGTGATACCTATATTGCCAAGGACTCTTCTGTCAACGATGAGATAGACAAGCTGCGCCTTTCTGCCACGGCGGCGTTGACGGAGCGCCGGGATGTGATCGTGGTGGCCAGTGTATCCTGTATTTACGGCCTGGGCAGTCCGGAGGATTACGAGGAAATGACGGTTTCCCTGCGTCCCGGCATGGAGAAGGACCGGGATAAGGTGGTGGAGGAGCTGATCGCCATCCAGTATACCCGCAATGACATGACACTGGATCGAGGCAGTTTTCGGGTGCGGGGAGATGTAATGGAGATCTGCCCTGCCCAAGGCGGTGATCATTGGATCCGGGTGGAGTTTTTCGGAGATGAGATCGACCGCATCACAGAGGTGGAGCCTCTTACCGGCAAGGCGGTGGCCCAGCGCAGTCATATCTCCATTTTTCCGGCATCCCATTATGTGGTAGCCCATGAAAAGATCGAACACGCCTGCGAGACCATCTCCCGGGAATTGAAGGAGCGGGTGCGCTTTTTCCAGGGAGAGGACAAGCTGTTGGAGGCTCAGCGCATTTCCGAACGCACCAATTTTGACATAGAGATGCTGCGGGAGACCGGCTTTTGCTCCGGCATTGAGAATTATTCCAGACATCTGACGGGGATGCCCGCCGGCGCTCCGCCCCATTGCCTGATGGATTTCTTTAAGGGGGATTATCTCATCATCATCGATGAGTCTCATATCACGGTGCCCCAGATCGGTGCCATGTATGCCGGGGATCGTTCCCGGAAGCAGACGCTGGTGGACTATGGCTTCCGACTGCCATCCGCCATGGATAACAGGCCCCTGAGCTTTGGAGAATTTGAGCAGCGCATCGACCAACTGCTGTTTGTCTCCGCCACGCCGGGAGAGTACGAGCAGGACCACGAGCTGCTGCGGACAGAGCAGATCATCCGCCCTACAGGTTTGCTGGATCCGGAGATCAGTGTGCGGCCGGTGGAGGGACAGATCGACGATCTCATCGGAGAGATCCGGGCGGAGACGGATCGTAAAAACAAGGTGCTGGTGACCACCCTGACGAAGAAGATGGCAGAAGACCTGACAGAATACCTGGCAGAGGCCGGGATCCGTGTCAAGTACCTTCACTCCGACATCGATACTTTGGAGCGGACCCAGATCATCCGGGATATGCGGCTGGATGTATTCGATGTGCTGGTGGGCATCAATCTGCTGCGGGAAGGACTGGATATTCCGGAGATCGCGCTGGTGGCCATTCTGGATGCGGATAAGGAAGGCTTCCTTCGTTCGGAGACCTCATTGATCCAGACCATCGGCCGGGCGGCCCGGAATGCCCAGGGGCATGTGATCATGTATGCGGATCATATCACCGACTCCATGAAGCGGGCCATGGAAGAGACTGCCAGACGCCGGGAAGTGCAGCAGGCTTACAATGAAGAGCACGGCATCACCCCGGAGACCATCCATAAGGCGGTGCGGGATCTGATCGCCATTTCCAGAGAAGTCACTAAACAGGAGGATCGTCTGGAGAAGGATCCGGAGTCCATGAGCCGTAAGGAACTGGAGACCCTGGTACAGAAAGTGGAAAAGAAGATGCGCAAGGCAGCGGCAGAGCTGAACTTCGAGGCCGCTGCCCAGCTGCGGGATCAGATGGTGGAGCTGAAGAAGCATCTGTTGGAAATAGAAGAATAGTAGGAACAATATGAAAAAAAGAGACGTGTGGACGGCACTGGAACAGAATCAGGCCGTTGCCGAAAAGAATATAAAGATCAAAAAGAAAGCGCCCCACAGGGAGAGGGAGAACTTCATCCGCATTCGTGGTGCCAACGAGCATAACTTAAAAAACGTCAGCGTGGATATCCCCCGGGATGAGCTGGTAGTGCTCACCGGTCTGTCCGGCTCCGGCAAGTCCTCCCTGGCGTTTGATACCATTTATGCAGAGGGACAGCGTCGTTACATGGAGTCCCTGTCTTCCTATGCCAGACAGTTCCTGGGACAGATGGAGAAGCCGGATGTGGAGAGCATAGAAGGCTTATCTCCCGCCATTTCCATCGACCAGAAATCCACCAATCGAAACCCCAGATCTACTGTGGGAACCGTGACGGAGATCTATGACTATCTGCGTCTTCTCTACGCCAGAGTGGGTATTCCCCACTGCCCTGACTGCGGCAGAGAAATCGCGAAGCAGACCGTGGACCAGATGACGGATCAGATCATGAAGCTGCCTGCCGGCACAAAGCTGCAGATCCTGGCGCCGGTGGTAAAGGGCCGCAAGGGCGAGCATGTGAAGGTGTTGGACCGGGTCAGACGGGCCGGTTACGTCCGGGTACGGATCGACGGCAATCTGTATGACCTGTCAGAGGATATTTCTCTGGAAAAAAATATCCGCCACAGCATTGAGATCGTGGTGGACCGTCTGGTGGTCAAGGAAGGAATGGAGCGCAGACTGACGGACTCTGTGGAAAACGCCCTGGCCTTGGCGGACGGACAGCTGCAGGTGGACGTTGTCGGAGGAGAACTGCTGCAGTTTTCCCAGAATTTTGCCTGCCCGGAGTGTGGCACCAGCATCCCGGAGATCGAGCCCCGCAGCTTTTCCTTCAATAATCCCTTCGGTGCCTGCCCGGAGTGTGCAGGCCTTGGCTACAGAATGGAATTTGACCCGTCCCTCATCGTGCCGGACCGGAGTCTTTCCATTACACAGGGAGCCATCGCGGTGCTGGGCTGGCAGTCCTGTACGTCTCCGGGAAGTTTTACCTATGCCACTCTTAAAGCCTTGTCGGAACATTTTAAGTTCAGTTTGGATACGCCCTGGAATAAACTGCCGAAAAAGGTACAGGATCTGTTGATGTACGGCACCGAGACAAAGGTGGACGTGTATTACGAAGGACAGCGGGGATCCGGCGTCTATCCCATTGCTTTTGAAGGTCTGATCAAAAACAGCCAGCGCCGGTACCGGGAGACCGGATCAGAAGTGATGAAGGCGGAGTATGAGGAATTCATGGAGATCACGCCTTGCAAGATGTGCGGCGGCAAGCGGTTAAAGAAGGAGTCTCTGGCAGTTACAGTGGCAGACAAGGACATCTATGAGCTGACCTGCATGCCTATCGGTAGTCTGCAGGGCTTCATAGAAAAGCTGCCGCTGACAGAAACCCAGGAACAGATCGGCCGCCAGATCCTCAAGGAGATCGGTGCCCGGGTGGGCTTTCTCAATGACGTAGGACTGGATTACCTGACCCTGGCCAGAGCCACTGCTACCCTGTCCGGCGGCGAAGCCCAGAGGATCCGTCTGGCCACCCAGATCGGCTCCGGCTTGGTAGGCGTGTGCTATATTCTGGATGAGCCCAGCATCGGCCTGCACCAGCGGGATAATGACAAACTGCTGGGGACTCTGAAAAACCTGAGAGATCTGGGAAATACGGTCATCGTGGTGGAACACGATGAGGATACCATGCGGGAGGCAGACTTTATTGTGGATATCGGTCCCGGCGCCGGCTCCCATGGTGGACAAGTGGTAGCTGTGGGCACGGCGGAGGAGATCATGAAGATACCGACGTCTGTCACCGGCCAATATCTCTCCGGTGCCCGGTGTATTCCTGTGCCTAAGGAGCGCAGGAAGCCCTCCGGCTGGCTGACGGTACGGGGCGCGGCGGTAAATAACCTGAAACATATCGATGTGGACTTCCCTCTTGGGGTTATGACGGCGGTCACCGGTGTCTCCGGTTCAGGCAAAAGCTCTCTGGTCAATGAAATCCTGTATAAGACTTTGGCCAAGACCTTGAACCGGGCCAGAGTGGTGCCCGGCGCCCATGACAGCATCGAAGGTATGGAACAGTTAGATAAGGTCATCAATATCGACCAGTCCCCCATCGGAAGAACGCCTCGTTCCAATCCTGCCACCTATACCGGGGTTTTTGACATGATCCGGGATCTTTTCGCCTCCACGGCGGATGCCAAAGCCAGAGGTTATGCCAAGGGCCGTTTTTCCTTTAATGTAAAGGGCGGACGGTGCGAGGCATGCAGCGGCGACGGCATTATCAAGATCGAGATGCATTTCCTGCCGGACGTATATGTGCCCTGCGAAGTCTGCCACGGAAAACGTTATAACAGGGAGACGCTGGAGGTTAAATATAAAGGCAAGAGTATCTACGATGTATTGGATATGACCGTGGAAGAGGCGGTGACCTTCTTTGAAAATGTGCCCCGGATCCGCAATAAGATCCAGACCCTCTATGATGTGGGACTGGGCTATGTCCGGCTGGGACAGCCTTCCACGGAGCTTTCCGGCGGCGAGGCCCAGCGGATCAAGCTGGCAGCGGAGCTTTCCCGCAAGAGCACCGGAAAGACCATCTACATTTTGGACGAGCCCACCACAGGCCTGCACTTCGCCGATGTGGAGAAGCTGACAGAGATCCTGCACAAGCTGGTGGAAGGCGGCAATACGGTAGTGGTGATCGAACATAATCTGGACGTGATCAAGACAGCGGATTATATTATTGATATCGGCCCGGAAGGGGGCGACGGAGGCGGCACTGTCATCGCACAGGGTACGCCGGAAGAGGTAGCGGCTGACCGGGGATCCTATACCGGGTATTATGTGAAGAAGCTGCTCAGAAATGGGGAGTAGAAGTGGGGATCAGTATGAAAAAATTATGGTTTGCCTTCGGCGATTCTATTACGGACATGGGCTATTATATAGACACTGTGTGCCGGGATCTGGATCTGGAATGTGGTAAGTATGGCTTCAGCGGTTATTCCTTCGGCGTAGACGAGACGCCCTACGGCTGTTTACTGGATGCCTGTGAGAAAATGCTGCAGGATGATCGGACACCGGATATCATTACTCTTTTCGGAGGCAGCAACGACTTCGGACATAGCAGCAGCATAGAGAGCACCGAGGAAAATCTGTGCAGGATCATAGAACAGCTGCAGGCCAGATGGCCCGGTGCAAAGCTCCTGGTGATCCTGCCGCTGCAGAGAGACTTTCAAACGGATGGACGCAGCTGGGAGACGGCGGGCTTAGGACCCAATAAATATGGGCTGTATCTGTGGGACTACGCAAGGGTGATACAGTCTGTGGCCGGAAAATATGGCATTCCTGTATTGGATCTGTACCATGAGGCGTGGCTTACGAAGGAAAATGCCTTGACCTATACGCTGGATGGCCTCCATCCCACACCCGCCTACGGTATTTCCCTGGGACATCAGATCGCAGAGGCCATGAAAGCCTTGCTATAAGCGAAAAAGTTTTGAAAAAGACACAGGTATAGAGTATAATAGCAATGCGTATGCCATGAGCGTATGCATTGCTATTTTTTAATAAATACAGAGAATGAACAGAGAACCATACGGACAAACAAAAACAGCTGTCAGAGAAGCGAAAGCGGATAAGCAAAAGCAGATAAGCAAAAGCAGATAAACAGGCTGTAGTGTATACAGAAAGAAATGGAGATAAGCATGCAGTTTACAGATATCGGAATCGATCTTGGAACAGCCAGTGTGCTGGTTTATTTAAGAGGCAGAGGCGTAGTGCTCAAGGAGCCCTCGGTGGTAGCTTTCGACAGAGATACTAATCGGATCAAGGCTATCGGTGAGGATGCCCGTCTGATGCTGGGCCGTACCCCCGGCAATATTGTGGCAGTGCGCCCCCTGAGACAGGGCGTTATTTCTGATTACACCGTAACAGAGAAGATGATGAAATATTTCATCCAGAAGGCAGTTGGAAAGAAGACCTTCCGTAAGCCCCGCATCGCGGTCTGCGTGCCCAGCGGTGTCACTGAAGTAGAGAAAAAGGCAGTAGAGGATGCTACCTTCCAGGCAGGTGCCAGAGAGGTGTTCATCATCGAGGAGCCTATTGCGGCAGCCATCGGCGCCGGCATTGATATTTCCAAGCCCTGCGGCAATATGGTAGTAGATATCGGCGGCGGCACCAGCGATATCGCCGTGATCTCCTTAGGCGGTACGGTAGTCAGCACCTCCATCAAGGTGGCGGGCGATGATTTCGACGACGCCCTGGTGCGCTATATGCGTAAAAAGTACAACCTGCTGGTAGGTGAGCGGACCGCAGAGGACATTAAGATCAAGATCGGTTCCTGCTACCCCCGTCCGGAGGCGGAATATATGGAGGTTCGCGGCCGTAACCTGGTAACAGGTCTGCCCAGGACCATCAAGGTATCCACCGAGGAGACCGAAGAAGCATTAAAGGAGTCCACCAATCAGATCGTAGAGGCTATTCACAGCGTTCTGGAGAAAACACCGCCGGAACTGGCAGCGGATATTGCAGATCGTGGCATCGTATTGACCGGCGGCGGCAGCCTGCTGCAGGGCTTAGAGGAGCTGATCACCTCCAAGACCGGCATTAATGCGGTTACCGCAGAGGATCCTATGACAGCCGTGGCCATCGGCACCGGCAAGTATGTGGAGTTCCTCTCCGGCGGCGAACACAATCTTCTTTAAGTAAAGATAAAGGACAGAGGGCGGGCAGCCGCAGAGTACGTGCGACTGCCCGTCAGCTGTATAGATCTTCCTGAATATGCCTGCAGGCAGTCAATATCCGTCCGGATATAGCAGGCGCGCACAAATACATGATTTTCTTTTCTATCACATCTTTTTAAGAGTTACTGCCCTGACGGCGGCCAAGTGACGGAGCGGGTCTGGGTGTGCAGCCCCGGAACTAAGCGGAGAAGTGTCTCCGGATTCGGACACCTTCGACAGGACGCACCCCTTGGCCGGGACGCAGCAGTAACATCCAAGCATTCATGCAGAGGCGGCCAGAGCCTATGGAAACGATCAAGGGTTACGTCACCCACATCATTTACAGAAACGAAGACAATTTTTATACCGTATTTGAGGTCATGCAGGAGGATGAGGAGATCACCTGCACGGGATCACCGGTGTCTATTCACGAAGGGGAAAACTGTGCGATAGAGGGAGAGTACACAGAGCACCCGGTGTATGGAAGGCAGTTTCGGGCGGTAAAATACAGTGTTACGGTTCCGGAGGATGCCCAGGCCATTCTGCGTTATCTGGGCTCCGGCGCTGTCAAGGGGATCGGCCCCAAACTGGCGGTGAGGATCGTAGACGCGTTCGGTGATGCGACCCTGGAGATCATGGAAAAGGAACCGGAGCGACTGGCAGAGGTAAAGGGGATCAGTGACCGCAAGGCCAGAGAGATCGCGGCGCAGCTGCAGGATCAGCATGAGGTCAGGGATGCCATCCTTTTTTTGCAGCAATATGGTATCAGCAATCGTCTGGCTATACGGATCTGGAACCTCTACGGCATGAAAATGTACACCATCCTCCAGGAGAATCCCTATCGATTGGCGGAGGATGTGGCCGGGATCGGTTTTGGAAAGGCGGACGAGATCGCGGGACGCATCGGTATTCAGGCGGATTCCGACTTCCGTATCCGAAGCGGCCTTTTATATACCCTGTCTCAGACACTGGCAGAGGGAAATTGCTATCTGCCCCGGGAGGAACTACTGGAGAAAACCGAGACACTGCTAGGGCTTTCCGGTGATAATCTCTCGGTGCAGTTGGATAATCTGGCCATTGAGCGGAAAGTTTACATCCGCCGGCAGCAGGAACAGGTTCAGGTCTATTCCCGGATGGCCTACCATGAAGAGCAGCAGATCGCCAGACGTTTGCAGGAGCTGGATGCCGGTGTGGCGACCGACAGTCAGGAGACTGCGCAGATCCGGCAGCGCATCCGGGAGATGGAAAAAGAGGAAAACAGATCCTTAGATGACCTGCAAAGACAGGCGGTGGTGCTGGCGGCTACCAGGGCCGTGGTACTTTTGACCGGCGGCCCCGGCACCGGTAAAACCACCACCATCAATGCCATGATCCGGTATTTTCAGGAAGAAAATATGGAAGTGCTTCTGGCGGCGCCCACCGGAAGAGCCGCCAAGCGCATGACGGAGGCAGCCGGGTATGAGGCAAGCACCATTCATCGCCTGTTAGGGGTAAAGGCTGTGGCCAAAGAGAACGACGGGCAGTCCTTTGGCGGTTTCATCCACAACGAGGAGGAGCCCCTGGAGACTGACGTGGTGATCATCGACGAGATGTCCATGGTGGATATGCATCTTTTCCTGGCGCTGTTGAAGGCGATCATGCCCGGCACCAGACTGATCATGGTAGGAGATGTGAACCAGCTTCCCTGTGTAGGCCCCGGACGGGTGCTGCAGGATATGATCGAATCCGGCGTCTTCCCCACGGTGGCACTGACCAGGATCTTCCGTCAGGCCATGGAAAGCGACATTGTGGCCAATGCCCACGCCATCAATGAGGGAAAGAAACTGCGGCTGAATAATCAGAGCAAGGATTTCTTTTTCCTGGAGCGCAGTGATCCCAATGTGATGTACAAGCACATCGTGCAGCTGGTCAGGGACATGATGCCCCGTTACGCCCACTGCACCCAGAATGACGTGCAGGTGCTGACGCCCATGCGCAAGGGCGCCCTTGGAGTGGAAAAGCTGAACCAGGCACTGCAGTCGGTGCTCAATCCCCCGGCCTCCGGAAAAGGAGAGCTGCAGCGGGAGGAAGTGATCTTCCGGGAGGGAGATAAGGTGATGCAGATCCGCAATGACTACCAGATCGAGTGGGAGGTGCGGGGCAATTTCGGTATGCCTATAGATAAAGGAACCGGCGTCTTTAACGGAGACTTTGGCCTGATCCAGTGCATCGATGAGGCGGCCAGAGAGATGACGGTACTTTTCGATGAGAACAGGACTGTGGCCTACCCCTTTGAATCCCTGGATGAGCTGGAACTGGCCTATGCCATTACGGTGCACAAATCCCAGGGCTCCGAGTATCCGGCGGTGGTCCTGCCCCTTTTGTCGGGCCCGCCGGCTCTTTTCACCAGAAATCTCCTTTACACCGCAGTGACAAGGGCCAAGTCCTGCGTCACCATTTTGGGAAGCAAGGAGACCGTGGAGCGGATGGTGGCCAACGTGGGCCATACCATGCGCTATACAGGACTGCGGGACAGGATCCGGGAAATGTATGCCGTGGAGAAAGAGGAATGACGAGAAGAGAAAACAGCACCGGCAGCAAAAGGCAGTGTGAAAGATACGACGGATGTTGTATTTTCGTACAGCTATTTGTGACGCCTGCGGAATGGGGATTAAAATGAATGATCATGAACAGTAACAAAAGTATACAGGAGAGAGAATATTAAAATAAGGCCTTCCAAAACATTAAAAAAATACCTCACCCTGTCGGTGGATCTGGTCTTTCCCAGACGGTGTCCCGTCTGCGATGAGCCGGTGCGCCCCTTTGGGAAAAAGATATGCGCAGACTGCGGAGGAAAGCTTAAACCCATAGAAGGAAACACCTGCTGCCGATGCGGCAAGATGCTGTGGGATCCGGAGGAGGAATACTGCCGGGACTGCAGAAATATAAGGCACAGCTATGAGCGGGGCGGCGCCGCCTTTTCCTACCGCTCGTGCGCGGCCTCTCTCTATCGCTTTAAGTATAAAAACCGGAAAGAGTATGCAAAGTGGTATGCAGAGCAGATGAGCGCCAGGCTCACCCAGGTTTTTCCGGGGGGAGATTTTGATCTGCTGCTGCCGGTCCCCCTGCATCCGGATAAGGAAAGAAAGCGGGGCTATAATCAGGCCTGGCTCCTTGCAAAGGAACTCTCAAAATGCACAGGAATACCGACCAAAAAGGACGTATTGATCCGCACCAGAAACACCCTTCCCATGAAAAATATGGGGATTTCGGAGCGGCAAAATAATGTGAAAAGAGCTTTTCATGCATCTGCAAATGATGTAAAATTGAAGGCAATCATCGTGATCGATGATATCTATACGACAGGAACTACGATAGATGCCTGCGCACAGGCTTTGTACCGGGCGGGCGCTGAGAGGGTCTGTTTTCTGACGCTGGCCATAGGCACAGACAGACCGGAGAAAATATATGCTGAGTAAAAATAAGATCCGCCTGATGACCAAGATCGCGGTATACGAAAAGACAGACGGGGCTAAGAATGCCCGCATGAATGCCTATTTCAAGGGAGACTATCTCTCCAGTCAGATGCTGCGCTCCTTTCTGTGTGCCACGGTTTCCTTCGCGATCATTATGGCGGTATACTGTTATTATGATTTTGAGCAGCTGATGCTCTCTATCTACAGTATGGATCTGCTGTCTTTCTTCGGCAGGATCATTGTGATCTATCTGCTCTATACCGCAGCCGTCCTGATCCTGACCTACGTGGTCTATGCCAGACGGTATAACCGGATGCAGAAGGAAGTGCAGAGATATTACCGAATGCTGTCAGCCATGGCAGTGAGTTATAAAAAGAAAGAGGAAAGTTAACAGGCATGACTACTTTGCTGGAACTGCGGGAACGCGCACTGGCTATTTACAGCAGCTATGAAAATATGATACAGCTGGCGGGCAAGTTTATCCTTACCCTACTGGCTCTTTTGTTTCTGGACGGCAAGATCGGCTACAATACTACCCTGGCTAATCCCTTGCTGGCCGTGATCCTGGCACTGGTATGTGCACTGCTGCCGGTGAGTCTGAGTGTTTCCATCATCGGACTGATCATTGTGGCACAGATGTATGCCCTTTCGTTAGAGACTATGGCAGTGGCCGCAGCGCTGTATGCGCTGATCCTGCTGCTTTATTTTCGATTTTCACCGAAGGATGCCATTATTCTTCTGCTTTTGCCGGTGGCTTATCGGCTGAATCTGATCTACGCAGTGCCCATCGCAGCAGGACTCCTGCTGGGCCCCGCCTCGGTCATCTCCGTATCCTTCGCCGTGGTCGTGGTCTACTTTGTAGAGTTTATCAACAAAAATGCGGCCTCCATCACAGGGATCACCACCGAAGAGTCTGTGAGCAAATTCCGCTTTGTACTGGATGGCATTTTCAAAAATGAAAAGATGTGGGTCATGATCCTGGCTTTTGCCCTGACCCTGATCATCGTCTATGTGATCCGCAGGCTCATGATCGTCAATTCCTGGCTGTTGGCCATCGGCGTCGGCTCTGTGGTAGATCTGCTGGTGATCCTCATCGGCGATATGATCTTTGACACCCAGGTGTCCATCCCCCTTCTGTTCTTAGGGACGGTGCTTTCCTTCGGTGTTGCCTGGGTCATCCAGTTCATGGTCTTTAATCTGGACTACTCCCGGACAGAGAGCGTGCAGTTTGAGGATGACGAATATTATTACTACGTAAAAGCAGTGCCGAAGGTGGCACTCTCCACGAAATCACGCACCGTAAAGAAGATCAGTACCTCCAGAGAGATCGCCCATCCTTACGGTCCCCACAGCGGTTACGGGGATAATAGAGGAACGGCACCGGAGGATGCTTCTTACGGCTATGCCGACTACGACGATGCCGGTACCTATGGAGATGAGGCATCCTATGACCGCTATGACGACGGCGGTTATGACGATGGGGAGGATGTAGGAAACTACGCAGATGATATAAGCTATGAGGAGCTTGATCCTCAGGATTGGACCAGATAAATATGCAGGCGATCGGTACCGTATTTTCCAGCTATCTATCAAATCTTCATATGCCAAATGTGCGATGGACGGATGTCATTGAGATCCTGATCATCGCATTTTTGGCATATTATCTTATACTCTGGGTGAAAAATACCAGAGCCTGGTCTTTGATGAGAGGCGTGTTCATGATCCTGATATTCATCATGATCGCCGCACTCTTCAATATGACCACCATATTGTGGATCGTGAAAAACGTCACCAGTCTCGGTGTCATCGCCCTGATCGTGATACTGCAGCCGGAACTGCGAAACGGCATGGAGGAGTTGGGAAGGAAGAAGTTCCTGACTCATTTCCTTTCCTTTGACAACAAGGAAACCGACGGACGTTTCTCCGACAAGACCGTATCGGAACTGGTGCGGGGCTGTGTGGAAATGGCCAAGGTAAAGACCGGTGCCCTGATCGTGATCGAACAGAGCAGTCCCCTGCGGGAGTACGAGCGGACCGGCATTGATGTGGATGCACTGGTGACCAGCCAGCTGCTGATCAATATTTTTGAAAAAAATACGCCCCTCCATGACGGTGCGGTCATCGTTCGGGGAGACAGGATCACCTCCGCCACCTGCTATCTGCCCTTATCGGATAACAGACTGGATAAGGATCTGGGTACCCGCCACCGGGCCGCCGTGGGTGTTTCCGAGGTGACGGATTCCCTGACCATCATCGTCTCTGAGGAGACGGGGAAGATCAGCATCGCCTATAAGGGAGCGCTGGAGCGGGAAGTCAGTGCAGATCGTCTGAGAGAGCGCCTGGTATGGCTCCAGGGCAAGGGCGGTCAGGAGGAACATCGCCGGGGCATTCTGTCCAGAAAGGGAAAGAACAAGGATGAAGCTTGAGAAATTGATCTTTCGCAACCTGGGTCTGAAAGTGATCGCGCTGCTGTTTGCCACCATGCTCTGGTTTTTGGTGACCAATATCAATGATCCGGTGACGACGCTGCAGTTTACCAATGTACAGGTCAAGCTGCTGAACACCAGTCTGATCACCAACAGAGGGGAAGTATACAGCGTATTGGATAATACGGATGTGATCCCGGTGGTGGTGGTTACAGCCCCTCGTTCTGTCATCGATTCTCTGGGTGCGGATAATATCGTGGCTACAGCGGATGTGCAGGATATGAGCACACTGGATACGGTGGGGATCAATCTTTCCACCAACAAATATAATAACGAGATCACCAATATCGAGGGAAGCCTGGACGCAGTCCGGTTGAATATCGAAGAAAAGAAGACCAAGTCCATTACATTGCAGATCGCTTCTACCGGAGACGTGGCGGACGGATATATCCTCAGTGACATTACGCCGGAGCAGAATCAGGTGCGCATTTCCGGAGCAGAGTCTGTGGTCGATTCCGTCAGTTCGGCGGTTGTGACAGTAGATGTTTCCGGTGCCACAGCCAATATCAACACCAGCGCAGATGTGCGGCTGTATGATGCAAATGAGGAACTGATCAATACCACAGGACTGAGTATGAATATATCCAGTGTAAAGGTCAGCGCCACTGTTTTACCGGTAAAGACCGTCAGCCTGACGCTGGCCACCAGCGGCACACCGGCCAGTGGTTATATGGCTACCGGAGAGGTAACGACAGAGCCCGCCACTGTGAGGCTGGCAGGCAAGAGCGCAGCCCTGGCGAAGGTAGATACCATCACCATTCCACCGGAGGAGCTGGACCTGACAGACGCCCAGGAAAGTCTGACAGAGACTATCGATATCAGAAACTATCTGCCGGATGGCGTATCTCTGGCAGATGATAGTTTTAATGGCTATGTGAAGGTGACTGCTGCGGTGGAGCCTATTGCCACAAAGACAGTAGACTTTGCCTTAAGTGATGTGACCCTGAGCAATATTCCCGACGGCTATACCGTACAGCTGGTCTCTGTCACCGATACGGATGAGGACGCAGATGGCAATACGGATACCAGATTAAAGGTATCCCTGCAGGGCTTATCCGGAGAGTTGGACCAGATCAGCAACGGCAAGTCCTTAAAGCCTGCGATAGATGTGGGAGCCCTGATCAGCAGCTCTATTGCTGCGGATAAGAGCGGTAATTACACCGCTGCGGTAAGTTTTACTCTGACAGAGCATGTAAAGACCACCGGCAGTGTACAGGTGCGGGTCAGACTGCAGAAGGATGACTCTGCTACCCAGGAGGAAGCTGCGGACAGCAGCAGTACCGAGAGCAGTGCGGGAAGCACCGGTAACAGTTGATAAAGCATTCGGATATCTTTAAAAGAGCCTGGCAGTACGTTAGCTCGCAAAGTATGCGAGCTAAGTGGCGAGGCTCCTGCAAGGCCCCTGCCCCGGACACACTCTGCCGCCCTGCCGCCTGGCCGGCGTCTGAACTGAAACGTCACTTGGCCGGGAGGCAAAGAGCAGTAACAACCAGTTGCTTGATCTCGCAAAATGGAGTATAGTATATGGAGTTGCCGATTTCATAAGATAAGCAGGTGAGATGGGCAGCGAGGGGGAACTTATAATGAGATTTCCGTGCTTGGAAGGGAGTACAGCAGAATGGTAAGCCAAAAGGTAACCATCAAGAATCCTACCGGACTACACCTAAGACCGGCTGGTATCCTATGTAAGGATGCTATGCAGTTTAAATCACAAATCACTTTTACATTCAAGGATACCACCGCGAATGCGAAGAGTGTATTAAGTGTGCTTGGCGCATGCGTGAAATCCGGTGACGAAATAGAAATTTTTTGTGATGGAGAAGATGAGCAGGAAGCATTGCAGACTCTGGTACAGGCCGTAGAGAGCGGTCTGGGGGAGTAAGCTATAGCAAACCTGCAAAGGAAGAAAAACCGGTCCGCACTGTGGGCCGGTTTTTTGTGCGATCATGAGTGACCGTAAAGGGAACGGGGCGAAGGCTTCGGAATGGAGGAGAAGATGATAAATTACAAGAGATACCAAAGAAATCCGGTGGTGGATTATCCCCAGCGTCAGTGGCCCAACAAGCAGATCGAGAAGGCACCCATCTGGTGCAGCGTGGATCTGCGGGACGGCAACCAGGCTCTGATCGATCCCATGGTGGTCAACGAAAAGATCGAGATGTTCCAACTGTTGGTAAAGCTGGGCTTTAAGGAGATCGAGATCGGTTTCCCGGCAGCCAGCCAGATCGAGTTTGATTTCCTGCGTCAGCTGGTGGACCGCAAGATGATACCGGACGATGTACGGGTACAGGTGCTGTCTCAGTGCAGAGAGGAACAGATCGACAGAACCTTTGAGGCGATCCAGGGCTGCAAACAGGCTGTGGTCCATATCTATAACTCTACTTCCACCCTGCAGAGAGACGTGGTGTTCCATGCAGAACGGGACGAGATCACCCAGATCGCTATTCAGGGCACCAAGTGGGTAAAGGAGCGGGCAGAGAAATTCCCGGGCAAGATCGTGCTGGAGTATTCGCCCGAGAGCTTTACCGGCACCGAGTTGGACTACGCCCTGGAGATCTGCAATGCGGTACAGGAAGTATGGCAGCCTACCAAGGAAAATCCCATGATCTTCAATCTGCCTTCCACTGTGGAGATGAATACCCCCAATGTATATGCGGACCAGATCGAGTGGATGAACACCCACTTTACCAACAGAGAGGCCATCATCCTCAGTGTACATCCTCACAACGACAGAGGTACCGGTGTGGCGGCTACGGAGCTGGCACTTTTAGCCGGCGCAGACCGGGTGGAAGGTACCCTGTTCGGCAACGGTGAGCGCACCGGTAATGTGGATGTGCTGACAGTGGCTTATAACATGTTCTCCCAGGGCATTGATCCGGAGTTGGAGATCGAGAATATCAATGAGATCATCGATGTCTATGAGCGCTGCTGCAAGATGCACATCGATCCCCGTCATCCTTATGCCGGCAAGCTGGTATTTACCGCTTTCTCCGGTTCTCACCAGGATGCCATCAATAAGGGCGTAGCAGCCATGAAGGAGAGAAATGCAGAGAAATGGGCAGTGCCCTATCTGCCTATCGATCCTGCAGATATCGGCCGGACCTATGAGCCGATCGTCCGTATCAATTCCCAGTCCGGTAAGGGCGGTGTGGCGTTCGTTATGGATACCTACTTTGGCTTCAAGCTTCCTAAGGGAATGCACAGGGAGTTCGCCGATGTGATCCAGACCATTTCCGAAAAGCAGGGCGAAGTATCTCCGGAGCAGATCATGGAATCCTTCCGTCAGGAATACTTAGACCGGAAAGAGCCTTTGCACTTCCGCAGACTGGCTGTGACAGATTTAAGCGAGAATGCAAGCAGCGACTTCGATACCAAGGTAACGGTCGTTTACGAGGATCACGGCGAGAAGAAGCAGTTTGAGGCAGTAGGCAACGGACCTCTGGATGCTGCACGGCGTGGTATCAGAGAGTCCATGGGTGTGGATGTCAAGATCCTGGACTACGAGGAGCACGCGCTGAAATCCGGTTCCGATTCTCAGGCAGCTGCCTATATCCATATGCTGGATTCCCAGACCGGCCGCGTTACCTACGGTGTAGGTGTCAGCTCCAATATCACCAGAGCTTCTGTCCGGGCTATGTTCTCTGCCATGAACAGACTGGGATTAGGAGAAAAGAAGGAGAGAACCCCCGGGGATTTCTAAAGAATATTTCTGAAGAAAATTTCTAAAGGAAAGAGATAAATAACCCTTATCAGATCATCAGAGGACGCTGACAGAAAATGGCAGCGTCCTCTTTTTGTGCCAAAACATTGTAACAACTATCTTATGTAACATCCATCTTTATGCAGTAACTATATTTTAATAAAAAAACAGTTAAATATTATGTAAATTGCACAATGAAAAAAGTTTTTAATGCGTGCTTGCGTGCATGTTGACGGAAGTAAATGGGGGATATATAGTATTTATAACAAGTGATAACGTGCACGCATAAACAAAGAATAGCATAGTGTACAATATCACGCACTGCACTGGGACCTGGTCGCAAATGGGGATTGCGTCGAGGGGCACGGTGCACTGCTTTTTTGGGGGGCTCACGGGGGCCGACGGCAGCGCAGACGAACTGCGCAGCAAAAAGAAAGAGAGGGTATAGCATGGCAGGTGGAAAGGCTGTTTCGGCAGCAAAAGAAAAAACGTATCTGAAGTGGTACAACAAGGTGGGCTATGGCTCCGGCGATCTGGCAGCCAATATGATCTACGGACTGCTCACCTCCTTTGTGATGATCTTCATGACCGATACGGTGGGACTTAATGCCGGCATCGTGGGTACGCTGATCATGGCATCCAAGTTCTTTGATGGATTTACGGACATTATTTTCGGCAACCTGATGGATCGCACCCATTCCAAGATGGGTAAGGCGAGACCCTGGATGCTTTGGTCTTACATCGGCAATGCTGTTTTCCTGGTATTGTGTTTCTCTATTCCCACCGGATGGGGTGCAGCAGCCCAGTATGCGTTCTTCTTCATTGCGTATACCATGCTCAATGCTATTTTCTTCACGGCCAATAATATCGCCTATGCGGCTTTGACCTCTCTGATCACGAGAAACACCAACGAGCGTGTACAGATCGGTTCTATCCGCTTCATGTTCTCCTTAGGAACGAATCTGGTAGTGGCTTCCATTACCCTGAACCTGGTAGAGCAATTTGGCGGCGGTGCAGCCGGCTGGCGCATGGTAGCTATTATTTATGCTTTGATCGGTCTGGTCGTCAATACGATTTCCGTTTTCTCTGTGAAGGAACTTCCCATGGAGGATGAGGTGAAGGTAGATGGCTCTAAGAAGGAAGCTACTTCCATTGTCACCGCCCTTAAGATCCTTTTCTCAAACAAGTATTTCCTTCTGCTGCTTCTGATCTACATCCTGACCTACCTGCAGACCGGATTTACCGGCGTGGGTGTTTATTTCATGCGTGATGTATTAGGCGATGCCAACCTGCTGGGTACCTTTACCATGGCAGGCATGTTGCCTATGATCGTGGGCCTGATCTTCACACCCTTCCTGGTACAGAAGTTCAAAGGCATGTATAAGGTAAATATGGCCGGCTATGCACTGGCGATCGTCTGCCGTATCGTCTTCGTTATCGCAGGACTGACACTGAATGTGCCGGTGATGTTGGTTTCCGTATTTATCGCCGGCATCGGTACTTCTCCTCTGACCGGAGATTTAAATGCACTGATCTCTTCTACCACGGATTATGCTTATAAGAAAACGGGTGTCCATGTAGAGGGCGCTATGTTCTCTGCTTCCTCGGTGGGTATCAAGGTAGGCGGCGGCATCGGCTCCGCACTGGCAGGTTGGATCCTGGCAGCTTCCGGCTACGTAGGCACGGCAGCTACCCAGCCCGCTTCCTATTATGCAGCCATCAAAGGCATGTACCTGTGGTTCCCTTTGGGCATCGTGGTAGTCATCTTTATTCTGCTGACCCAGATGACCGTAGAGAAGGCCAATGCAGATTGGGATGCAGAGCACCCTGGTATGGATCACGAATAAAACGTATAGACCGGGGCTCCTTTGCAGATCAGCGAAGGAGCCCTTTGTTTAAGAGCAGCAAAGCTGCTCGGAAATGAGGAACACTATGGAAATCTATGTAAATGCCAATTGCGCAAGAAGCGGAAACGGAAGCAAAGAAATGCCCTTTAAGAGCATACAGGAAGCGGCCGATGTCGCCGTGGCGGGAGATACAGTATTGGTAGCACCCGGTATCTATCGGGAGAAGGTAACACCCATTCATGCCGGGACAGAGGGAGCACCCATTACCTATAAGAGCACGGAGCCTTTGGCAGCAGAGATCACCGGCGCGGAAGAAATAAAAAGCTGGCAGCCCTATGAAGGAAATGTGTGGGTCTGCCGAGTGAAAAACGGGATTTTTGCCGGCTATAATCCCTATACCACATTTGTGCAGGGAGACTGGTATTTCGGACCGGTGGATAAACATACCGGTGCTGTATTTTTAAATGATCGTATGCTCTATGAGGTCAATACACTGGAGGAATGCATACAGGCCAAGGTCTATGAGGCTTCCTGGGAGCAGGAATACTCTGTGTATAAGTGGTATACCACACAGGATACAGACAAGGATGAGACGGTGATCTACGCTAACTTCCAGGGCAAAGATCCCAATGAGGAAAATGTGGAGATCACCGTGCGCAGAGAGTGCTTTATGCCAAAGGAAAACGGCATCAGCTATATCACTGTCAGCGGTTTCACCATCGACAAGGCAGCTACCACCTGGGCACCGCCGGCTGCTTATCAGGACGGTATGATCGGTCCCCACTGGAGCAGAAACTGGATCATCGAGGATTGCGAGATCTACGGCAGCCGCTGCGCCGGTATTTCTCTTGGAAAATACGAGGATCCTGACAATAACCATTATTTCACCTATCGTCATGTGAAGAGTCCCACCCAGATGGAGCGGGATGCGGTCTGCCGGGGACAGTACCATGGATGGCTGAAAGAAAATATCGGTCACCATATCGTGCGGCGCTGCCATATCCATCACTGTGAGCAGGACGGTATCGTGGGCAGACAGGGATGTGTATTTTCCATCATCGAGGACAATGATATTCACGATATCAATAATATGCAGGAACTGGCAGGAGCAGAGATCGCCGGCATAAAGCTCCATGCGGCTATTGATGTGATCATCCGCAGAAACCGCTTCCATGACTGCACCATGGGTGTCTGGTGTGACTGGGAGGCACAGGGCACCAGAATCAGCCGGAACCTGTTCTATGAAAATGAAGCGCCGGAGGGCACAGGCAGTGCACCCCAGGGTGCCATGATGAGTCAGGATATCTTTATCGAGGTAGGCCATGGCCCCACGCTGATCGATAATAACGTGATGCTGTCCAAGGTATCTCTTCGTATGGCCACGGAAGGCGTATCCTGCGTGCACAATCTGATGTTAGGCGCCCTGACTTCCGTGGGTTCCGGTACGGACTTTACGGTGGACGGCGTAAACCAGCCCCGGTTTACCCCTTACCACATTCCCCATCGCACAGAAGTGGCCGGCTTTATGACGATCCTCCACGGAGACGATCGCTTCTACAATAATATCTTCGTGCAAAGCCACCCTGTACAGGAGCAGGAAGCCAAAGAAGACATGGGCATGATGATGGCAGATAACCAGGAAGTGGGCACCGCCATCTTTGACGAATATCCGGATTATGAGGAGTGGTATGCACCCTTCGCAGCACTGGAAGGCAAGGAGGCGAAGGAGTTTGACATGATAAAGCTTATGAAGCCTCATTTCTCCCATCTGCCCATCTGGGCCGGCGGCAATGTATACTTAAACGGCGCTAAGGCCTGGAAAAAGGAGAAGGATAACCTGGTAGAGGATACCCGGAAGATCAGCGTGGAGATCGTAAAAGAAGGAGAGCATATCCGCCTGAAGACCGATCTCTATGACGTGATCGGTGCTTATCGCACAGGAATGATCTCCAGTGATACCCTGGGAGAGGCTTTTGAGCCGGAAGAGCGATTTGAGACCCCCGAGGGAGAAGACATCCTCTTTGATAAAGACTACGCAGGGGCACACAGAGGCACTGCCGTGCTGCCCGGACCGTTTGCTACCGCTGAGGATGCCGAGAAGAATTTGTGGTAGACAACGAAAGCGCAGGATCCGTCTCCGTAAAAGGAGAGGATCCTGCGCTTTTGTTTTCCTTAAAAAGTGCGAGTTAAAACTATTTTAAAAACTATGCTTCAAAAACCATGGATCAAAAGCTGCGCTTCAAAAACTACGCAACCAGGAAGAACTTAATAAGGAACAGTACGGACAGAACATAGGTCAGTACAGAAACTTCCTTTCCCTTGCCGGTGAAAAGCTTGATAGCAGAGTAGGCGATCAGTGCGATACCGATGCCGTGTCCGATGGAACCGGAGATGGGCATGAAGATGAGCATCAGAGCAGCGGGAGCGGCCTGATCGATCTTGTTCCAGTCGATGTTCTTAAGACCTTCGATCATGATGATACCTACATACAGCAGAGCGGCAGAGGTAGCCGGTGCCGGGATCAGAGCAGCGATGGGTGCTAAGAACATGCAGGCTAAGAACATAAGACCGGTAACCAGACTGGTAAGACCGGTGCGGCCGCCTGCCTCTACGCCGGCAGCGGATTCCACGAAAGTGGTGATAGTGGAAGTGCCGGTAACGGAACCGCATACAGTACCGATAGCATCGGAGAGCAATGCTTCCTTCATCCGGGGCATCTTGCCGTCCTTATCCAGCATGCCGGCACGGCCTGCAGTACCTACCAGGGTGCCGATGGTGTCGAACATATCGATCATGCAGAAAGTGACGATCAGCATGATCGCGGTAGTCCAGCCAATGCTGAAGAAGGTCTGGAAGTCAAACTTAAAGAAAGTGGTATTGAACATGTCTGCAAAAGGCGGCAGGAAAGAAGAAGTCGCCAGAGCTGCAAAGGGTGCAAAGTCAGGCAGGAACAGGAAACCGCCGATCCAGTAGACCACAGTGGAAACCAGCATACCGATGAGTACGGCACTCTTAAGACCCTTGTTTGCCATAAGAAAGATGGTAAGGAGGCCTATAAAGGTGGTGATGACATATAAAACCATCTGGGTATAGCCTACAGCGCCCATGGTGTTATAGGTAACAGTGGAATTCAGATTGCCGAAGAAATCCTTCAGCATGTAGTAAGGACCGCCGTTCTCTGTGTAAATGCCGGCATTGGAACCCAGTGCGATGTTCATCAGCATGATACCGATAGCCGGGGAGATGCCCAGGCGGACGCCTAAGGGAATAGCTTCCACGATCTTTTCACGGATGCTGAGCACAGAGAGGATGATGAAGACGATACCCTCGATCAGGATGATGCATAATGCGGCGCTGAAAGCCTGGGTATAGGCTACGCCTGCAAGGCCTGCGATATTGGTGACCACTACAGCAAAGAAGCTGTTCAGTCCCATGCCGGGCGCCATGGCGAAAGGCTTATTAGCCAGAAATGCCATGAGGATGGTGCCGATGGCAGAGGAAAGCACGGTAGCTAAAAAGATAGCATTCCACAGTGTCTGGCCGCCGCAGTCAGCAGAGGCAAAGTTAGTCTGCAGGTTCGGGTTCAGGGCGATGATATACGCCATGGTCATGAACGTCGAGATACCTGCAAGGATCTCGGTACGCACAGTGGTGCCGTTCTCCCTGAGTTTGAAAAGTTTTTCCATTGGTATTTCCCTCCAATATAAGAAATGATAGTAAAGAAATGGAACTAAAAAGGAGCTTGTGCGTCATTCCCGGTCACGGTACAGATCCCGGCCGGATGGTGCGATGAGATCAGGCAGATCGCATCCCTTCGCCAAGCAGGCGGCTGCACGGCAACTGTTTTTCATAGTAAAAAGTAAACCGAAAGTGTAATGGAAGCGCACAAGTATCAGTATGCACGCACCCGGGGAAAAAGGCAAGGACAACATGGCTTTTGGGTTGTACGTTTGGGACAAAGTGTGTAAAATGGAATGGAGTCTGCAGCAAACAGAGAAAAGCAGAGCCCTATGAGCCGCCCCGGGCGCCGGCAGAAAGGAACACTATGGGAATCAGAACTATTTCCAATGACAAGCTGACTGTTTCGATAGAGACCCTCGGCGCACAGTTAAAGTCCATTAAGGATGCACAGGGACATGAGTATCTCTGGCAGGGAGATCCGGCATACTGGAAAGGAAGAGCCTATAACCTTTTTCCCTTTGTGGGCCGCATGAAGGATCAGAAATATAAGTTATTCGGGGAAAGCTATGAGATCGGCTGTCACGGCTTTGCCAGAAATACAGAGTTTGCTGTGGTGGACGAGAAGGATGACGAGGTCACCTTCCAGATCAGGGACAGTGAGGAGACTTACAGACAGTATCCCTACCATTTTACATTCGGCGTCAGATTCCGCCTTCAGGAGAATCGCCTGGAGATGACCTATCTGGTAGAAAATCAGGATGAGAAAAAGATGTACTTTGCCGTAGGCGGCCATCCGGGCTTTTTCGTGCCTATGGAAGAGGGACTGCAGTTCGAGGACTACCGGTTGGAATTCCCCCGGGAAGCCCAGGGAGAGCAGGGGATCATCAAGTTGGATCCTTCCGCTGTTCAGAAGGTGCACATGTCGGAACGGACCCTGCCGGATGGCTACGAGGCCTATCCGCTGCAGGACGGATGCTATATCCCGCTGGTGCATCCCATGTTTGACAATGATGCGGTGGTACTGCAGAATATGCCCCGCAGCGTAAAGGTCTATTCCCCCAAGGGAAAGAGAAGCGTGACGGTGGATTTCCCCCAGATGCCCTATGTAGGTTTCTGGCATGCCGTAAAGACCGACGCTCCCTATGTCTGCGTGGAACCCTGGTCCACCCTGCCCGGCTGGGATCAGACCGACGAGGATTTTGAAAAGCAGGAAGATCTGCTGCATATCAATGCGGGAGAGACCTACCGGAATGTATGGAGCGTTACCATTGAATAGGGAAGTCCGTTTTTAGATCGCTAGTTATCAGGTGACTGATTATTAGGATGAAATAAAGGAAGCAAAAAGTAACAGTAAGGAGACAAGAAACATGGCAGAGCAGAAAAAACTGGTGGCTGAGATCACTTCTATGGATGAGGATTTCACACAGTGGTACACAGACGTATGCACAAAGGCAGAGCTGATCGGATATTCCCATATCAAGGGATTTACCATATTTAAGCCCGCCGGATATGCACTTTGGGAGGCGATACAGAGCCATCTGGACAAGCGGTTCAAGGATACCGGCGTACAGAATGTTTACATGCCTATGCTGATCCCGGAAAGTTTGCTGGCCAAAGAAGGAGAGCTGGTGAGCGGCTTTGCACCGGAGGTAGCATGGGTAACCCACGGCGGCACGGAGCCTCTGACGGAGAGACTTTGCGTGCGTCCCACTTCCGAGACCGTATTTTCCGATTTCTATAAGGATGATGTGCAGTCCTATCGTGATCTGCCCCGCCTGTACAACCAGTGGTGCTCCGTTGTTCGCTGGGAGAAGGAGACCCGTCCTTTCCTTCGTTCCAGAGAGTTCCTGTGGCAGGAAGGTCATACCATTCACGCTACCAAGGAAGAGGCTGAGGAAAGAACCCAGCAGATGCTGAACGTATATGCAGACTTCCTGGCAGAGGATATGGCTATTCCCACCATCAAGGGTCAGAAGACGGATAAGGAAAAGTTCGCCGGCGCAGAATCCACCTACACCATCGAGGCGTTGATGCATGACGGCCGTGCCCTGCAGTCCGGTACCAGCCACTTCTTCGGACAGAAGTTTGCAGAGGCCTATGACATCACCTTTACAGACAAAGACAACAAGCTGAAATATGTATGGCAGACCTCCTGGGGTATGACCACCCGTGTCATCGGCGCTATGATCATGGTACACGGCGACAACAGAGGACTGGTAGTACCGCCCAGGATCTCTCCCGTACAGGTATGCATCATTCCCATTCAGCAGCGTAAGGCCGGTGTTATGGAGAAGGCTTACGAGCTGAAGGAAGTGCTCTCCAATTTCCGCGTCAAGGTAGATGACTCCGACAAGAGCCCCGGCTTTAAATTCGCGGAGCAGGAGATGCGCGGTATTCCGGTACGTGTAGAGGTAGGCCCCCGCGATATCGAAAACGGTGTCTGCATGGTAGTGCGCCGTGACAGCGGAGAAAAGATGGAAGTGAAGCTGGACGAGCTGGCAGCTACCATCGAGAAGCTTCTTCCCCAGATCCAGCAGGATATGTATGACCGGGCAAAGGCGCTGATGGAGAGCAAGACCTACAGCGCTAAGGACAGAGATGAGTTCTGCAAGACCTTTGAGGAAAAGACCGGCTTTGTAAAGGCAATGTGGTGCGGCGACAGAGCCTGCGAGGATGAGATCAAGGAAAAGTACAGCGTCACCAGCCGCTGCATTCCTTTTGAGCAGGAGCATATCGCAGATACCTGCGTTTGCTGCGGCAAGCCGGCTACAAAGATGGTTTACTGGGGTAAGGCTTACTAAAAATACAGCAACTTATGGGTACCTGTTCAGATGTCGGCCGGACGATGGAACCTGCAGTTCGGCTGGTGGATGAACGGATCGCCATCGTCGAAGCTGTAGTGTGCAATGGAATCCGTAGTTCGGCTGCGGACTGAACAGTAACACTTGTGGTGTTGGAGAGGAAAGCAGATCGACAGGATCTGCGGAATGGAGAAGGAATGAATATTTTAGTAATCAACTGCGGCAGTTCTTCCTTAAAGTATCAGCTGATCGACAGTGAGAGTGAAGAGGTCCTGGCTAAGGGCCTTTGCGAGAGGATCGGCGGGGAAGGCAGTGCCATCACCCACCAGGCAAAGGACGGCGAAAAGAAAAAGACAGAGATCCCCATGGAGGATCACAGCCAGGCCATCGGCGCTGTCATCGACAAGCTGACAGATGCACAGGAAGGCGTGATCAAGTCTCTGGAGGAGATCGGTGCTGTAGGACATCGTGTGGTACACGGCGGTGAGACCTTCCACGAGGCAGTGCTTATCGACGATGCAGTCATGAGCGCCATTGAGGAGTGCTCCGAGCTGGCGCCCCTGCACAATCCTGCTAATATTATCGGCATCAAGGCCTGCCAGGAAAAAGCGCCCGGCGTGCCCCAGGTAGCTATTTTTGATACCGCATTCCATCAGACCATGCCCAAGAAGGCATATCTCTATGCTCTTCCTTATTCCTATTATGAAGATTACAAGATTCGCCGCTACGGCTTCCACGGCACCAGCCATGATTTCGTCAGCAAGCGGGCTGCACAGATCCTGGGCAAGGACCGGAAGGACTTAAGAATCATCGTCTGCCATCTGGGCAACGGTGCTTCCGTCAGTGCGGTAAAGAACGGCGAGTCCGTAGATACTTCCATGGGCTTTACCCCTCTGCAGGGTCTGATCATGGGCACCAGAAGCGGTGATATCGACCCCGCTATCGTGACCTATCTGGCAGATAAGCTTGGAGTAAGTGCCAAGGATGTCATCGATATCTGCAATAAGAAATCCGGTGTGCTGGGCTTATCCGGCGGCTTTTCCAACGACTTCCGCGATCTGGCGGAGGCAGCACCGACCAATGAGATGGCAGATACCGCACTGGAGGCCTATGCGTATACCGTAGGCAAATACATCGGTGCCTACGCAGCAGCCATGAACGGCGTGGACGTCATCGTCTTCACCGCCGGCGTAGGTGAGAACAACGCAGAAGTAAGAGCAAGAATTGCCCAGTATGTCGGCTTCCTGGGTACCAGCATGGATCCGGAGCGCAACAAGATCCGGGGTGAGGAAGTGATCCTTTCCGCACCGGAAGATAAGGTAGTCACCATGGTGGTTCCCACCAATGAGGAGCTTTCCATCGCCCAGCAGACCCTGGCTGTAGTAGAGGGAAAGTAAGATACGAAAAATAAAGATACAAAAACAAAGATACAAAGCTAAAGGTACGAAACCAAAGGTACAAAGCTAAAGATATAAAACTAAAGATATAAAACTAAAGATATAAGGCTAAAGATATAAAGATGCAAGCATAAGATGCGGATCCCAAAGCAGCCGGACACTGGTTGTCTGACTGCTTTGTGCATGTAATGCGGGCGTGAGAGAGATTCTTTGCAGATCTCTGCAAAGAAAAAAAGGTAATGATCCTGCAAAATCTCGCTGCAGCGAGAATGCAAGTAAACAGCAGGGACCATGGCGGCAGAAGAAAGATCGGAGGTCGGACTTGGCAGATACAATGAATAAGGAAATGGAAGAAATCCGTCTTTCGGACACAGAGGACATAAAAGACATAAAGATAGAGATGCCACCGGCAGCGGCAAAGATCCTGCAGACCCTGCACGAGGCCGGATTCGAAGCCTATATCGTGGGAGGTTGTGTTCGGGACTCTTTATTGGGGCGCGAGCCGGAGGACTGGGATATTACTACCTCCGCCAGACCACAGCAGGTGAAAAAGCTGTTTCGAAGGACCATCGATACCGGCATTGCCCACGGCACCGTGACGGTAATGGATAAGGGTGAGGGATATGAGGTGACCACCTACCGCATCGATGGTGAGTATGAGGATGGCAGACATCCCAAACAGGTCTCCTTTACCTCCCTTCTCTCAGAGGATCTGCGCCGCAGGGATTTTACCATCAATGCTATGGCTTACAGCCGGGAGGAAGGGGTCATCGACCTTTTCCACGGCATAGAGGATCTGCGGCAGGGTGTGATCCGGGCGGTAGGAGATCCGGCGGAGCGTTTTAGTGAGGACGCATTGCGGATCATGCGGGCCGTGCGCTTTGCAGCCCAGCTGCAGTATGACATAGAGCCTCGCACCAGAGAAGCCCTGACAGCCATCGCCCCCAATCTGCAGAAGATCAGTGCCGAGCGAATCCAGACAGAGCTGACCAAGCTTTTGCTCTCAGACCGGCCCCAGGATCTGCGGATCGCCTGGGAGAGCGGCATGACGGCTTTCTTTCTGCCGGAATTAGACCGCTGCATGGAGACGCAGCAGCACAATCCCCACCATTGCTACAGTGTGGGAGAGCATATCCTCCATGCACTGCCTCAGGTGCGTAAGGATAAGGTGCTTCGGCTGACCATGCTGCTTCACGACATAGGAAAGCCGGACTGCCATACCCGGGATGAGGAGGGCATCGACCATTTCCACGGCCACCCCCGGATCAGTGCACAGATGGCGGAGCGCATATTGCGGCGCCTGAAATATGACAACGATACCATTCGCAGCGTAACCACCCTGGTGGAGTATCATGGCATAAAGATCGACAACACCCCGGCGGCCATGCGCCATGCCATTGCCCAGGTGGGAGAGTCACTTTTCCCGCTGCTTTTCGAAGTAAAGCGTGCAGACGGAGCAGCCCAGGCACCGGGCAGACTGGCTGAAAAGGAAGAACAGTTGGCCATCTGGAAGCAGCTCTATGAGGAGATCTATGCAAGAGGAGACTGCCTTTGCCTGAAACAGCTGGCTGTGACGGGAAAGGATCTGCTGGAGGCAGGCATGAAGCCCGGCAGAGAGATGGGACAGGTACTGCAGCGCATGTTGGAGGACGTGCTGGAGGAGCCTTCTCATAATGAGAAGGCATATCTGCTGGAGCATTTTGCAAAGTAGCAGAAGACGGTTGCTGCGCCGCCCCCGAACGGGCGGCGGGTCCTGTGGCCGGCGTCTGAACAGCAGCGGAAAATGCCGCAAAAATGCCGTAAAATGGCGGTTTTCCTTGACAAATGATATAGCGGGTTATATAAATAGTATATGTGTGCTCAAGAAGCATATATACAGAAAACAAAGTAATGAACTATACAGGAGGATTTACAATGAACAAGACTGAATTAGTGGCTGCTATTGCTGAGCAGGCTGAATTATCCAAGAAGGATGCCCAGAAGGCACTGGAAGCTTTCACAGATATCGTTGCTAAGGAGCTTAAGGACGGCGGCCAGGTTCAGGTAGTAGGTTTTGGTACCTTCAAGGTATCTGAGAGAGCAGCTCGTGAAGGCAGAAATCCCCAGACCGGTGAGACCATGAGCATCAAGGCTTCCAAGGCTCCCAAGTTCCAGGCTGGTAAGGCATTAAAGGACGCTGTTAACTAGTTTTAGTTCTGTTCTTAAAGGATAGATGACCCGGAGAAGCGCTTCTCCGGGTTTTTCTTTACACAGAAATGAGGAAGAGCATTGCGATTAGATAAATATTTAAAAGTATCCAGACTGATCAAGCGCCGCACCGTGGCCAATGAAGCCTGCGATAATGGCAGAGTGATGATCAACGACCGCCCGGCCAAGGCCTCCGCAGAGGTAAAGGTGGGAGATGTGCTCTCCATTTCCTTCGGAGACCGGGAGACCAAGGTTGAAGTGCTGGCAGTGCAGGAAACCGTCCGCAAGGAGCAGGCCCAGGAGATGTTCCGGTATCTGTAGAAGGGTCGAAGTTACAGCGCAGACGCCGACCGGTCGGCAGAGGTCTGAACTATAATTTTTTCTATAATTTGTAGGTGTTTGGGGATGTTTAAATCGATGGCACAACGCAAAACGTAATGCACCGGGGCGCGGCAGAATGACTCGCATCCTTTGCACTGCGCGCCAGTTTTGCATGATCTGCCTCGAAGCCGCAGGATGGCATCGGGCACGCTTTCAGAGCGGGCCCGATAGGCCCGTAATGTCTGAGCATCCCCGCATCAGGCGGGGATGCGAGTTCGGGCCGTGCCATCCGCAGGCGAGAGGCAGATCATAAGCAAAACGGCGCAAAGTGCACGGAGCGAGACATCTGCCGCGTTCCGGTGCATGGCCGGGTGGCCCTAAATTAGCATAGCATCTTATACACCACGGAGCGATTGCACAGAACCGCCGACAGTGTTACTATAGTATTACTCATTCGTCGGACAGATGGGAGGAACAGGCATGCGCAGAATTGCATATAAGACCAGCAGACAGAATCATTGGAGTATGTTCCTGACCTTGACCCTCGTGGTACTTCTCCTGGGGGGTGTGCTTTACAGCAGCAGCGGCCTTTTGGCAGAGCTGCGGGATAAACAGCAGCAAAAGGCAGCATTGCAGGCCCAGATCGCCGAGGAAGAAAAACGAACGGAGCAGATCGAGGAATATCGTAAATATACCCAGACCAATAAGTATATCGAAGAGGTGGCCAAAGAGAAGCTTGGACTGGTCTATGACGGGGAAACGATCTTTAGAGATGAGGACAGTGAATAAATAGCTGTCCTCTTTTTTTTAGATAGGATCACATTAAGCCGCCGGAACCGGCGATGGCTTAAGACGGCCCCGGCAGTGCTTGTGATATATTTGCGTCGTGGGATATGGAAAGATAAAATACAGGAGTATAAATACGGGAGTAAACATACGGATGAAAACGACACTGCCTGAAAAGACAAGGGAAATGCTGCGCAGAGAGCATATGACAGCCTCCGGGGATAATCTGCTGGCAGCGGTGTCCGGAGGGGCAGATTCCGTGGGACTTTTGCGGGTCTTAAAGGAACTGGAGCAGGAGATGGGTTACCATCTGTATGCCATGCATGTGGAACACGGTCTGCGGGGAGAGGCGTCTCTGGAGGATGCGGAATTTGTAAAGACACTGTGCAGGCAGTGGGATATTCCCTGCCATGTGGAATCGGTGCCGGTACAGACCTACGCAGCCGCCCACGGCTGCGGCACGGAGGAAGCCGCCCGAATCCTGCGCTATGAAAGCCTGGAAAAGGAGCGGCGCCGGATAGAGACACAGACAGGAAAGAGATGCCGGATCGTGGTGGCCCATCACCGGGAAGATCAGGCGGAGACGGTGCTCTTTCACCTATGCCGTGGCAGCGGTCTGCGGGGGCTTCGGGGGATGCTGCCGGTAAGCGGGGAGATCCTGCGGCCTTTTCTGGAAACGGAGCGGCAGGAGATCCGGGAATATCTGCTGGCAGAGGGCATTACGTGGCGGGAAGATGCTACAAACGCAGAGGATACCTATACCAGAAATGCCATCCGTCACAAGGTACTGCCCCTGCTGCAGGAAGAGATCAACACCCAGAGCATCCGCCATATAGGAGACTGCGCCCGGGAGCTGGCGCAGATCCAGGCATATATGGAGGAACAGGCAAGTCAGGGATTGGAATGCTGTATGCTGCGACGTAAGACACTGCAGGAAACCAACCCGAAAACAGGACAAGGAGAAGTACAGGATCCGGAAAAGGAAGGCTGTGTTAAAGCGGTGCAGGAAACAACACAGAGTCATACAAAGATCAACTTCGAAACGGAAGAAATAGCTGATAAAGAAGGACAAGGCACAGAGCTTGTTCTCTCTATAAAAAAGCTCCTGTCTTACCCGGAAGTACTTCAGGATCGCATTCTCTATAAAGCACTGGCAGAGACCGCAGGAAAAATGCGGGATCTGCAGCGGGTGCATATCGAAGCCATCAGGGCACTGGCGGCGGGAGATGGTAACGGCCGACTGGCCATGCCCTACGGCGTGTCTGTCAGAAAGAGTTATGACCATCTTTCCTTCTCCGGCGCCAAAGCGGGAGAAGAGAGGACAGAGAGTGCAGAGGTAATAGAGGAAGGGGAACAGGGATTTCCCATTCCCCGTAAAGAGGATTATATTTGGGAAGTATTGCCCAATCCTTTTCCCGACGGTATCGTTCCCCAAAAAAAGTATACGAAATGGTTTGATTATGATAAAATAGGCCTGTTTCTTGAATTCAGGACCAGACAGACCCAGGACAGAATCACCGTAAGAGAAGACGGAAGCAGCAAGAAGCTGTCCAGGCTGATGATCGACAGTAAGGTTCCGGAAAAGATCCGGGATCGGATGGTACTGCCCTTTGCAGGCAGAGAGGTACTCTGGCTGCCGGGGGTGCGGATCAATGAGGCCTACCGGGTGCATGCCACCACCGGTCAGGTTTTGAAGATCACATTAAAAAGTGAAGCAAGAGAGTATGGAGGAAGAGAAGATGACTGAGATCGTCCATGAGCTGATCAGTGAAGAAGATGTAAATGCAAAGATCTGTGAATTAGGAGAGCAGATTTCCAAGGATTATGCAGGCAAGCAGGTTCATCTGGTGTGTATCCTGAAAGGCGCCTGTTTCTTTATGTGTGAGCTGGCTAAGCGCATCACCGTGCCGGTTTCCATCGATTTTATGTCTGTTTCCAGTTATGGCAGCGGCACCGAGTCCAGCGGCGTTGTAAAGATCGTCAGAGATGCGGATGAGTCCATGGAAGGCAAGAATGTCATTATCGTGGAGGATATCATCGATTCCGGCAGAACCCTGCATTATCTGGAGGGCGTGCTGAAGGAAAGAGGAGCAGAGAGCATCCGCTTCTGTACCCTGCTGGATAAGCCGGAGCGCCGGGTGGCACAGATCCACGTGGATTACACCGGCTTTAACATCCCGGATAAGTTTGTGGTGGGCTATGGCATGGACTATGACCAGCGCTACCGCAATCTTCCCTACATCGGTGTAGTGGAGTTTAAATAGGATTTTGCGGCCAGGCGACGCAGAAATCTTTGAAAAAAAGGATCAGCGCCTGGGGAATGGAGATTTTTCATTTGGATACACAACAGAAAAACGGCGGTAATTTTTTTATCATCGGTATGATCGCCCTGGTGGTGTTTGTCATGCTGATGCAGATGTTGGGCAATACCGGATCATCCAGTACGGAGAATTATTCCCGGGGAGAGTTCAGGCAGGATCTGCAGGATGGAGAAGTAGCCAGGATCGTCATCACTCCCAATCGGGAGACCCCTACAGGCTATGCTTCCATCACCTTAAAGGACGGAACGGAAAAAGTCCTCTATGCCACAGACATTCGTGATATTGAGACGATGGCTGAAGAACAGGGCTATGACCCTACGGTGCGGGACGTTCCGTCTGAAAACTGGTTTATGAACAACGTACTGCCTATGCTGCTGGTAGTAGTGGTGTGCATGTTCTTCTTCTTCATGATGAACGTGCAGGCCATGGGCGGCGGCGGAGCCAATGCCAAGATGATGAACTTTGGCAAGAGCAGAGCCAAGTTGGCGGCAGACAGCAAGGTGCGCCTGGAGGATGTGGCAGGCCTTAGGGAAGAAAAAGAAGAACTCCACGAGATCATTGACTTCTTAAAGGATCCCGGCAAATATACCAAGGTAGGCGCCCGAATCCCTAAGGGTGTGCTGTTGGAAGGATCCCCCGGTACCGGTAAGACCCTACTGGCCAAGGCTGTTGCGGGAGAGGCAGGTGTCCCGTTCTTCAGCATTTCCGGTTCTGACTTCGTAGAGATGTTCGTAGGTGTGGGCGCATCCCGTGTCCGTGACCTTTTCGAAGATGCTAAGAAGAACTGCCCCTGCATCGTCTTCATCGATGAGATCGACGCTGTGGCGAGACGCCGTGGTACAGGCCTTGGCGGCGGGCACGATGAGAGAGAGCAGACTCTGAACCAGTTGCTGGTGGAGATGGATGGTTTTGGCGTTAACGAAGGCATCATCGTCATGGCGGCCACTAACCGGGTAGATATCTTAGATCCGGCTATTCTGCGTCCCGGCCGTTTTGACCGGAAGATCAGTGTAGGCAGACCGGACGTAGGCGGCCGTGAAGAGATCCTGAAGATCCATGCCCGCAATAAGCCTATGGGGGATGACGTGGACTTAAAACAGATCGCCCAGACCACGGCAGGTTTTACCGGCGCCGATCTGGAAAATCTGTTGAACGAAGCGGCCATCCATGCGGCAGCGGACAACAGACAGTATATCCGCCAGAGCGATATTCAGCAGGCCTTTATCAAGGTGGGCATCGGCACAGAGAAGCATAGCCATATCATTTCCGATAAGGAAAAGCGTATCACCGCATATCATGAGTCCGGTCATGCCATCCTCTTCCATGAGCTGCCGGATGTGGGACCGGTATATACCGTATCTATTATCCCTACCGGTATGGGCGCGGCAGGTTATACCATGCCGCTTCCGGAGAAGGATGAGATGTTTATGACCAGAGGCAGGATGCTGCAGGAGATCATGGTAGATCTGGGCGGCCGTATCGCCGAGGAACTGGTACTGGACGATATTACCACCGGTGCTTCCTCCGACATCAAGAAGGCTACCTCCGTGGCCAGACAGATGGTGACCCGCTATGGTATGTCTTCCTCCATCGGTGTCATTAACTACGAACAGGAAGGAGAGGACGTCTTCTTAGGTTACGATCTGGGTCATAGCAGCCGACACTCCGAGCTGATGTCCGGCGAGATCGATAAGGAAGTGAAGCAGATCATCGATGAGTGCTATGCCAAGGCAAAGCAGATCATCATGGATCATCAGGATGTGCTGCACCAGTCCGCAGCCCTGCTGATAGAAAAAGAAAAGATCACCGGCCAGGAGTTTGATGCGCTGTTTGCATAAGCGCATTTTCGGTGGGCGATAGACATAAGAGCGGCTGTCCGATACACGGGCAGCCGCTTTATTGTATAGAGGTCTGCCGGATGTCTCCGGGCCCGGAAACCTTCGAACGGCCCTGATCTCCCGGATGATATGATGCAGATACACCTGGATTGTATAAAACTGACAAAAATTATGCAGACCTTTTGTTAACTTTGTGAATTCTTGGCATTTACCGAAAAGGGGGTGAATGATAATATACTACTCGTAACCCCCCAATACATTATAAGTTTTTTGCTATACCCCATAAGAGAATACCTTCTCTGAAAAAAGACAGGCCCCCCAAGCACTGTCTTTTTTTCTTGCCTTTTTCCGGGAAAAGCAGGCAGCACCGGTACACGCAGATCATTATGACTTAGCGCCCGGACACACGCAGATCGTTACGTCTCATCGCCCGGACACCCGGAGCATTCTGTCTCAGCGCCCGGATATGCTTCGCCATCCTGCCGCCCGCTCGGCGTCTGAACAGGAACAACCAATTCTTTGTAAACATCCATCCTAACGAAATCTTTGCATAAAAATTAGTAAGTCTGCACAAACCGTGGACATTAAAAAAGAAAAGTAATATTTATCAAACAAAAGGAAACGTAATTCCGTACAAATGTGAGGTTCAGATAATGGTCAAAAAGTGGTAGAATGTCCCTATGCTAAGAAATATCTTATATCTTAGGGATTGGGAGATTGCACTATGAGTGAATATTTTATGCAGAATCCGGTAGCTCCGGAGGAAGGGGATTTTGACGAGAAGGCGCTGCTGAGCGACGCATCGAGAGATTTTATCTTTCCCAGACAGCCGGCGCCATATTCAACGGTTCAGATCAGATTGCGCACAGGAAAGTACGGCGTACTGCGCTGTGTGTTGGTACACTGCCACAAGGACGGCAGCAATATGCAGTGGGAGCGGATGCAGGTAATTGATGCGGACGAGAGCTTTCTCTATCATGCCGCTTATATCCAGCTGGATGCAGCGCCTATGGAGTATTATTTTGAGATCTATACCTGCGATGGCGATAAGATCATCTTTACCAAAAACGGTATACGGACAGTGGCAGATACCAGCTCCAGATGGCGGTTGATACCGGGGTTTCAGACACCGGAATGGATGGAAGGCGCCGTTACCTATCAGATCTATGTGGATCGTTTCTGCAACGGAGATCCTTCCAATGATGTGCTGACAGATGAATATTATTACATCGGCGACCATTCCATACAGATCAAGGATTGGGGGCAGTATCCCCAGCCCAATGACATTCATGAGTTTTACGGCGGCGATCTGCAGGGCGTGATAGACAAGCTTCCCTATCTGCAGGAACTGGGAGTAGAGGTGATCTATTTCAATCCCCTCTTTGTCTCCCCTTCCAACCACAAGTATGACTGCCAGGACTATGATCACATTGACCCCCATATCGGTAAGATCCTGCATGATGAGGGAAGACTTTTAGAGGGCAGCACCCAGAATAAGGATGCCACCCGCTATATCAACAGAGTGACAGATCCGGTAAATCTGGAGGCCAGTAACGAACTTTTTATCCGACTGGTGGAAAAAGCCCACAGCCTCGGTATCAAGGTCATTCTGGACGGCGTTTTCAATCACTGCGGTTCCTTTAATAAGTGGATGGACCGGGAAGGCATTTACGATCAGGAAAAAGGTTATAAGAAAGGGGCTTTTCAGGGGGCTGACTCTCCCTATCGCAATTATTTCCGCTTCCAGGGAAACGGTTACGAAGGCTGGTGGGGACACGATACCCTGCCCAAGCTGGATTATGAGAATTCCCAGGAACTGTATGACTATATCCTGAAGGTAGGCGCCAAGTGGGTGTCAGCACCGTATAATGCAGACGGCTGGCGTTTGGATGTGGCGGCAGACCTAGGACACTCGCCGGAATTTAATCATCAGTTCTGGAAGGCGTTCCGTAAGTCTGTAAAGCGGGCAAATCCCAATGCCATTATCCTGGCGGAAAATTACGGAGATTCCCAGCCCTGGCTGCAGGGAGATGAGTGGGATACCATCATGAATTATGATGCCTTCATGGAGCCGGTGACCTGGTTTTTTACCGGCATGGAGAAGCACAGCGACGACTTCCGGCCGGATATGATCGGCAATGCGGATGCCTTCTGGAGCAGGATGCTTTACAGGGGCATACCGGGGCTTTCTCCGGCGCCGATCTACTGCAGCATGAACGAACTGTCCAATCACGATCACTCCCGTTTCCTGACCCGCACCAACCACTGCGTGGGAAGAAGCAATACGGTAGGCGCGGCAGAGGCAGACCGGAATGTCAATAAGGCTGTTTTCCGGGAGGCGGTGGTACTGCAGATGACCTGGATGGGCGCACCTACCATCTACTACGGGGATGAGGCCGGCGTATGCGGCTTCACTGATCCGGATAACCGCCGCACCTATCCCTGGGGACATGAGGATCAGGATCTGATCCGTTTCCATAAGGAGATCATCAAGATACATAAGGCATATGAATGTATCAGAAACGGCTCTTTACGCCCCCTTTACTCTGCTCACAATGTGCTGGCTTACGCCAGATTCAATCGGGACGAGACCGTGGTGGTGGCCATTAATAATGCAGAAACGGACATAGAGATTGAAATGCCGGTCAAATATGCCCATGTGCCGAAGAACTGTCAGATGTCGCTGGTATTCCGGACAGATGCAGACGGCTTTGAGCGTTATCCGGAGCAGAGTCAGGCCGTGCCGGTCCAGTCCGGTAAAATGAAACTGACCGTACCTGCCACCGGTGCCCTGGTACTGGCGATCACATTGCCGAACGGCCATGATGATCATCATGAGGCGGCAGCGAAAGAAGCAGGAAAGCAGTAAGCGCAAGCAATAAGTACAAGCAGTAAGCGCAAGCAGTAAGTGCAAGCAGTAAGTGCAAGCAGTAAGTACAGGCAAGGATCGCACCATGTGCCAATGGAGCAAATTGGCTGCAAAGTAAAAAAGGAATGCACAGCATGAAAACTGTGCATTCCTTTTTTATGAAAAATAATAATCCTCATCTTCCGGGAAAAACCTCTGACTAAGGCGCTTTGCCAGATCGGAGACATGTAGCAATTTAAACAGCCGGATGCGCAGCAACTCAATGATGCTGCAGAGCAGATAGATCAGCAGCCCGGTCAGCAGGAGCTTTCCCCATACAGAGAACATGGAAGTGGCCTGGGTCAGACTGTTCATGCGCTGAAAGATGAACTGCTTTCGCACTAAAGGATGGTCGTGGAGCAGATAGACACCAAAGGAAGGAGCGGCCAGGAAGCAGATGATCTTAGAGGCTGCATGGCTTCGAATCCGCAGATTCACCACAAAGAGCAAAAGACCGATGGCGGCTAAGAGCATCAGAGAAGAAGGATAGTACATCAGGTGCTGACGTACTGTATCCAGATGGTCGTGGAGAGCAGTGTCGGCAGCGGCCTCGGCGTTATCTTCCAGCACCCTGATCCGTATCTGCAGAAGGAAGGAAACAGCAGTGCAGCCCAGATAGAGGAATAAATAGGGAAGCGGCCGTTTATGCCCTGTCCGGAACCTGCCGAAGTAACAGCCAAAGACATACAGGATCAGCAGCCAGATGGGACTAAATCCCTGGTAGGTCACAAAAGAATCCCGCAGGAAGACCGTAGGCAGCAGGGAGAACAGCAGGAACAGGCCTGTCAGGATATTCCGGAAGCGGATGCGGTTGACTTCCTTCAGCAATGGATTTAAGAAGGGCAGGAAAAAGAACATGCCTACATAGGAAGTGAAATACCACCACTGACTCCGGGTGACCGGGAAGAGGGCATTTAAGACCCGGGTCCTGGTGAAATTCTCCGGGGTGAAGATGAAAAAGAGTACGGAGATCACCACCGAGTAGAAAAATACCTGAAACCACAGGTTAAGAAGCCTGGAAAAATGCACATCGTGTCGGATGGTCACATAGCCTGTGATCATGCCGAAAATATTGACCGCAGGATAGACCAGGCAATTCAAAAGCCAGGCACTGTAATAGGCCGGCGTGCCCACCACCGCCGGCTCCAATACATAGCCGTGGTGCAAAAGATGTACCAGAATGACCATATAGATGGTCAGGATACGGAGAAGGTCAATGGAAGGATTTCTGCTTTTTTTCAATGTGCGTACGCTTTCTGGGGATGAGATGTGGATGATCGATAATTTAGATGTTGCGTCTGCTACCTGTAGTTACTGTTCAGACGCCGGGCGTCTGAACAGTGACTACCTGTCAATTGTAGCATGCCACGCCGGCATTTTGTGTATTTCTTTTTCCCAAAGAGTGCGTTATAATGGGGACGCGGTAAGACCAAATTAATAATTTTCAGAAAGGTGGTATAAATTATGCCCTTAGTTACAACGACTGAAATGTTTAAAAAGGCATACACCGGCGGATATGCAGTCGGTGCATTCAATGTGAACAACATGGAAATCGTACAGGGAATCGTTGAGGCTGCTACTGAGCTGCATTCCCCCGTTATCCTGCAGGCTTCCTCCGGTGCGAGAAAGTATGCAAACCAGGCTTACTTAAAGCACCTGGTAGAGGCTGCTGTTGAGACCTCTGATATTCCGATCGCTCTGCACTTAGATCACGGCGCAGATTTCGAGATCTGCAAGGCCTGCATCGATTCCGGCTTTACTTCCGTTATGATCGACGGCTCTTCCCGTTCCTTCGAGGATAACATGGAAGTTTCCAAGAGAGTTGCTGATTACGCACACGAGCACGGCGTTGTAGTAGAGGCTGAGCTTGGTACCTTAGGCGGCGTTGAGGATGATGTAAAGGTAGACGCTGACAAGGCTATGTACACCGATCCCGATCAGGTAGAAGAGTTCGTAAAGAAGACCGGCGTTGATTCCCTGGCTATCGCTATCGGCACCAGCCACGGCGCTTACAAGTTCAAGCCCGGCACAACTCCTCGCCTTCGTCTGGACATCCTGGCAGAAGTAGCAAACAGACTGCCCGGCTTCCCTATCGTTCTGCACGGTTCTTCTTCCGTTCCGCAGGAATATGTTAAGATCATCAACGAGAACGGCGGTAAGCTGGATGACGCAATCGGCATTCCGGAGGAGATGCTCCGCGAGGCTGCTAAGGGCGCTGTCTGCAAGATCAACATCGACTCCGACCTTCGCCTCGGCATGACCGCTGGTATCCGTCAGCACTTTGCTGAGCATCCGGATCACTTCGATCCCAGACAGTACATGGGCGACGGCCGTCAGAACGTAAAGGATATTGTCAGCCACAAGATCCTGACAGTTCTCGGTTCCCAGAACCAGGCTTAATGTAATCCTATAAGTAAAAGATACCCCGGCGGTGAATGTATATTCACTGCCGGGGTTTTTATGTGAAATAGTTCACTTGCATATTTTTTTCCACACTGATAAACTGAGAGCGGTTACAAAAAGAGACTGTAGCACAAAAAGACTGTAGCACAGAGCGACTGTCAGCAGATGTCAAGGATCTGTCACAACAGTTAAAAAGGAGAACAGCAATGGAGAAAATTAGTTTCGATTATTCCAAAGCAAATGTTTTTGTAAGTGAAGAAGAAATCGCGCAGATGAAGACCACCATCCAGTTGGCCAAGGATACCCTGATCACCAAGTCCGGTGCAGGCAATGACTTCTTAGGCTGGATCGATCTGCCGGTGGATTATGATAAAGAAGAGTTTGACCGCATTAAGAAGGCGGCAGCCAAGATCCAGGAAGATTCCGACGTGCTGATCGTGATCGGCATCGGCGGCTCCTACTTAGGCGCCCGTGCAGCCATCGAGTTCCTTCGTCACAGCTTTTACAATAATGTAGACAAGAGCATCCGCAAGACCCCTGAGATCTACTATTGCGGTAATTCCATCAGCGCTACCTATCTGGCAGATCTGATCGAGACTGTAGGAGACAGAGATTTCTCTGTAAACGTCATCTCCAAGTCCGGTACCACCACAGAGCCGGCCATTGCTTTCCGTATTTTCAAGGAAATGGCTGAGAAGAAGTACGGCAAAGAGGGCGCAGCAAAGAGAATCTACGCTACCACCGACAAGGTAAAGGGAGCATTAAAGAATCTGGCTACCCAGGAAGGCTACGAGACCTTCGTAGTGCCGGATGATGTCGGCGGACGTTATTCCGTACTGACCGCAGTAGGTCTTCTGCCTATCGCTGTTTCCGGTGCAGATATCGACCAGCTGATGCAGGGTGCTGCCGCAGCCAGAGAACTGGCATTGGACACGCCTTATGAAGAGAATGATGCGCTGCTGTACGCTGCTATTCGTAATATCATGCTCCGCAAGGGCAAGAGCGTAGAGATCCTGGCTAACTATGAGCCCAGCGTACACTATGTATCTGAGTGGTGGAAGCAGCTCTACGGCGAGTCCGAGGGCAAGGACCAGAGAGGTCTGTTCCCGGCCAGCGTGGATCTGACCACCGATCTGCACTCCATGGGCCAGTTCATTCAGGACGGTGCCCGCATCATGTTCGAGACAGTTCTGAACGTGGAGAAGAGCAGAAAGACCATTACCATCGACGAGGCAGCAGAGGATCTGGACGGCCTTAACTATCTGGCAGGCCAGACCATGGACTTTGTCAATAAGAGCGCTATGAACGGCACCATCCTGGCACATACCGACGGACAGGTTCCGAACCTGATGATCCGCATTCCCGAGCAGAATGAGTTCTTCTTGGGCCAGCTCTTCTACTTCTTTGAGTTTGCCTGCGGTGTCAGCGGCTATACATTGGCCATCAATCCTTTCAACCAGCCCGGCGTAGAAAGCTACAAGAAGAACATGTTCGCCCTTCTCGGCAAGCCCGGCTATGAGGCACAGAGAGAGGAACTGTTAAAGAGACTGTAAAAAGCAGGCGCGGCAAAGCAGGAACGGCCAATTCTGCAATGGTCTTAGGAGGAAACGAGGATCCTCACACGGGTGCCCGCATCCGATGCGGAACCTGCAGAAAAACCTGAGCAGAAAGAAATAAACGGTCCTGCAGTAACAGAACAGAATAGAAGAATAGAGAAAGTACGAGCACCTTCCCGTTGCGCAGATGTTTGGCGGCGGGAAGGTGTTGTTATATGCTGTGATGCATGGAAATAGTATTGTCCGGATGTATTCTGCCATCCTTTCATTTGGCCAGCATTTGGAGATAGTATTGTCCGGCCCCCGCCAACCTGTCACTTGGCGGGTGTCCGGAAAGTAACGAAACGTATACATTCTGTAATCTTTTCTTGCATAAACAGGCGGGAAGAAAGATAATAAATAGTATGCAATGAAACAGAATAAGACAGCAGTCTCCTGCACAGGAATGGTATGCTGTTTTCATAAGGGATATAGGACAACTGCATGAGATATGACGAGCAATACGACGACCAGGACTGGGAGTATGAAAGGGAGCGCAGCCGGGAGGAGCGCCCCCAATATGAATATGACGACTACGACGAGGATGAGATAGAGGAAGAGATGGCCAGGCGAAAGGCCATCAGGATGGAGAGAAGAAAGCGAAAGAAACGCAAAAGACTGGTGCAAAGGATCATGATCTGGGGCACGGCAGCAGTGATCATCTGCAGCGTGGCAGGTACTTTTATTTACAGGGATCATCAGAAAAACCTGCAGGAAGCAGCCCAGGACCGGGCCCAGATGCAGGCGGCAGAAGAGGCCGCGGCCCAGGAAGCAGCGGCTGCGGACAGCACAGAGGAAGAAACAGTAGAAGAAGGGCCGGTGGCATTGCAGTCCACGGAGAATGAGGCCACAGTGCAGATGAATGAGGAGTTGGACAGCACTACGGCAGTACTTTTCTCTGTAAAGGACGGCAGCATCATCGCAGAAAAAGGAAATCCCAATGCCCGCATCGTACCGGCCTCCATGACGAAGATCCTGACGGTGCTGGTGGCAAAGGAACATGTGGAAAATCTGGATGACACCTTCGAGATCACCTATACCGAGACGGATTACAGCTTTAAGAATGAGTGCAGTATTGTAGGATTTTCTGTGGGAGAGAAACCTACGATCCGGGACTTATTTTACGGGACGATCCTTTGCTCCGGTGCGGATGCGGCTATGGGACTGGCGGATTATACGGCGGGATCCCAGGAGGCCTTTGTGGAATGGATGAACGCCAAGCTGCAGGATCTGGGGATTGCGGATTCGGCCCATTTTACCAACTGTGTGGGTGTGTATGAAGAGGACTTGTATTGTACCCCGTATGATATGGCCGTGATCCTGAACGAGGTCATGAAGGATGACTTTTTAAGGGAGGTAATGTCAGCCCATACATATACCACCTCCTCTACCACAGAGCATCCGGAGGGGATCCTGATCTCCAACTGGTTTCTTCGCCGTATCGAAGATAAGGATTCCGGCAGCGGCTTCGTGTTGGGAGCCAAGACCGGCTACGTGGCCCAGTCCGGCAACTGTGCAGCCAGCTACGCCACAGATCCGGAGGGCAATGGCTATATCTGCGTGACCGCGGCGGCCACCAGTGGCTGGCGCTGTATCTATGATCATGCGGCCATCTATAAGCGCTTTATACCGGGAGACGGCAGCGGGAGAGCCGATGCAGAGACAGGAGACAGCGCGGATACGGCAGACGGCAGCACAGGAGAGACCCGGACCGGCGATGAAACAGCCGGAGAGGAGGGTGACAATTTTGAATGATCGCCGCAGACGAGCTGCGGCAGAAAGGAAGAAGTAATGAAAAAAACAACAAAAAGAACCTTAGCACTGATCCTGGTACTGGTGACCATGAGCATCCTGCTCTTTGGCTGCGGCAAAAAGAAGACAGTCCGCTTCACCGTGAATGGGATCGGCACCTATGAGCTGACAGGTATCCCGGAGGGCACTTTAAACGGCGGTATCAATGACCAGGAAGTATTCGTTACTCTGGATAAGGAAGGGGACTATGACTTTACCTTAACGGCAGAGGACGGAACAGAGTATGTGGTCACGATCAAGTATCATGGTGATGCGGTAGAAGCTACCTCCGCCGATGAGTTGGGCATTTCCGTCAGCGTGGAGTAAGCTATGCAGTATCAGATAAGAGCAGCAAGAGAAGAGGATGCACAGGCTTTTCTGGCTGTATACGGAGAGTACATCCATACCAATATCACTTTCGAAGAGACACTTCCCACAGTGGAAGAGTTCAGGGAACGGATCCGCACCACCATGGAGAAATATCCCTATCTGGCAGCGGTGCCGGAAGGTGGCAGCGAGCCGGTGGCATATGCCTATGCGGGTCCTTTTGCCCAAAGGGCTGCCTACCGGTGGGATGTGGAACTGTCCATATACATAGCAGGCGCTCATGCGGGTCACGGCCTTGGCAAAAAGCTGATGGAAACCTTACTGGATATTCTGAAAGCACAGGGAATTCAGAACGCATACAGCGTGGTGACCCAGGGCAATCCTGCCAGTGACCATCTCCATGAAGCCATGGGCTTTACACTGGCCGGTATGAATACCAACACGGGTTACAAGAACGGCGCCTGGCATAATATGCTCTATTATGAAAAGGCTATTGGGGATCATGAGGTGCCGCCCAGAGAGCCGGAGAGAGATTGGGGGAAATATCTTCGGCAGGGAGTATAGCATATGGCCGCAGCCAAGCGGCAGTACAGGGGGTTACAATGAAGGAAAAGAAACTGACAGGCAGGCAAAAAGCAGCATTTGGCATCGGAGCGGTGGGAAAGGACATGGTTTATGCCCTTTCCTCTTCTTATGTCATGTATTTTTATCAGGATATTCTGGGACTGTCCGCCACCTTTGTGGGACTGGTATTGATGGGTGCCAGGATCTTTGATGCATTTAACGATCCCTTCATGGGGGTATTGGTAGCCAAGACCAGATCGAAATGGGGACGATTCCGCCCCTGGATCCTGTCCGGCACAGTTCTTAATGCGTTAGTACTGTATGCTCTCTTTGCGGCACCTTCCATAGAAGGCACCGGCCTGATGGTATATTTCGGTGTCATCTACGTGCTGTGGGGCGTCACCTATACCATGATGGATATTCCCTACTGGTCCATGATCCCGGCAGTTACCAGAACACCGGCAGACCGGGAGAATCTTTCCGTAGTGGGCCGCACCTGCGCCGGCGTGGGCTCTGCTTTGATCGCCATGTTTACCATGCTGTTGGTTGGTATTCTGGGCGGCGACAGTGAGCGGGCAGGATTCCGTATGGTGGCGCTGCTGGTGGCGGTGATCTTCGTGGTGACAGAGATCATCTGCTGCGCTTCCATGCGGGAGGAGGCACCGGCGGAGATGAAGACCGCTTCTGTAGGGGAGATGTTTTCCGCCCTGTTTCGCAATGACCAGGCACTGGTCATCGTAGGGACCATCGTCCTTATCAATTCTGCTTTGTATCTGACTTCCAATTTCATCATCTATTTCTTTAAATACGATTTCGGTGGTGCAGGCTGGAAGGGCAGCTACACCCTGTTTTCCACTATAGGTGGTGCCGCCCAGATCCTGGGCATGATGGTGTTGTATCCGCTGCTGCGAAAAAAGCTCAGCAATACAAGCATCTTCCTTGGCAGTCTGGCGGCGGCTCTGTGCGGCTATGGGATCCTGATGGTGCTGTGCCTGACTGGCTTCTCCGGTAATCTGGCAGTGCTCAGCATTCCCGGCGTGGTAGTATTTGCCTGCAACGGTATGCTGACGGTATTGACCACCCTGTTTTTGTCCAACAGTGTGGATTACGGTCAGTTAAAAACGGGCCGGCGGGAGGAGAGCGTCATCTTCTCCATGCAGACCTTTGTGGTAAAGGCAGCCTCCGGTGTAGCAGTATTCTTGACCGGCGTGGGACTTGATCTGATCGGTTTGACAGGCAATACCGAGGAAACCGGTGAGGTGGTGGCCCAGAGCGCCCAGACATTGTTAGGCCTGCGGCTTCTGATGACCGTGCTTCCCATGATCGTGCTGGTTATCGCCTTCATCCTGTTCCGCAGGAAATTCATTCTGACAGATGAAAAGGCAGCGGAGATCAGCAGACAGCTGCAGTAAACAGAAAAAATCTCCCCATAAACAAAAAAATCTCCCCTGCGGGAACTGCCAAGAAGCAGTCCTGCAGGGGAGATTTTTTTGCACCGCCATGTTTAGTCTTGCGCTAACGGCTTTACCTGTCTGGTGTATACCCGCTTAAAGAAGAAAATGGACAAAAGCAGGGATACGATCTCTGCGATCAGGAAGCACCACCATACATTGTTCACATCGCCGGTCAGGGACAAAAGCCAGGCAACCGGGATCAGTACCACCAGCTGACGTCCCAGGGAGACCATCAGAGAGTAAATGCTCTGGCTGAAGGCCTGGAAAATAGAGCCCATGACGATGCCGAAGGCTGCCAGCGGGAAATGAACGGCGATGATGCGCAGCGCGCAGATGCCCATCTGCTCCATTTCCGGGGATGCACTGAAGAGGTGCAGCAGCTGACTGGGAAACAGTTCCATGGTGATGGTGCCGCAGATCATGATGCAAAGAGCCAGCAGAATGGCAAATTTGAATGCCTCGTCGATACGCTTTTTCTGACGGGCACCGTAATTGTAGGCCAGCACCGGGATCAGACCGTTGTTCAAGCCGAATACCGGCATGAAGAAGAAGCTCTGGAGCTTGTAATATACGCCGAATACAGCAGTGGCGGTGGTGGAGAAACCGGCCAGGATCAGGTTCATGAAGTAAGTCATGACGGAACCGATGGACATCATCAGGATGGAAGGGATACCCACAAAGTAGATCCTGCGGATGATGGCACCGGAGGGATGTAAGACCCGCTTCAGGGAGAAATGGATCTCTTTGTTGAAGCGCAGATTCATAAACAGACCCAGCAGAGCAGCCACGCACTGTCCAAGCACTGTGGCATAGGCAGCACCGGCTACGCCCAGGGCAGGGAAGCCGCACAGACCAAAGATCATGATAGGGTCAAAAATAATATTGATGATGGCACCGGTGAGCTGAGAGCACATGGAGAGGACGCTGCGCCCGGTGGACTGCAGGAGACGCTCAAAGGTGATCTGGAAAAACAGACCCACAGAAAGCATGCAGACGATGCGCAGATACGTATCTCCGGCGGCGATGATCTCCGGATCGGAGGTCTGACTGCAGATAAAAGGATTGGTCAGGGAAATGCCGATGAGCAGGAAAAGGACGAAATTAAAGATCGTCAGCAGCAGACCGTTGCCTGCAGCGGCATCGGAGTGCTCATAATTCTTCTCTCCCAAAGCTTTGGAGAGAAGGGCATTGATGCCGACGCCCGTACCGGAAGCAAAGGCGATCATCAGATTCTGCATGGGAAAAGCAAAAGTGACGGCGGCCAGAGCATTCTCGCTGATCTGTGCCACGAAGATAGAGTCCACCACATTGTAGAGGGCCTGCACCAGCATGGAGATCATCATGGGTACGGACATATTGACGATCAGCCGCTTCACCGGCATGGTGCCCATCTTGTTTTCTTTGGGCGGGTTGGATTTCGTTTGAGACATAGTGCGATCCTTTCTGTGTCCTGTTTTTGTACAGAGTTGGTTTAATTGGTTTAAATGGTAAATGGTTGATAAAAGGAAGTGCTTCCCTTCACAGGGAAGAAGAGCGTACAGGATGTGTCGTCAGATAAGGCTGCCGGTGGGGCAGCAAAAACGGATACTATACGCAAATTCTTATACTATCATAGATAGCATAGAATGTGAATGATAGGATCACATTCGCACTTCGGTGCATGGCCGGGTGACACTATCATAGTAATCTGGCATCAGTAGTACAACTATGCTACAATATACCGGAATATGCGTTGCTGAAGACCCACTCAAAACAGATAGGAAAAACCAATGGATAAGCAAAAGCAGGTAAGCCCCACCATAAAAGCCGTATTTATAGACGTTGACAACACCCTCCTGAATTTCGAGGCCTATGTACAGCAGGCCATGGAGAAGGGATTTGCCCACTACGGCCTGAAGAAATACGAGCCCTGGATGTTTGACTGCTTCACCACAGAAAATGATAAACTCTGGATCGCTCTGGAAAAAAAGGAACTGACCTTTGATCAGCTGAAAGACAGAAGATGGAATATCATTTTTGAGAAGCTGGGCATCGACTTTGACGGACACATTTTTGAGGAATATTTCCGGGATGAGATCTGGAACAGTGCCATCCCCGAGAAGGGTGCTATGGAACTGCTTGAGCGCCTTCAGGGGAAATACATCCTCTGCGCCGCCAGCAACGGCCCTTACGAGCAGCAGATGCATCGCCTGGAACTGGGAAAAATGCTGGATGCCTTTTCCCTCGTTTTTATTTCGGAAAAGCTGGGAGTATCCAAGCCGGCACCGGAATTCTTTGAGAAGGCCTTTGCCCAGCTCAATGAAGGACGAGAGGCGACGATCCGGCCGGAGGAGACCATGATCATCGGTGACTCTATGACCTCCGACATGGCCGGCGGCATCGCCTATGGTATGCAGACCTGCCTGTACCTGCGGGGCAAAAAGCCGACAGAGGGAATGCAGAAGGCACAGGTGGATCATGTGGTACAGGAACTGAGTGAGATCACAGAGCGGGGAATCCTGTAAGCAAAAAGCAGAACAGGAATGGCGGTGCGGACGCTAGCCAAGTGTCAGGGCGGTGGAGCGTTCGGATGCTGCCGGCCGGGTGTCGCCTGTACTACAGTTGCACAGCAACAGAAAGAATAACTTTTGAGGGAGGATAAGATCGTGAGTGATGAAGAAGCAGACAGTTTGAAAAAGAAGAACCGCTATGAGATCGATATGTGCAATGGCACCATCATCGATAAGCTGATTTCCTTTTCCCTTCCCTTGATGCTCTCCGGCATCCTGCAGCTTTTGTTTAATGCAGTGGACATTATCGTGGTGGGACGGTTCAGCGGCAGCGAGTCCTTAGCGGCGGTGGGCTCCACCACGGCCCTGATCAATGTGTTTATCAACCTGTTTATCGGCATCTCTCAGGGCACCAACGTGCTGGCGGCCCGCTACTATGCGGCAGGGAAGAAGAAGGAAATGTCCGATACGGTGCATACTTCCATTACCGTGGCCATCATCAGCGGCATCGTCATGGCTTTCGTGGGTTTCTTCTTTGCAAGATTTTCCCTGGAACTGATGGACACCCCGGACAATGTCATCGATAAGGCAACCCTGTATATGCAGATCTATTTCCTGGGGATGCCCTTCTTCATGCTGTATAACTACGGCGCGGCCATTCTCCGGGCCATCGGCGATACGAAGCGGCCCCTGTATTTCCTGGTGGTCTCCGGTCTTACCAATGCAGTATTGAACATGTTCCTGGTCATTGCCTTCCATCTGGATGTGGCCGGTGTGGCCATCGCCACGGTGATCTCCCAGATGATCTCCTGTGTCATGGTGCTGCTGTGCCTGTACAGGACAGAAGGCATCTACCAGCTGCGGTTTCGAAAGCTTGGCATCAACAGGCGGGTGCTGCGGCAGATCCTGCAGGTAGGCGTGCCGGCAGGCATTCAGAGTATGGTGATCAATTTCTCCAATGTGCTGCTGCAGTCCTCCGTCAATTCCTTTGGCGCTACGGCCATGGCCGGCTATACGGCAGCCAATAACCTGCTGGGCTTCCTCTACGTATCCGTCAATGCGGTGACCCAGGCCTGCATGAGCTTTACCAGCCAGAATTTCGGCGTAGGCAAATGGAAAAGAATGGACAGAGTGCTCATAGACTGTATCCTGCTCAGCGCCTTTGTGGCACTGGTATTGGGTTTTGGCTTTTATTTCTTTGGGCCGGAGATATTGCAGATCTATACAGCGGACAGTGAGGTGATCTCCTGCGGCATGGATATTCTGGTCATCACCACCACCACTTACTTTTTATGCGGTATCATGGACCTGTTCCCCGGCGCACTGCGAGGCATGGGATATTCGGCGGTGCCTATGCTGCTGTCCATTATCGGCACGGTGGGTATCCGGATCATCTGGATCTTCATGGTATTCCCTTACCATCGTTCCCTGACTGTTTTATTTGTGTCCTATCCCTTCTCCTGGCTGGTCACTATTATCATGCAGGTGATCTGTTTCTGGCTGGTGCGAAGACATCTGCACAGAAAAATGGGATGGAACAGCAGGGCGTGATCTCATAATTTTTAAAAAAGAAAGGAAAAAGCGACAGTGAAAAAAGTACTATGCATATTGTGCACGGCAGCACTGCTGCTGACCGGCTGCGGCAGTAACTCCACGCTGCGTCTCGGCGTGGCGGGTCTGGGCGGAACCTACCGTGAATTCGGAGATGCCTACGTAAGGCTGGTCAATGATGGCAACGACAAAAATCAGATAGAGGTCAAGGAGACGGCGGGCTCCGCCGCAAATCTGCGGCTGCTTTCCCAGGGCTATATCCAGCTGACCCTGGCGCAGGCGGATCTGGCAAAGGATGCCTGGAATGGGACCGGTGTGTTTGAAAGCGCAGGCCTTAAGCAGAACTACGGCGCAGTGGCGGCTCTTTATACAGAGGCCTGCCAGGTGGTAGTAAGGGCAGAGGATGGTATTTCTTCCATTGAAGATCTGCAGGGCAAGCGGGTAAGCATCGGCGAGAAGGAGTCCGGTACCGAGCAAAACGCCATTCAGATCCTGGCAGCCTATGGCCTGGATGAGAAGCTGGTAGATGAGGTGAATCTGAAGTATACAGACGCGGCGGCACAGCTGCAAAACGGCGAGATCGACGGATTTTTCCTGACCTCCGGCGTGGAGACCACCGTGATCGCGGAGTTGTCCCATCAGCTTTCCATCACACTGCTCCCTGTGGACGGCAGCGGTGCCGACCGTCTTAAGAGCGCCAATGAGGCCTATGTCACCTATGAGATCCCCGCCGGTACCTATGAAGGACAGACGGAGCCGGTGACCACCGTGGGGGTACAGGCCCTGCTGCTGGCTGCCGACAGTGTGCCGGAGGAAACGGTAAGATCCATGACACAGATGCTTTATGACAATAACCAGGCACTTCAGCTCTCCCTTCCCGTAGATCTGGTGACAGAGGAAAAGGAAGGCACAGAGGGTGTGACGATTCCCTTCCACAAGGGTGCAGCTGCCTATTATGAAAGCAAAGGCATACAGGTGGAGGCGAACTGATAAAGAGTAAAGAGGAGTGTGTGGTTTATGAGTATTACATTAGATATGTATCAGACCCTGGCCATGGCGGTGGTGGTGCTGATGCTGGGAACTTTTCTTCGCAAGCGGGTGGACTTTCTGGAGCGGTTCTGCATTCCCGCTCCGGTAATAGGCGGCGTGCTGTTTGCAATCCTGACCTGTATCCTTTATGTGACGGGCATTGCGGAGGTATCCTTCGATGATACGTTAAAAGAAGTGTGCATGGTATTCTTCTTTACATCCGTAGGATTTCAGGCAAACCTGAAGGTATTAAAGAGCGGCGGCAAGGCACTGATCGGCTTTTTGGGCCTGGTCATCATTCTGATCATTACCCAGAATTTCCTGGCAGTGGGATTGTCCCAACTGCTGCATGTGGATGCCCTGGTAGGTATGTGTACCGGCTCCATTCCCATGGTAGGCGGTCACGGTACTGCCGGCGCCTTCGGCCCGGTGCTGGAGGACTTCGGCGTGACCGGCGCTACTACTGTCTGCACGGCGGCCGCAACTTTTGGTCTGATCGCCGGCAGTATGATGGGCGGCCCTCTGGGCAGACATCTGATCGAAAAGAAGAACCTGCTGTCCACGGCCATTCCGGAGGACGATACCCTGCTGGTGGAGGAGGAAAAGAAGCACACTCGTCATACCACCATGTACCCTTCCGCTACCTTTCAGCTGATCCTGGCTATAGGTATCGGCACCATTGTCTCTCACCTGCTGACTATGACTGGCATGACATTCCCCATTTATATCGGCGCCATGATCGTAGCGGCCTTTATCCGCAACATCGGTGAATATTCCGGCCGCTTTACTATCTATATGGGTGAGATCAATGACATCGGCGGTATCAGTCTTTCCCTGTTCCTGGGCATTGCCATGATCACCCTAAAGCTGTGGCAGCTGGCAGAGCTGGCCCTGCCGTTGATCATCCTGCTGGCAGGACAGGCGGTGCTGATGTTTGTCTATGCCAATTTTGTGGTGTTCAATCTCATGGGCAGAGATTACGATGCGGCAGTCATCAGCGCAGGTGTCTGCGGCTTCGGCATGGGCGCAACCCCCAATGCTATGGCTAATATGCAGGTGCTGTGTGATAAATACGCCCCTTCTGTCAAGGCCTACCTGCTGATCCCGCTGGTGGGAAGTCTCTTCGCAGATTTCCTGAACAGCCTGATCATTACATTCTTTATCAATCTGCTGTAAGGCAGCTTCTATGCGAGAGCTATCGGAGGAAAAATGTTTTCTGAAATATTTGAGGGATTATCTAAGAAAAAGAAGTATCACGATCTGAAGAAGAAAAATCAATATACCGTGGAAACCGAGAACCTGGCGGTGCCGGAGATACATGTGGAACACGGCAGCAAGGCAGCGGATGCGGAAAAAGAGGAGACCGCGCAGCCGGAAGAGACGGAGACGACAGATGACTCCATTACCTACGACAATGTAGCCATACCGGAGATCCATGTGCATCACTCCAAGAAGGAGCAGTAAGCAGTGATGCCATGCATAGGCCGCAGCAGCAATAGCAATGAATTCTGAAATACAGATACGGTATTGGCGGTGCTGCTATTTGCCCGGTACTGACAACAGCGACAAAGCAGCAGTGATAATATAGCAGTGATAAAGCAACAAACTATATTTGCGCATAGAGAACAAACGGGAGAATCCGCCTTGGCGGATTCTCCTTGTGCGTAACCACAGAAAGGGAAAAGAAAAACACCATGAGTATTTTAAATGTAGAACACCTGACCCATGGCTTCGGCGACCGGGCGATCTTTGACGATGTCAGCTTCCGGCTTTTAAAGGGAGAGCATATCGGCCTGGTAGGTGCCAACGGCGAGGGAAAGTCCACCTTCATGAGCATCATCACCGGCAAGCTGCAGCCTGACGAAGGCAAGGTGGAGTGGGCCAAGAATGTGCGGGTAGGCTATCTGGATCAGCATACAGAACTGCAGCCCGGGCAGAGTATCCGGGAAGTACTTAAAAATGCCTTTTCCTTTCTGCTGGAGCTGGAAACGCAGATGAATGCGATCTGCGACAGACTGGGAGATGGATCTCTTTCCGAGGAGGAAATGACGGCCCAGATGGAAGAGTTGGGCACCATCCAGGAGTTGCTGATGAGCCATGATTTCTACATGATCGACAGCAAGGTAGAGGAGATCGCCCATGCTTTCGAACTGGATGAGCTGGGACTGGACCGGGACGTATCGGAGCTCTCCGGCGGACAGCGTACCAAGGTATTGCTGGCCAAGCTTCTTTTAGAAAAGCCGGATATCCTTTTGCTGGACGAGCCTACCAACTATCTGGACGTGCAGCACATCGAGTGGCTGCGCCGCTACCTGCAGGAATACGAGAATGCCTTCATTCTTATTTCCCATGATATTCCCTTCCTGAACAGCGTGATCAACCTGATCTACCACATGGATCACCAGCATCTGGACCGCTATGTGGGAGACTATGACAAGTTCCAGGAAGTCCATGCAGCCCGCCAGGCCCAGATGGAGGCCGCTTACCGCCGCCAGCAGCAGGAGATCGCGGATCTCCAGGATTTCGTGGCCAGAAATAAAGCCCGGGTCTCCACCAGAAACATGGCCATGTCCCGGCAGAAAAAGCTGGACAAAATGGACGTCATCGAGCTGGAGAAGGATAAGCCCAAGCCGGAATTCCAGTTTAAGACCGCCCGCACCAGCGGCAAGCTGATCTTTGAGACAAAGGATTTGGTGATCGGCTACGACGAACCGCTTTCCAGACCCATCGACCTTCTGATGGAGCGGGGAGATCGGCTGATCTTAAAGGGTGCCAACGGTATCGGCAAGACTACACTTTTAAAGACTATTTTAGGACAGGTTCCTTCCCTTTCCGGCAGTGTGGAGACCGGCGACTACCAGTTCCCGGGCTATTTCGAGCAGGAAGTGGAGGCATCCTCCCGTACCTGCATCGAGGAATTGTGGAAGGAATTCCCTTCCTTCACCCAGTACGAGTGTCGCTCTGCTCTGGCCAAGTGCGGATTGACCACCAAGAACATCGAGAGTCAGGTGCGGGTCCTCTCCGGTGGTGAGCAGGCCAAGCTGCGCCTTTGCAAGCTTATGAACCGGGAGAGCAACGTCCTCTTCCTGGACGAGCCCACCAACCACCTGGACGTAGACGCCAAGGAAGCACTGCAGAAGGCTCTCTTAGAGTACAAAGGCAGCATCCTCCTGATCTGCCATGAACCGGAATTCTACGAGCCTTTGAAGGCCAAGGTGGTAGACTGTACCGCATGGTCACTGCGAGTGTAAGTGCATCTGCCCGGAACATCCTTCCGGTGTAAGTTTCAAGAATGCCGGTAGATCTTCTTCTCTTAGTTACGCTGCTGATACACAGGCTTTAGTATGATCAGTTCAACAAAACAAAACCGAGTCACCAAGGCGTGACAGGAACAATACAAAGCGTATCCGGTAAAGCATACCGGAAGAAAGAGAGGAAAAGTTATGTTAGCATTTTTAGGAGCATGTGGTGCGTCAATTGCTATGTTGGGAACACTGATCGGCATTGGTTATGGACTTAATAAGATATTTGATGCAGCTAAGTAAACAGTATCGTAAGAAAGGAGGCAACTTATGATCACATTCTTTAGCGGTATTGGCGTTGCAGCTGTTTTAGGAGCCATAGGTTTTTACGTCAGCAAATATGCTGGTTGAGCAAGAAGTATATTGACAGAGTATAGGTCTGTTGGACCAGCCGATCCCCTGCAGGAATGCAGGGGATTTTTTTGAATATGCGAGGAAAAGGATGGGAATGTATACCTTTCCTGCGATCTGTCTCCCGGTTTAATGTCATACAAAAAGCCCTCCGCGATAACAAAATCTGTATCACGGAGGGCTTTTTTGTACGTTTTCTTACTTCCTTTTCAGGTATTTGTTGTTAATGTAGCCAAGACCTAAAGCGCCTGCGCAGGATCCGACAATGAGAAGTAATACACTAAAACATGCCATACTGATTCTCCTTTCGTTTTGTATTTTATTGTGATTTATAGTGGTTAATGTTTAAGTTTTTTGTTGAACTTAAGATACCAAGGGTGACGTACGAAAAGCGTAACAGTAGTAACCCCGCCTGATGCGGGGATGCTCAGACAATACGGGCCTATCGGGCCCGCTCTGAAAGCGTGCCCGATGCCATCCTGCGGCTTCGATGCAGATCATGCAAAACTGGCGCGCAGTGCAAAGGTGCGAGCCATTCTGCCGTGTTCCGGTGCATTACGTTTTG
>CAVBJS010000012.1:0-59823 GCA_963596015.1 Bacteroidaceae bacterium
GACTAAGGATCTTGTGGCAGCAATGTCGTGTGGGTTCAAGTCCCATCTTCCGCATTTCTTTTCAATACGAGGAAGATGGATAGAATAGTATAACAGATGATTCGGAAGAAGCGTGAGAATGTTCATGCTTCTTCCTTTGTTTATGTTCAGCACCTGCCGGAAGAAAAAGTGAATTGACTGCTCGCAGTCAAATTCACTTTTTCTTCCGGCAGGTGGCCAAGGCGCGGAGCGCCTCTGGCCATCCACATCGAGGTTTTCCGCAGGAAAATCGAGATGTGTGCTGAACATAAACATGGGCGCTGACATTGCAGAATTAAAATAAATATAAAAAAAGGAAATTTGAATTCGGTACAGAATATATAAATTGGCAGCATTTTTAGAGAATGCCGATAAGATACCGACAAGATAATTTTAAATAAACAAATAAGCCAATTTGGAGAGAAGCTTTTTAACAGATAGCAGGAAGGGGGAGTGGCGATGACGATCCGTGAGGAGTTAGAGCAAAGAGAAATAGAAACCCTGGCCCCCTGGGCATCCCTGTCTGTGCATACAAAGGGCAGAAACCGACCGGAGCCCCAGTGTGACATCCGGCCCGTGTTTCAAAGAGACAGAGACCGGATCCTGCACAGCAAATCTTTCCGCAGGCTTAAGGATAAGACACAGGTGTTTCTGACACCGGACGGCGATCATTACCGCACCAGGATGACCCATACACTGGAAGTATCCCAGAATGCCAGGACCATCGCGAAGGCATTGCGGCTCAACGAGGATCTGGTAGAGTCCATTGCCTTAGGCCACGATCTGGGACATACTCCTTTTGGGCATGCCGGAGAGCGGGTGCTGGACCGGGTCTGCACAGAAGGCTTTGCCCACAACCGGCAGAGTGTACGCACTGTGGAAGTGCTGGAGAAAAACGGCAAAGGCCTGAACCTGACCTGGGAAGTGCGAGATGGTATCTTGAATCATAAATCCAAAGGTATGCCGGCTACCTTAGAGGGGCAGATCGTTCGTTTTTCAGATAAGATCGCTTATTTTCATCATGATATGGATGATGCCATACGGGGAAAGATCCTGACAGAGGAGGACGTGCCCCACGAGATCAGTGACGTGCTGGGCAATACCCTCGGAAGCCGACTCAATACCTTCATCCATGACATCATACGCACCAGTCAGGGCAAGCCGGTGATCGCCATGTCCGAAGAAGTGGCAGGTGCCATGCAAAAGCTCAGAGCCTTTATGTTTGAGCGGGTATACACTAACCCGGAGGCCAAAAAGGAAGAGCATAAGGCGGAAATGCTGGTGGAGACCCTGTTTGATTATTATTTAGAGCATGTACAGCTGCTGCCGGATTATTTGAAGGAGCGGATGGAGCTGGGAGACTCTAAGGAACGTGTGGTCTGCGATTATATCAGCGCCATGACAGATCGTTTCGCCATCGCCAGATACAAAGAACTCTATGTTCCCAAGACCTGGCAGTAAGGAAGTAAATATAAACAGAGGCAAAAATGCGTTATACTGACGAATTTATAGAACAGGTGCGCGCCGGCAGTGATATCGTGGATGTGATCTCCGGCTATGTGCACTTGCAGAAGAAAGGGGCCAACTACTTTGGTCTTTGCCCTTTTCATAATGAAAAGTCGCCCTCCTTTTCCGTGGCACCCAATAAGCAGATCTTTTACTGCTTTGGCTGCGGCGCAGGGGGGAACGTGATCACCTTTCTGATGAAGTATGAGAATTATACCTTTCAGGAGGCGGTCAAAGTGCTGGCACAGCGGGCCGGCATACCTGTTCCGGAATTAAATTACAGCGAAGAGATGAAAAAAGCCCAGGCGCGGCGCAGTCAGCTGTTAGCCGTCAATAAAGAGGCTGCTACTTATTATTACAGGCTTCTTCGCTCGCCCAAAGGGAAAAACGGACTGGCTTATTTTCAGCAAAGAGAGCTATCGGATGCCACCATGAACCATTTCGGACTGGGGTATGCGGACGGCAGCAGCAGTGATCTGGTCAGACACCTGAAGCAGAAGGGATTTTCCGATGAGATCATCACAGCTTCCGGCGTGGCAGTCTTTGATGAAAAAAGAGGTCTCCACGATAAATTCTGGAACCGGGTCATGTTTCCCATTCAGGATATCAACCACCGGGTCATCGGCTTCGGTGGCCGCGTGATGGGGGATGGAAAGCCCAAATACCTGAATTCACCGGAGACCGAGATCTTTGACAAGAGCAGAAATCTGTACGGACTGCATCTGGCCAAGCAGACGAGAAAAGGATACTTCATTATCTGTGAAGGGTATATGGATGTGATCGCCATGCACCAGGCGGGATTTACGGAGGCGGTGGCCTCTCTGGGGACGGCTTTTACCGCAGGACAGGCAGCGCTGATGAAGCGATATGTCTCTACGGTGATCCTGTCCTATGACAGCGACAATGCCGGTGTGAAGGCGGCTCTCCGGGGCATTAAGATCCTGAAAGAGGCAGGACTGACAGGAAAGGTACTGAACTTAAAACCGTACAAGGACCCGGACGAATTTATGAAGGCACTGGGAAAGGAAGAATTCGAGAAGCGGATACAGGAAGCGGAGAATTGTTTCTATTTCGAGATACGGATGCTGGAGGGAGAGTTTGATCTGAAGGATCCTGCGGGACGCACGGCATTTACCAGGGAACTGGCCAAAAGACTGTGTGGTTTTGAAGAGGAAGTAGAGAGAGAGAATTACCTAAGGGCTATGGCGGAGAAGTATTACATCGATGCGGGAGCCCTGCGCCGTATGGTGGCTTCCTATGGACAGACTGTCACAGAGGAAAAAAAGCCTTTGCCTGTACGAAATTACCAAAAACCGGGAAGCAGCGGTGCCGCTTCCAAAAAGGAAGAGGCTACCTTAAGACCCCAGCGGCTTTTGCTGACCTGGCTCTCGGACTATCCGGGGCTGTATGCCCAGGTGAAGAAATATATCTCCTGGAAGGATTTTTCGGAAGGAATCTGTCAGCAGGCAGCCCAGGCACTGTTTGAAGAGCTGGGAAAGGGAAAACAGGGCAGTGCCTCTGTCATCAGTCAGTTTACCCAGGAAAGCGAACAGCAGCAGATCGTAGATATACTCAATACCAGGGTCAGAGGATTAGAAACAAAAGAGGAAAAGGAAAAAGCCTTTAAGGATGCCCTGTATGCCGTGCGCAAAAACAGCTACGAGCGCAAGGTGGCAGAAAATACAGATCCCGGCGCTTTAATGGAACTGATCCGGGACAAAAAGGCATTGGAGGAGCTGGCAAAGCTGCATTTTCAGATGCCGGAAGAAATATAAGAGTTTATAAAGACAGTGGATCGCCGATTTACAGGCGCCTCTATAAATGAACACGGAAGGAAAAAAACATGGCGAAAGCACAGGAAACACAGGACGCAGCAGTAAATATCTCCCAGGAGAGTCAGGCCCAGGAGACGGCAAAGACAGAGTCTGCCGCAAAGGAAAAGAAGACCGCCAAGACCACCGGTACTAAGAAAAGCAGTGCAAAAACAGCGGAAAGCGGCAAGACGGCAGAGGGAAAGTCCGGTGCTGCCTTGGAGAAGGCGCCGAAGGAGACACCTGTCAAAAAGAAACCTAGCAGCAAATCCAGGGTGATCATTGTCCGGGCAGAGGATCAGCAGAAGACACAGCAGGAGCGAAGGGCTAAAAGAGCAGAGGCGATGAAGGCCAAGATGGCGAATAAACCCTTTGAGAGAGATGCTGTCGCCGAGGAGAAAAAGGAAGCGGCCAAGTCTTTGGAAGCTGATCCGCTGACAAGATCGGAGAACGAAACAGAGAAAAAACAGGAAAAGGCTGCAAAGAGTCCTAAGACTGCCAGGACTGTAAAGAGTGCGGGTAACTACAGCACGGATAACGGCTACGACAGCGAGGACGCAGCACAGGAGAGCGTGAGCACACCGGAGGATTTCCGCAAGAAGCTGGAAAATCTGCTGGCACTTGGCAAAAAGAAAAATGTGCTGGAGTATCAGGAAGTCATCAACTACTTCGGGGATATGAACCTGGAAGAAGAGCAATATGACATGGTAATGCAGCTCTTAGAGCAGCACGGCATTGATATCATCCGGGTGGCAGAGGATGATGACGACGAGGTACCGGAAGAGGAACTTGAGCTCATCGAAGAGACAGAGGATGTAGATACAGAGAATATCGACCTTTCTGTTCCGGATGGTACTAACATCGAGGATCCTGTCCGTATGTACTTAAAGGAGATCGGCAAGGTACCCCTTCTGACAGCGGATGAGGAGATCGAGCTGGCAAAGCGCATGGAAGCCGGCGATGAGGAAGCCAAAAAGCGTTTGGCAGAGGCAAACCTCCGACTGGTAGTCAGCATCGCAAAGCGCTACGTGGGCAGAGGCATGCTTTTCCTGGATCTGATCCAGGAAGGCAATCTGGGTCTGATCAAGGCAGTAGAGAAGTTCGATTACAACAAGGGATTTAAGTTCTCCACCTACGCTACCTGGTGGATCAGACAGGCTATTACCAGAGCCATCGCGGACCAGGCCAGAACCATTCGTATCCCGGTACACATGGTGGAGACCATCAATAAACTGGTGCGTGTCAGCAGACAGCTGCTGCAGGAGCTTGGCCGCGAACCTACCCCGGAAGAGATCGCAAAGGAGATGAAGATCCCGGTAGAACGTGTCCGAGAGATCATCAAGATCTCTCAGGAGCCGGTTTCCTTAGAGACCCCCATCGGCGAGGAGGAGGACAGCCATTTAGGCGACTTCATCCAGGATGACAATGTACCGGTGCCGGCAGATGCAGCCGCATTTACCCTTTTAAAGGAGCAGCTGGTGGAAGTGCTCAGCACCTTAACACCCAGAGAGCAGAAGGTTCTTCGTCTGCGTTTCGGCTTGGACGATGGCCGTGCCAGAACCCTGGAAGAAGTGGGTAAGGAATTCAATGTCACCAGAGAGCGTATCCGTCAGATTGAGGCAAAGGCACTGCGTAAGCTCCGTCATCCCAGCCGCAGCCGCAAGTTGAAGGATTATCTGGATTAGATCCTGTACAGGCAACAGAATATAGAAGCTTACAGTTCAGATCTCAGATGCCGGCCGGGTGGTGGAACTGTCGTAGGTATCCGGGCCGGCGGCTGAACTGTAACAATAAGAGACATAATTATAAGAGACATAATTATAAAAGATATAATTATAAAAGACGTAATTATGAAAGACATGATTACAAAAGAAATAAAAAGAAAGCGAAGAGAATAGAAATGAGCAATGACAGAGCATTGCATCTCTCAGATCGTCTGACTGCCATTTGTGATATGGTAACAGCGGGAAATCGTCTCTGTGATGTGGGCTGTGACCACGCCTGGGTGCCGATTTCCCTGCTGCAGCAGGGGAGGATACCCGGCGCTTTGGCCATGGATGTGGTAGAGGGACCGCTGCAGATGGCGAAGGCCAATGTAGAGGCTTATGGATACAGCCGGCAGATAGAGCTTCGCCGATCAGATGGTCTGGAGGCTTATGAAAAGGGACAGGCGGATTCTTTGCTGATCGCCGGCATGGGCGGTGTCCTGATCACCCAGATCCTGGAAAGGGATAAGGAAAAGACCAGGGACTTTAAGGAGATCATCTTAGAGCCTCAATCCGAGACCGCAGCGGTGCGAAAGACACTCAGGCGCCTGGGACTGCAGCTGAAAAAGGAAGAGATGGTAGAAGAGGATGGTAAATTTTATCCTATCCTCTATGCCGTTCCCCTGGATGAAGAGATGCTGACAGAGGAAGCTACGCAGTATTACAGAAAAGAGACACAGGTGGATCTTCCTTTGGAGATCACGGATGAATTCGGCCCCTGTCTTTTGCAAAGCAGAAATCCGGTCCTTCTGTCCTATCTCCACTGGAGAAGGGATATCTGCGAGGTTGTGATCAGACAGCTTGGGACAGCCCTTGGAAATATGACAGGACGAGATCCTTTTAAAGACGCTGCTGCGCCGGATGCTGCAGTTTTGGCAGATGCACATAAGCAGCAAAACCCGTCTCAAACAGCACCACGGGACAACGGCGCTAAAGAGGAGGATGCAGCAGGGAAGGAACAGCTGCAAAGACTTCGGAAGCGATGGAATGAGGTAAGAAAAGAGCAGGATATTATACGCAGGGCACTGGCCGTTTACGGGGAATGAGGTAAAAATGCTTCTTTCAGAACTAATGGAAAATCTGGAACAGTTCTGTCCGGCTTCTTTTGCGGAGAGCTGGGATAATGTAGGCCTTTTGGCAGGAAGGCGGGATAAAGAGATAAAGACGGTTTATCTGGCCTTGGATGCCACCGGTGAGGTGATTGCAGATGCCGCTGCCAAAGGGGCACAGCTGGTACTGACCCATCATCCTTTGTTGTTCACCGGCATTAAACAGGTGACAGACCAGCATTTCGTGGGGAAGCGCATTGGGGAGCTTCTTCGAAATGACATGGCACTGTATGCCATGCATACGAATTTTGATGTGCTGGGTATGGCGGATGCGGCAGCGGATGAGCTGAATCTGATGAACCGGGAAGTGCTGGAGGTTACCTATGAGGATGAGCTGGCCCATGAGGGCTTAGGCCGTATCGGCACTTTGCCGGAACACATGTCTTTGCAGGAATGTGCAGTCCTGGTGAAGGATGTTTTCCGGATCCCCCACGTGCGTGTCTACGGAGAGCCGGAGGCACCTATCGTGACTGCAGCCATACTGCCGGGCTCCGGCAAGGATGAGATCGACCTGGCGGTGGCTAAGGGCGCGGATGTGATGATCACAGGTGATATCACCCATCACGTGGGGCTGGACGCCGTGGAAAAAGGTATTGCCGTTATTGACGCAGGTCACTACGGGATAGAAAAGCTTTTTATTCCCTATATGCAGGAATATCTGGCCAGAGAATTCCCGGCATTGCAGGTTTTTTGTGCGCCGGATAAAGAACCGTTCTGGGAAGTATAGCGGGATGGAGAGCGTGAGGCAATAGTAGCCACGCAGTATCCGGAAGAAATCCTCTGTAGAAAACATGCGGAGGATTGCCCCTATGGTGATGGTAGTGCAAGGTGATAAGCAGATACCGGCAATGGAGATCAGATATAAATAACGTAAAACGATATACATACCGGGAAGCAGATATAAGTACCGGAAATCAGATACAGGTAATGGAAATGGGAGGATACGGAATATATGCCGATATTGATCATTCGCGGGGAGAAGAAGCAATATGACAGAGGCGTAAGCTACGAGACGATCGCTAATGAATATGCGTCCTGCTATAAGGAACCCATCGCACTGGTAAAGGTAAACGGGATCCTGCAGGAACTTACGAAAAAGGTGGACACGGATGCAGCCGTTACCTTTGTGACCATCAACGACAGCACTGCCTTAAAGACCTACGTCCGGACGGCGCAGATGATGCTGATCTGTGCCGCAAACCGTGTGCTGCAGGCTAAGAGCCCTGCTTTGCATGTGAAGATCGAATTTTCCCTGGGGAATGCCTGCTATTGCACGATCTCCGGAGAGGCAGCGGTACCGGTGACAGAAGAACTGGCGGCGCAGATCGAGGAGGAAATGAGACGTATGTGCGAGGCAGCCATGCCCATTTCCAAGAAAAATTATCCTATCCGGGATGCCGTTGAACTGTTCCGCAGACAGGGCATGGAGGATAAGGTCAAGCTGTTTCATTTCCGTCGCAGTTCTACCATCAATGTGTATACCCTGGATGGAATGCACGATTATTTCTATGGCTTCATGATGGCCAATACCCGCCATGTCAAGCTTTTTCACGTAGAGAGCTATCAGGGAGGACTGTTGCTGATCACCCCTACCACGGAGCATCCTGACCGCCTGGATCCTTTCCGGGACCAGCCCAGCCTGTTTGAGCAGCTGTTGCTGTCCACCCGGTGGGGAGAGTTGGTGAATATCACCACGGTAGGTGACTTAAACGAGCAGATCTGCGGCGGCAGCATCAGCGATATGATCCTGGTGCAGGAGGCGCTGCAGGAGAGAAGGATCGGCGACATTGCCAGGGAGATCTATGAGCGAAAGAATACCAAATTCGTGTTGATCGCAGGCCCTTCCTCATCCGGCAAGACTACTTTTTCCCATAGATTGGCGGTGCAGCTGCGCTCCTTTGGACTGCATCCCCATATCATCGGTCTGGACGACTATTTTGTAAACAGAGAAAAGACGCCGGTGGATATTGACGGCAATTATAATTTTGACTGCCTGGAGGCGGTGGATCTGGCCCTTTTTAATGATGATATGGAGGATCTGCTGGACGGCCATGAGATTGAACTGCCTTCCTTTGACTTTAAGCTGGGCAGAAGGGTCTATAAGGGAAAGAAGCTGCAATTGGGAGAAAGGGATATCCTTCTGGTAGAGGGGATCCACGGCTTAAATCCCAAGACAACAGAGGCTTTGCCGGATGAAAACAAGTTCAAGATCTACATCAGCGCCTTGACCAGCCTGAACATCGATGAGCATAACCGCATCCCCTCCTCCGATGCCAGACTGCTGCGTCGGATCGCCCGGGATTCCAGAACCAGGGGATTGGAGGCCAGAGAGACCCTGCGGCAGTGGAAGAGCGTGCGGGACGGTGAAGAGCAATATATCTTCCCCTACCAGGAATGTGCCGATGCGGTATTTAATTCGGTACTCATCTACGAGCTGGCCGTGTTAAAGCAGTTCGCGGAGCCGGAGCTTTTCAATATCAAACCGGGAGAGCCGGAGTATGTAGAGGCCAAGCGACTGCTTAAGTTTCTGGATTATTTTGTAGGCGTGGATACGGCAGCGGTACCTACCAATTCTCTTTGCAGAGAGTTTGTGGGAGGCGGATGCTTCCAGCTTTAAAAGAGTTGCGGCATAGAGGGACTGCTCAGACGCCGATCGCGTGGCAGAGGTGCGGAAAAAGTCCTGCAGCAGAAATCCGGCGGAGAACTTTGACAGCTCCCGCCGCTTGGCTGTGGATGAACAGTAATGAGGACTGTACAGTCACAGTTGCAGGCGGAAAAGTTGACAAATGTCCGCATATTCGATAAAGTTAGGATTTGTGAAGTAAGCAGAGCAGATGATCGCGGCTGCAGGTCCCGAAAGGGCGCAGGTGAGGAAAGTCCGGGCTTCACAGGGCAGGATGCCGGATAACGTCCGGTGGAGGTAACTCCCAGGCCAGTGCAACAGAAATATACCGCCGGTGATCTTTTGGATCGCCGGTAAGGGTGGAAAGGCGGTGTAAGAGACCACCGTTTCTGTGGTAACACAGAAAGCCATGTAAACCCCATCCGAAGCAAGACCGAATAGAAAGCTATGAACCGGCCCGGTTCGCTTTCAGGTGGGTCGCTTGAGGCCGACGGCGACGTCGGTCCTAGATAGATGATCATCCAACGACATAACCCGGCTTACCGCTCTGCTTATTTCCATAAAGAATACCACTACGGCCGAATGCTCACTGTCATTCGGCCATGATTTTTGTTGATACAATAAATTACCCTCATGTTGCCGTTTCGAATTGCGGCAGGAAAGGAAAGCTATGACCAAGATTGATATTGTTTCCGGATTTTTAGGTGCGGGTAAGACCACACTGATCAAGAAGCTTTTAAAGGATGCACTTGCCGGCACAAAAGTGGTGCTGATCGAGAATGAGTTTGGAGAGATCGGTATCGACGGCGGCTTCCTGAAAGAGGCAGGGATCGAGATCAAGGAGATGAATTCCGGCTGCATTTGCTGCTCCCTGGTGGGTGATTTCGGTACCTCCTTGCGGGAAGTAATGGCTACCTATGCACCGGAACGTATCCTGATCGAGCCCTCCGGCGTTGGCAAGCTTTCCGACGTAATGCGGGCTATTTCCGATGCGGCCGAGGGCAGCGAGATGGAGTTAAACAGCGCTGTAGCCGTAGTAGATGCCTCCAAGTGCAAAATGTATGCCAAGAATTTCGGCGAGTTTTTCCTTAATCAGATCACCTACGCCGGCACCGTTATTCTGACCAGAGCCGATAAGGCTTCTAAGGAAAAGATGGATGAGGCAGTAGCTTTGGTAAAAGAGCACAATCCCAAGGCCAGGATCATCACCACTCCTCTGACAGAGTTAGACGGCAAGCAGATCCTTGATACTATTGAGGGTAATGCAGACCTGGAAGCTGAAATGCTGGCAGAGGTATTGGCAACAAGGGAAGAAGAGCACCATCACCATCACCATGACGACGAGGACGAGCACTGCTGCGGTCATGAGCACCACCATCATGATGAGGATCATGACGATGAGCATGATCACGAGCATCATCATCACCACGATGACGAGGACGAGCACTGCTGCGGTCATGAGCATCACCATCATGACGAGGATCATGACCATGAACACGATCATGAGCATCATCATCACCACGATGACGAGGACGAGCACTGCTGCGGTCATGAGCACCACCATCATGATGAGGATCATGACGATGATCACGACCATGACCATGACCATCATCATCACGATGAGCATTGCGGCTGCGGTCATCATCACCATCACCACGATGCGGATGAAGTATTTACCAGCTGGGGACTGGAGACACCTGCTAAATATACCATAGCTCAGGTGGAAGGCTTCCTGAAGGCACTGGAGGATGAGGATAAGTACGGCATCGTGCTCCGTGCCAAGGGCATGGTAGCCGGTGAGGACGGCAGCTGGATCCACTTTGACTATGTGCCCCAGGAGAGCGATGTGCGCACCGGCGCAGCCGATGTGACAGGCAAGATCTGCGTCATCGGATCCGGTCTTAAAGAAGAGGCACTGCAGGCTTTGTTTACCTGCTAGGCATGATCAACCAGGAAATGGAGTACGGCTATGAAACCTACGTATATTATCAACGGCTTTTTGGACAGCGGTAAATCCAGTTTCTTTACCTATACCATTGGCCAGCCTTATTTTCAGACAAAAGGAACCACACTGCTGGTCATCTGTGAGGAAGGGGAGCAGGAGTACAGTGAAAAGCTTCTGAAGCAGACCAATACTGTGCTGGAAGTTATCGAGGAGGAAGAAGACTTTACACCGGCCAATCTGATGGCATTAGATGCCAAGCATCGTCCGGAGCGAGTCCTCATCGAGTGGAACGGTATGTGGGATTATCGAAAACTGCGTCTGCCCCATGCATGGAAATTAGAGCAGCAGATCACTACCATCGATGCCTCTACCTTTTCCATGTACTTTACCAATATGAAATCCTTGCTGGCAGAGCAGATCCGGGCTTCCGAACTGATCATGTTCAATCGGTGCGATGATCTGGATGAGAAGACATTGCACAGCTACAAGCGCAATGTAAAGGCCATCAACCAGCAGGCGGAGCTTATTTTCGAGGATAAGAACGGGGAAGTGGATGTGACCATGGAAGAGGAGCTTCCTTTCGATGTACACCAGGATCCCATTACCTTAGAGGGCGTTTCCTACGGCATCTGGTATCTGGATGCCATGGAGCATCCTGACCGTTATGTGGGCAAGAATGTCTGCTACACCGGTATGGTGCTGCGTCCCGGGGATTTCCAGAAGGGATATTTCGTGCCGGGCCGTATGGCTATGACCTGCTGCGCGGAGGATATGACCTTCTTAGGCTATGCCTGCCGCTATGATCACACCGAGGAATTAAAGGAAAGAGACTGGGTCAAGGTAACTGCCAAAGTCTCCTATGAGGACTTTAAAGCTTACGGCGGTGAGGGGATCATTTTAAATGCAGTCAGTGTGGAGCCGGCTAAGGAACCTGCAAAGCCGGTGATCGATTTCTCGGAGCAGCCATAGGTGCGTAGAGGTTGGACCGTGACTATGGTAACGCAACAGTTCAGACACCACCTACAGGATCCGCCGTTTGGCTGGGGATGCGAGTTCGGGCCGTGCCATCCGCAGGCGAGAGGAAGATCATAAGCAAAACGGCGCAAAGTGCATGGTGCGAGACATCTGCCGCGCTCCGGTGCATGACCGGGTGGCACTAAATTATCAAGAAATCTCTTGACACATCCCTTATGCTCCTCTACAATATATGCGTATGCGTCATCAAGACGTCCGTGTCCGGACTTGGTGCACATCAGACCCACAGCAAATATCGATTGCAATAGAATTGACGATCTATGGAGGTAATGAGAGAATGGCAAACATCAAATCTGCCAAGAAGAGAGTTCTGACCAGTGCCAAGAAGGCAGAAGCAAATAAAGCTGTAAAGTCCGGCGTTAAGACTGCTGTTAAGAAGGTTCGCGTAGCCATCGAGGCTAATGACAAGGCTGCTGCATCCGCAGCATTGACCGAAGCAGCTGCAACCATCGATAAGGCTGCAAGCAAGGGCGTTCTTCATAAGAACAACGCTTCCAGAAAGGTATCCCGTTTAGCTGCTGCTGTCAGCAAGGTACAGTAAGTTAAAGCAGGTTTAAGGGACGGATCCCTGCCGGTAGAGTTCTTTACAGACGATATCAGCAGCAGTGATCTGATAAGAACCTTTGCAATTGCATGATTTAGATAAATGACAGACAGGATTTCCCACCCTCTTACGGAAATCCTGTCTTTTATGTATTACCTGTCCGGCACCTGCAATGTATAAACTTGAATCGGCTGCTCGCAGCCGGATTTACATCTTTATATGGCAGGCGGCCAAGGCGCGAAGCGCCTCTGGCCAGCCATAGCGATGTTTTCCGCAGGAAAATCGAGATACAAAAAGAAAACTTGATATGCAATCCGGGAAGATCGAGATACGGCATCAATGCCGCTTGAAAGAAATGCTATCAAGTCTATCAAGTATTTCTTTCAAAAATTTTTTTCATAAAATACAGAAGAACCGCAGATGTCATTAATAAATAGTCCGGAATGCAAAGTAAGATCAGAGATCTTCCTTAGATCGATCTGATAACTATTTTACTGCATTTTTAGTACGTAGTGTCTGCGGAATGGAGGTTGACATGACGAAGGAGCAGCAGGATCATATCCGCAATTTCTGCATCGTAGCCCATATTGACCACGGCAAATCCACGTTAGCTGACCGTATGATCGAAAAGACCGGTCTTCTCACCAGCCGGGAAATGCAAAATCAGGTTCTGGATAATATGGATCTGGAGCGGGAGCGGGGCATTACCATCAAATCTCAGGCAGTGCGCCTTATTTACAATGCAAAAAACGGCGAGGAGTATATTTTTAACCTCATTGATACCCCCGGTCATGTTGACTTTAACTATGAAGTGAGCCGCTCTCTGGCAGCCTGCGACGGCGCCATTCTGGTGGTAGATGCCACTCAGGGCATAGAGGCCCAGACCCTGGCTAATGTATATCTGGCACTGGATCACGATCTGGACGTTTTCCCTGTCATTAACAAGATCGATCTTCCCAGTGCACAGCCGGAGGCAGTGCGGCAGGAAATCGAGGATGTCATCGGCCTGGAGGCGGAGGATGCGCCTCTTATTTCTGCCAAGATGGGCACCGGTATCGAAGACGTATTGGAGGCGGTTGTGGAGAAGATCCCGGCACCGGACGGCAATCCCCAGGCTCCCTTGAAGGCTTTGATCTTTGATTCCCTGTATGATTCCTATAAGGGGGTTATCGTATTTTGCCGTGTGCGGGACGGCGTGATCAAAAAGGGCCAGAAGGTGCGCATGATGGCCACCGGCGCAGTGGAGGAAGTGGTAGAGGTAGGTTATTTTGGGCCCGGCCGCTTTATTCCCTGCGAGGAGCTTTCTGCAGGTATGGTAGGCTATTTTACAGCCTCTATTAAGAATATTCAGGAGACCCGGGTAGGTGATACCGTCACCGATGCAGAGCATCCCTGCAGTGAGGCACTGCCGGGTTATAAGAAGGCCCAGCCTATGGTTTACTGCGGTCTTTATCCGGCGGATGCAGCCAAGTATACCGACCTTCGGGAGGCATTGGAGAAGTTGCAGCTCAATGATGCATCTCTTTTCTTTGAGCCGGAGACTTCCATTGCTTTGGGATTTGGTTTCCGCTGCGGTTTCCTGGGACTGTTGCATATGGAAGTCATTCAGGAGCGTCTGGAGCGGGAGTACGGTCTGGATCTGATCGCCACCGCTCCCGGCGTTATCTACAAGGTCTTTAAGACAGACGGCACCATGATCGAGCTGACCAATCCCTCCAACCTGCCGGATCCTTCCCAGATCGAACATATGGAAGAGCCTATCGTCAACGCGGAGGTTATGGTTACCACAGACTACATAGGACCCATCATGCAGCTGTGTCAGGAGAGACGGGGACGCTATATCGGTACCGAGTATATCGAGAAGACCAGAGCGATCCTGAAATATGAGCTGCCTTTAAATGAGATCATCTACGACTTTTTTGATGCTCTGAAGTCCCGGTCCAAGGGCTATGCTTCCTTTGACTATGAGCTGAAGGGATATGAGACCTCCGAGTTGGTGAAGTTGGATATCCTGGTAAACCGGGAAGAGGTGGATGCCCTTTCCTTTATCGTTCATGCTCAGGGAGCTTATGAGCGGGGCAGGAAAATGTGCGAAAAGCTCAAGGAAGAGATTCCGAGACAGCTTTTCGAGATCCCGATTCAGGCTGCAGTGGGCGGACGGATCATTGCCAGAGAGACGGTAAAAGCTGTCCGCAAGGACGTGCTGGCCAAGTGCTACGGCGGCGATATTTCCCGAAAGAAAAAGCTGCTGGAGAAGCAAAAGGAAGGAAAGAAGCGCATGCAGATGGTGGGCAGCGTAGAGATCCCCAAGGAAGCCTTTATGAATGTGTTGAAGCTTGACAGTACGGACTAAGGACCGGGACCGCATGGGCGGACCGGAGAGGTAGAAATGACAGAGCAGAACCATAAAAGTGCTGCAATTAAAGAGAGCGGGAGAAATCTTTCCCCGCTCTCTTTATATTTGCACATTCCCTTTTGCATACAGAAATGCCTTTATTGTGATTTCCTTTCCGCGCCGGCGGGGGAAGAACGCAGGCAAGGCTATGTACAGGCCCTTTGCCGGGAAATAAAGGCCGCGGCGCAGGCAGAAGAAGATTTTCGCGTGGGCGCGAAAGAGAGAGTGGTGGATACCGTTTTTATTGGCGGCGGAACTCCTTCCTTGCTGAAACCGGCGCAGATGGAGCAGATCATGGAGGCTCTTTCCCAATATTTTTTACTTTTGCCGGAGGCGGAGATCAGTATGGAAGCCAATCCGGGCACTGTGACCGAGGAGAGCCTGAAGGCTTATCGGAATCTTGGCATCAACCGGATCTCCCTGGGGGTGCAGTCTCTGGTGGATGAGGAACTAAGCGCTCTGGGACGAATTCATACGGCGGAACAGGCAAGGCAGGCCTACGAGATGGCCAGAGACGCAGGCTTTGCCAACATCAACATAGATCTGATGTCGGCGCTGCCGGGGCAGACAAGGGAAAGCTACGAAGGGACCCTGGAGGAGGTATGTCGCTGGCAGCCGGAGCACATTTCCGCCTATAGTCTGATCCTGGAGGAGGGAACCCCGTTTTATTCTATGGACCTGGATCTGCCGGAAGAAGAGAGCGAGAGATGGATGTATCATCGGACCAAAGAATTATTGCACCGGCATGGCTATGAAAGGTATGAGATCTCCAATTATGCGAGGCGAAAGGACCGGGAGACGGAAGGGGGATCAGAATCGGGATCCCTATGGCTGTGCCGGCATAACAAGGGTTACTGGACGGGACATGATTATCTGGGATTGGGACTTGGCTCCTCCTCCATGGTAGATCACATGCGCTTTTGTAATACCGGTGAATTGGATGATTATGTAAAAAATGCCGGCGATCCGGCTCTGCTCAGAGAGCAGGTTCATACGCTTTCTCTGCAGGAACAGATGGAGGAGTTTATGTTCCTGGGACTTCGCCTGACAAAAGGGGTTTCGGAGGCAGATTTTTTGCAGCGGTTCGGACAAAGGATAGAAAACGTCTATGGAAGGGTACTGGCCGGCCATGTAAAACAGGGTCTTTTGCAGCGGAAAGATGGATGGATCAGGCTGACTGATTTTGGCATGGATGTGAGTAACCGGGTGATGGCGGACTATCTGCTGGATGGGTAAGGATGTAACCTGAAAGGTGACACCGGAAGTTACTGTTTAGACAGATAAATTTATGTAAAAAGGTTGACAGGAACGGTGGCTGTTGCATAGTATTAAAAATGCACGCATGAATAAATCGTAAAGCCATAATTACAGCATGGACAGCAGAAAATCTGCCTGCAGAGCGGCGTCCTGCCTGGGCTGAACGGCGATCACAGAGTACAGTGATATATCAGAAAAGGGGATTATTTTGGGAAAGAAACAGGGAGTATCATTTTTGAAAACAGTAAAACTGGCAGCGGCAGCGGCTGTTGCGGCATTGGTCATCGCAGTGGCAGCCCCCGGCGGTAAAATGGAGACACAGGCAGCCCAGGCGAAGGGTATTGATGTATCCTCGTATCAGGGGGCTATCGACTGGCAGTCTGTTAAGAACAGCGGTGTATCCTTTGCCATGATCCGCGTAGGCAATACTGCCTATGGTATCGACAGCCATTTTGCGCAAAATATGATCGGCGCCAATGCAGCCGGCCTTCGTGTGGGATGTTATGTATATACCTATGCGACTACGGCGGCGCAGGCGGTACAGGAGGCACAGTTCGTGCTTTCCGCAGTGGCTCCCTATACTGTCTCTTTCCCTATTGCCATTGACGTGGAAGATCAGGTGCACAAGTCCCTGACGGCAGCCCAGCAGGCAGAGATCGTCAACGCTTTCTGTGCCACAATTTATAATGCAGGCTACACACCCATGGTCTATGCTTCCCGTAACTGGTTTTTGGAGAGAATGGGTCCGGTTTCTTGGGATCATTGGGTAGCCCAGTACAATAGCTATTGCGATTATCCCGGATATGCCATGTGGCAGGCCAGCAGCAGCGGCAGTGTGCCGGGCATCGCAGGCCGCGTGGATATTGATTATCTGTTTAAGGATTATTTCACACTGATCGTCGCCAACGGCTTCTCTGAGAGAAACGGCAATACCTATTACTATAAGAATTACAAACAGCAGGTAGGTATGCAGACCATTGACAAGAAGCTTTATTTCTTCGATTCTACCGGTGTAATGTACAAGGGCTGGCTGGGTGCCGGTGCTGCCAAGTATTACTTTACCGCAGATGGTTCCGCTGCAGTGGGCTGGCAGACCATTGCCAATGCCAAGTATTACTTTGGTGCAGATGGACTGGCTGTAACCGGCGTTTATCCTATCGACGGCGCCAACTATCTCTTTGATGCCAACGGCGTAATGACCACAGGGTGGTTTGAGCTTGGCGGTGCAAAGCTCTACTTCGGCGCAGACGGCAAGATGGTAACAGGCTTACAGAAGATCGGCAACGATACGTATTACTTTGATGCGGCTACCGGCGCAATGCTGACAGGACTGCAGAATACCGCTACCGGCCTGCATTACTTCGGTGCGGATGGTAAGATGGCTACGGGTCTGGTAACGGCGGCCGACGGCAGTACTTATGACTTTGATGGCGCGGGCAACATGCTCACCGGCTGGCAGCTGATCGGTACCGGTTATTACTACTTCGGTGCAGACGGCAAGATGCTGACCAATGCCACATTTACCGACAATGCAGGCATGCCTGTGACGGTAGATGCCACCGGACTGATGATCGCTCCGGCAGGATATATTCCGCAGTAAAAAAACATTTACATCCCGCATATTCTCTGCTATTCTAAGAAAGAAGCAGCCGGAACCGAAAGGCGCCGGCTGCTTTTCTTATAAGCAGATCTGATCTATTCTTTATCTATTTTTTTCATTGTTGTTTCCTGTTGTTTGATGTTAATAAGGTCATAGACTATGATCTATGGCATATTGTATCTTCATTTCTATATCAGTGGACTCATTTGATCCTGTTATTTTTCAATTTCTTTTATTTTATTTCTAAGCACCAAGCATCAAGCTTTTCTTATTCTTATCTTTTGTATACAACTTTTCAAAATTATTCAGTACAGACCGAGGCAACGGTTGCTGAGAGAGCATGAAAGGTCGTCTATTTTCAATTCTGTTTTATTTCATTTCCTTAAATTCCATAAACAACATCCTTAAATTCCATAAACAATAATTTTCCATAGTAAGAGGAGTAATTCCATGTTCAGTAGTGTCTATACAGGGGCAGTCAGGGGTATCAACAGCTATTTAATGCAGGTGGAAACCGATATAGCAGAGGGGCTTCCATCCTTTACCATGGTGGGTTTCTTGAGCGGAGAGGTAAAAGAGGCAGGAGAGCGGGTACGGGTTGCTCTAAAAAATGCTGGCATAAAACTGCCGCCTATGCGCATAACGGTGAATTTTTCGCCGGCGGATATACCAAAGCGGGATATGGTGGTGGATCTGCCGGTTGCGGCAGGCATTCTTTGTTCTCTGGAGCTTTTACCTGTGAAGGCGTTGGAAGATGTGCTGATCGTAGGAGAACTTGGTCTTAACGGAGAGGTAAAGCCTGTTCGTGGGGTACTGCCCATTGCCGCAGAGGCAGCCAGGCGCGGGAGAAAAATCTGCATTGTGCCGGCAGATAATGTAAGAGAAGGGGCAGTGGTGCAGGGTATCAAGGTAGTGGGAGTGCATACCTTACAGGAGATGCTGGCTTACTTACTGACAGCAAAGGACAAAAGAGACGGATTGATACCTCCCGGGCATGTGGATCTGGATGCTTTGTTTGCGCAGGCGGCGCTGGAGAAAATACCGGACTTTGCAGATATTCACGGGCAAAAAGCAGTCAAAAGGACCCTGGAGATCGCAGCCGCCGGCTTTCACAATGTGATGATGATCGGCCCTCCCGGTTCCGGAAAGACCATGCTGGCAAAACGACTGCCGGGTATCCTTCCGCCCTTGTCTATAGAGGAGAGCATGGACGTAACCACTGTCTACAGTGTAGCAGGTATGCTGCCTGCCGGAAAATCCCTGGTGACGGAGCGCCCCTTCGTGATGCCACACCATACCATAACCAGACAGGCTTTGGCAGGAGGCGGCGTTGTCCCCAAACCCGGAGCTATATCGCTAGCGCACCGAGGGGTTCTTTTCCTGGACGAACTGCCGGAATTTGGCAGAGAAACACTGGATATTTTGCGTCAGCCCCTGGAGGATCATGAGATCACCATTGCCCGCAGTGCCGGCACCTTTCGCTATCCGGCCCGCTTTATGCTGGCGGCGGCTATGAATCCCTGCCCCTGCGGTTATTATCCTGACAGAAACAGATGTCGCTGTACCAGCAGTGAGATCAATCGCTATTTACAGAGAATTAGCGGACCGGTATTGGACCGTATCGATCTATCTGCCCAGGCACCGCAGGTCTGTGTGGAAGCTTTGCAAAGTCGTCAAAAGGAAGAAAGCAGTGAAAAGATCCGCGCCAGAGTTCTCAGAGCCAGGGAGAGACAGCAGGCGAGATTCGCCGGCACATTCCTTTATTTTAACGGAGATATGGGGGCAAAGGACGTGGAGAGATATTGTGTTTTGGGAGAAAAGGAAGAAGAATTTCTGCGAAGACTCTTTGTAAAAATGCAGCTCAGCGCCAGAGCTTACCACCGCATCCTAAAGGTGGCCAGGACCATTGCAGACTTAGAGGGAGCGGAGAAGATCTCTCAGAAACATCTGGCGGAGGCTGCCGGATACCGTATTGCCGAAAAAGAGTATTGGGAGACAGAGGCATAAAAGAAAAAGGGAATTAGTGCAAGTATTCGACAGATATCAAGTGAGGGACAGGGATTTTTATTGTTTTCCCACAGTGCTTTGTGCCGCAGACGTCACAAAGATTGATAGCCGCAAAATTGTGTTTCAAATTTATGCTGCGATCTCTTCGATGTAAAACGTCTGCGGAATGGGGAAAAGGATGGGACAGTGTAATAAAACGGATGATTCGGTTTATGCCTATTGGCTGTATTCCATAAAGGGTTTGGGAAGCAAGGGGATCTGTTCTCTTCGAGACAACTGGACCAGGGAAAGAGAGTATAAGTCCAAGGATCAAGAAGTAGAAAGCTTCGCAAAGGCAATATATACCATGGAAGCGGCTGCTTTGGAAAAGTTATGCAGCAGAGCGTGGGCGAATGTCATGGATAAAGAAAATAAGGCAGAACGTATCCTTGTCAGCAGAAAAGAAGATGGAATCCTGAAAAGAAAGGAAAGAGAACTGCAGGAATTGGAGCGCAGAGGAATTATGTTTTACAGTATGGAGAATTCGGTTTATCCGGATCGGCTTTGTAAAATTCCGGATCCTCCCTATGGACTTTTTGTACGAGGGAGACTGCCGGATCCCGGGCGTCCAAGCGTTGCCATTATAGGTGCCAGAATGGCCTCTGCCTACGGAAGGGAGCAGGCCAGACGATTTGCCAGGGAACTGGCAGAAAACGGCATACAGATCGTCTCCGGCATGGCAAGAGGCATTGACGGCATAGCGGAACGGGCTGCCTTTGACGGCGGCGGCGTTTCCTTTGCGGTGCTGGGAAGCGGCGTAGACGTGTGTTATCCCAAGGAGAATTTAAGTCTCTACGAACGGACCATGCGGGATGGCGGGGTTATCAGTGAGTATCTGCCGGGAACACAGCCTTCCGCTAATTTGTTCCCTGCCAGAAACCGGATCATCGCGGGGTTGACAGAGGTACTTTTGGTGATAGAGGCCAGAGCTCACTCCGGCACCCTAATTACGGTGGATATGGCATTAGAGCAGGGAAAAGAAGTCTTTGCCCTGCCGGGGCGCGTCAGTGACGGACTAAGTTTCGGATGCAACCGTCTGATCAAACAGGGCGCCGGCATAGCGATGGATCCTGAAGATTTAGTTGAATATTTCTATGGTGTCAGGGAGAAAACTGAAAAGAAAAGGAGACAGCTGGAAACAGAAGAAAGCTATGCGGCGGAAAAGAAGCCTCTTTACCAAAAGAAAGATGTGCACCCGCTTACGGAGATGGAAAAACTCCTATACGACTTACTAAGTCCTCTGGATGCACAGAATTTAGATACTTTAGTCGAGGCAGCGGAAGAAAAGTTGAGACATAGGGTAGAAATCCCAGAGATAACGCAGGGAATCATGCAGCTGATCGTATACGGATTAGCGAGGGAAGAAGGTATGGGAATGTATTGCAGGGAATAGAGGTTTCCTGTATCAATTGTTTGGATCATAAATCCGTGTTAGGATTATAAAATGATGCAGAAAACATGCACTATAAGGTCTTAGCGGAGAGTGTGAAGCATTATAAAGAGAGTAAGAAAGGTCGTGGAGCTATGAGTGAAGCAGTAGAAGAATTTGCAAGAGAGTATGCAAAAGAATATGCAAAAGAATATGCGGATCAGCGTGATGTTAAAAATGTAAAGAATCTCATGGAAAATTTACATATCACCCTGGAACAAGCATTGAATGCTCTCAATATCCAAGGAACTTCAAGGGAATATATTTCAGGGCAAATCCTTGCATCTTCAGGGAAGGATGAATAATAGGCAGTTTATGATATGAACAGAAATGGTTATTACACTTCAGGAGAGTTTGCAAAAAAAGCACATGTGACACTGCGGACTATCCGCTATTATGATAAGCAGCAGCTTTTGACGCCATCAGCCAGATCGGAGGCCGGTGCCCGCTTTTATACCGATCAGGATCTGGCCAGGCTACAGCAGATCTTGCTTCTTAAGTATCTGGGATTTTCGCTGGAGGACATCCGGGAGATGGTGGTGGCCTCGGATGACAGACATCTGCTCCTTGAATCCCTGCGGGTACAGCGCAAGCTTTTAGAGGAGCGTATGGAGGAACTTCAGGCCATGATGAAGGCGCTGGATACCACTACGGGGCAGCTGCAGAAAAACCAGTCCATTGACTGGAACAGCATGATGGAGCTGATCCATTTGACCTCCATGGAAAGAAGTTTAAAAACGCAGTACCAGAACGCCGCCAATATTGCGTCCCGTATCCGCCTGCACCACGCCTTTTCCACCAACAGGCAAGGGTGGTTTCCCTGGCTTATGGAACAGGCGGCTCTTACAAAGGGGCAGAACGGCGAGGGAAAGCCATGGATACGGATCCTGGAGCTTGGCTGTGGAAATGGAGAACTGTGGACAGAAAACAGAGAGGATCTGCCGGAGAATGTGCAGGTGATCCTGTCGGATATTTCAGAAGGTATGCTGCGGGAAGCACAGCACGACCTGGAAAAGGATGGAAGATTTTTCTTCCATGTTTTCGACTGCCACCAGATTCCCTTTTCCGACGAGAGCTTTGATGTGGTCTTTGCCAATCATCTGTTGTTCTACTGTGAAGATATTCCGGGCGTGCTGAAGGAATGCAGGCGGGTCTTAAAACCTGGTGGAAAGCTTCTGTGCAGCACCTACGGAAGCAGGCACATGCGGGAGATCACGGAGCTTGTGCAATGCTTCAATCCGGACATCGTACTGGCGGCTGAGGCACTTTATGAACGCTTTGGTCTGGAAAACGGAGAGGAGATCCTAAGACCTTACTTTAAAGAAATTCAGTGTCGCCGCTATGACGATGCCATTGAATTAAATGAGGCAGAGCCGTTGATCTCCTATATTTTATCCTGTCACGGTAATCAGAATCATCTTCTGCTGAATCGCTACAAGGAATTTCGGGACTTTGTGAGCCGAAGGGTGCAACAGGGATTTCATATCACCAAGGATGCCGGGGTGTTTATCTGTATAAAATAAGAATATAGGGAGAGAAGAAAGGACGCTTTTCGGTCAAAAACGCAAAATAATTAAAATTTCTCTTGCAGGTGACGTAACGTCATCTTTTATAGTACAATCAAGAAATGAGAATGAACCGGAAAATGTATCGTATCGGAGAATTCGCCTACGCGAAATTCTCCTCACGCAGCTGCAGCAAGCTGCAGCAGAAAGAGGGTAAAAATGAACATTATCGTAACCGGCGGCGCAGGTTTTATCGGCAGCAACTTTGTTTTCCATATGTTAAAGAAATATCCTGATTATCGTATCGTATGTGTGGATGCGCTGACCTATGCAGGTAACCTTTCCACACTGGCACCTGTTATGGACAATCCGAACTTCAGATTTGTAAAGCTGGATATTTGTGACAGAGCCGGCGTTTATAAGCTGTTTGAGGAAGAGAAGCCGGATATGGTGGTCAACTTTGCAGCAGAGTCCCATGTAGACCGCTCTATCGAGAATCCGGAGATCTTCCTGCAGACCAACATCATCGGTACAGCAGTATTGATGGATGCCTGCCGCAAGTACGGCATCGGCCGTTATCATCAGGTTTCCACAGATGAGGTATACGGAGATCTGCCTATCGATCGTCCTGACTTGTTCTTCCATGAGGATACACCGATCCATACTTCCAGCCCTTACAGCACTTCCAAGGCTTCCGCTGACCTGTTGGTAATGGCGTATTACAGAACCTACAAGCTGCCGGTAACCATCAGCCGTTGCTCCAACAACTACGGTCCTTATCAGTTCCCGGAGAAGCTGATCCCTCTGATGATCGCCAATGCACTGGCTGATAAGAAGCTTCCGGTATACGGCGAGGGACTTAATGTCCGTGACTGGCTGTATGTAGAGGATCATTGCAAGGCCATTGATCTGATCATTCACAATGGTACCGTAGGTGAGGTATATAATATCGGCGGTCACAATGAGATGAAGAACATTGACATTGTCAAGCTGATCTGCGAGGCACTGGGCAAGCCGGAGAGCCTGATCGAGCACGTAACAGATCGTAAGGGCCACGACCAGCGTTATGCTATCGATCCCACCAAGATCCACAATGAGTTGGGCTGGCTGCCGGAGACCATGTTCAAGGACGGCATCAAGCTGACCATTCAGTGGTATCTGGATAACAAGGACTGGTGGGAGAACATCATCAGCGGCGAGTATCAGAATTACTACCAGCAGATGTATGGAAACAGAGAAGTGATCGACTGATCTGTGAATGTCAGAAAGGAATGAACCGAAATGAAGGTATTCGTAACAGGTGTGGCAGGACAGCTGGGACATGATGTCATGAATGAACTGTCTGCAAGAGGTTATGAAGGCATCGGGACGGATCTGGCACCGGAATACAGCGGCGTACAGGATGGCAGTCCGGTGACGGAAATGGCGTATGTCTCTCTGGATATCACAGATGCAGCTGCAGTGGAAAAGGTACTGACAGAGGCAGCACCGGATGTCATCGTTCACTGCGCCGCCTGGACCGCCGTGGATGCAGCAGAGGATGAGGACAAGCAGGCAAAGGTAAAGGCCATCAACGTAGACGGAACTCAGAATATCGCCAATGCAGCCAAAAAGCTGGATGCCAAGATGGTTTATATCAGCACGGATTATGTCTTTGACGGCCAGGGTACAGAGCCCTGGGAGCCGGACTGCAAGGCATATGCGCCTCTTAACGTATACGGTGAGAGCAAGCTGGGCGGTGAGCAGGCCGTGGCCGGCACGCTGGATAAGTATTTCATCGTGCGTATTGCCTGGGTATTTGGTTTAAACGGCAAAAACTTTATCAAAACCATGCTGCAGGTAGGTAAGAACCATCCTGAGGTTCGTGTGGTCAATGATCAGATCGGCACCCCGACCTATACACTGGATCTCTCCAGACTTCTGGTAGATATGATCGAGACAGAAAAGTATGGCTACTATCATGCTACCAACGAGGGCGGGTATATTTCCTGGTATGATTTTACGGTGGAGATTTACAAGCAGGCCGGCATGAGCACGAAGGTAACGCCGGTGACCACTGCAGAATACGGCCTCTCCAAGGCAGCCAGACCCTTTAACAGCAGACTGGAAAAGAGTAAACTGACAGAAAACGGCTTCAAACCGCTGCCCACCTGGCAGGATGCCGTACATCGGTATCTGCAGGCCCTGGCAGGTCAGGAAGGCTTTGAAGAACTGCAGATAAAGTAGAAAATCTATGCGGCAAGAAAGGAAGACTATGAAAGGAATCGTATTAGCAGGCGGTGCGGGCACACGCCTTTATCCTCTGACCATGGTAACCAGCAAACAGCTGTTGCCTGTCTATGATAAGCCCATGATCTATTATCCCCTCTCTACCCTGATGTTAGCGGGAATCCGGGATATCCTTATTATCTCCACTCCTACAGATACCCCTCGCTTCGAGGCTTTGTTGGGAGACGGCAGTCAGTTTGGTCTGACCCTTTCCTACAAGGTACAGCCTTCTCCGGACGGACTGGCACAGGCCTTCTTACTGGGAGAGGAGTTTATCAGTGGCGAGCCCTGCGCTATGGTATTGGGTGACAATATTTTCTATGGCAACGGCTTTGGACGCATTCTCCGGGCTTCTGCAGCAGATGCTGCGGCAGGAAAGGCTACCGTTTTCGGTTACTATGTTAATGATCCGGAGCGCTTTGGTATCGTAGAGTTCGACGAGGAGGGAAAGGCTATCTCCATAGAGGAAAAGCCTGCCCAGCCGAAGAGTAATTATGCAGTAACCGGCCTTTATTTCTATCCTGCAGGGGTCAGTGAGATGGCCAAGAAGGTGCAGCCTTCCGCCAGAGGAGAATTAGAGATCACCACCTTAAATGACCTCTATCTGCAGCAGGATGATCTGAATGTGCAGCTGTTGGGCCGTGGTTTTGCGTGGCTTGATACGGGCACCATGGACAGTTTGGTAGAGGCTGCCGATTTCGTACAGACCATCGAAAAGCGCCAGGGCGTCACCATTTCCGCACCGGAAGAGATCGCCTATATCAATAAGTGGATCGACAAGGAACAGCTGATGGAATCCGCTGCCCGCTATGGCAAGAGCCCCTATGGTGCGCATCTGAAGGCTGTGGCTGAGGGAAAAGTGAAGTATTAACAGTTTATAGAATATAATAGTTTACAGAAAAGACAGTTCTTAAGCCGGAATGCTGAATGCTGGGCATGAGAACTGTTTTTTTGATGTATGGTATCCAACGGAGCAATGCGTTGTGACAATGAGTACCAATCATGCTGATGTATAATGATGTATGATGACGGGGATGACAGAGGAATCTCACGCAAAGATATTATATTTGCACAAAAACATTTTTGACTTTTTGGTAAAAATGGTAAAAATAACGGAACTACATGAAACTTTACTTTACGAAATGGGCAAAATGGTGTATAGTGTGAACCATAGAGGGTTACACGAGTAACCGACATAAGAATTTCATACAGGAGAGGAGGAGACGGATGGCAACCAGAAAAGATGTGGCAGCGCGTGCCGGGGTATCCGTGGCGACCGTTTCCTATGTGATCAATCATACCAAGCATGTGACGCCGGAGGTACAGGCAAGGGTAGAGGCGGCGATCCGTGAATTAAACTACACCCCAAACCTTGTGGCACGCAGTTTGGTTACTCGCAAAACCCAGCATGTAGCCATGCTGGTCAATAATTTAAGAAATCCCTATTATTCGGAAATGTTGGCAGGTGCACAGAAAGTAGCCAGCAAAAGAGGATATATCGTATCCATCGTGATGGTAGATTACGCCAACGATGAGGAAGAGCTGAAGCTGGCAGCCAGAGGCGTGGACGGTGTGATCATTGCCACGGTACATAGCGAGGAAACAGTGCAGAAATTAAACGGAAGTCTTCCTTATGTACTGCCGTCTGTATATGAAGTATCTTACAAAGAGGCGATCTTTCACGCGGTGCAGTCGCTGAAAGAAAAGGGACATCGAAACATTGCCTACTTAAGCGGATTGCGTATGGATCCGGAGACCCATATCCGTTACCGCAATCTGCAGGAAGCTCTCCGGTTTTATCAGTTGCCGTTTCAGGAAGAACTGATGGTAGACGGCAATGAGAGAGAGGATACTGATGAGGCTTCCGGAGCGGAGGCTATGAAGACTCTGCTTGACAGGAACGTGCCGTTTACGGCAGTGCTTGCATTGAATGATCTGATGGCCTTTGGGGCAATCAGAGAGTTGAAGAACAGAGGATTGCAGGTGCCGGAGGATGTTTCTGTTATCGGGTGCGATAACGTGGAACTGGGACAATATGTTGTGCCATCCCTGTCTACCATGGATGTGGCTTCTTTTGAAATGGGAAAATATATGATGAAGGAATTGATCGCCAAGATCGATCACAGACAGGAAAAGTACAAAATGGCCAGCACGATCTATGTGGAGCGGGAGAGTGTTGGTGTTTGCAAGCAGCCGGAGGCAAAAAGAAATGGACAGACGTAAAGAAGAATTCAAGAATCCGGGCATGCATTACCGCAGCAGACCTTTTTGGGCATGGAACGGAAAGCTTTCTGAGAAAGAACTTTACAGACAGTTAGATGTGCTGAAGGAAATGGGATTTGGCGGTGCGTTCATTCACTCCAGAGTGGGACTGGAGACAGAATATATGGGACAGGAATGGATGCAGTTGGTGGACCGGTGCCTTACCTATGGCAAAAAGATAGGTCTGGAGATGTGGATCTATGATGAAGACCGGTGGCCGTCCGGTACTGCAGGCGGCATCGTGACAGAAAAAGAAAAAAACAGGACCCACCGCATTCAGATGAGGATCTTTTCGCAGGAAGAAGCTGATCTGATCCTGCAGGAAGAAAAGCAAGGCGATAAAGAAAAGATCATTGCCGCATTTCAGTGTCGTTTAGACGGACATTATTTCCAGGATCTGAGGATCTATCATAGTGGTCCGGAAGCAGAGAATAGCAGCAAACCTACGGAGAAACAGGCCCGGGCAGCTGATGATAAGATCCTTATATTCAGCATCTGCGAGTCATCACCCAATGATAATTACAACGGATACACATATCTGGATACCATGAACAGAGAGGCGGTAAAGGACTTTCTGGATGCGACCCAGGATCGTTATGAAAAAGAATTGACAGACGAAGGACTATCCTGCCTGCAGGGCTTTTTTACGGATGAGCCTCACAGAGGCGCCTATCTTTGCGACTTTTCTGAGGGAAATACGCGATCGATCCCCTATACAGAGGGATTATTTAAAACCTTCAAGGATCGATATGGATATGAGCTGCCGGAAAAGCTTCCTTCTCTTTTCTTAAGGGAGAAGGGAGAGAACTGTTCTTATGTGGCTTTGGATTATCTGGAGCTGACACAGGAGCTATTCCTTGAAAACTATATGGTTCCTTATAGGGAACGTTGTCATGAATACGGACAGCTCTTTACGGGACATCTTCTCCATGAGGATAGTCTGTCCACCCAGACATGTATGATGGGAAGCCTGATGACGGGCTATGAGTATATGGATATCCCCGGAATTGATCTCCTGGGGGAGAGAACGAATTGCTGGTGGATCGGCAAACAATTAAGTTCTGTGGCCCATCAAACGGGGAAAAAACAGATGCTTAGCGAACTGTATGGGTGTACAGGCTGGCAGATGAGATTAGAGGATTACAAGGCCGTGGGAGATTGGCAGGCCATGATGGGGATCGATCTCTTCTGTCCTCATCTTTGTTGGTATACCATGAAAGGGGAAAATAAGAGAGATTTTCCCGCCAGCATATTTTATCAGTCTGCCTGGTATAAGGAATACGCTGATCTGGAAGATTATTTTGCAAGGATTCATATGTGCACCGAGGGAGATCCGGCTGACTGTCACCTTCTGGTGCTCAATCCCATCAGATCGGTATGGGCAAGAACCTACAGCGAATGCTTTACATGGCTTTTGAGTAATGATCCGGGTATTGACCGGATCGAGAAACAGTATGAAGAAACCTTTCGCGTTCTGATGGGGACAGGAATTGATTTTGATTATGGAGAGGAGAGAATCTTACAGCAATATGGCAGTGTGAAAAACGGCAGCCTGCTTGTAGGAGAATGTTCCTATGACTGCGTGCTTCTCTCAGGCGTAGAGACCATAGAAGAGACGACATGGGCGCTGCTGACAGATTTTGCCAACCAGGGCGGTAAAGTGATCGTGGCCGGAGAAGGGCCTTCTATGATCAGAGCCAGGAAAGATGCGCGGGTAGAGACACTGATGGCACTGGCGGAGCGAATTCCCTTTGAGAGAGAGGCAGTTATAAAGGCAACCCGTCCGACCACGCCGCTCTATGCATTGGAAAATCATGGAGATCCGGTTTACGTACAGGCATATAAGAAAGAGGAGCAGGTTACTTTCATCCTTCTGAATATGGACCGGGAGCATCCGGCAGAGAATGTGGAACTGCATATATACAAAGAAGGTAAGGCAGAGGAATGGAACGCCAGAACAGGGGGAATTTCGGGACTGGAACTATCCGGTGACGCCGGTGTTCGAAAACTATTCTTCCAACTGGCACCGGGAGAGGAAAAGATAATACAATTTAATTTTTTTACCCAGGAGGTTACGCGAGAAACCGCAGATAATAGTGCGAATTATCAGACGAATAAATCGACAAGGGATCAGATAAACGATCCGGCAGGCGATCCGCATATCAGTCATGCGGAGGTTCAAAGTAACCCTGTATCTGAAAAACAAGATCTTTACGCATATCAGAAAGAATTTCGGTATCAATGCACCGAACCTAATATAGCGGTCCTTGACAGAGCTGCCGTTTACCTGGAAGAGCAGCTGCTGATAGAGGGAGAAGAAATCCTGCGGGAGGATCGCATACTGCGAAAGAAGCTGGGAATGGCTTACCGCGGCGGAGAAATGATGCAGCCCTGGTATATAGAAAAATACAGGCCGGAGAAGTTGAGAGAACGGAAAGACGTAAAAGCCGTATTCACGTTTTATGTAACGGATCCGGAGAATATGCCGCAGGAGATATTCGTTGCCGCAGAACTGGAAGAAGATACACGGGAGAAAACCCAAATTTATTTAAACGGACACCGACTCCGGCCGGGGAAAGAATTCTGGATCGATCCGGCTTTTAAAAAATGCAGGATCAACAGGGAAATGCTCAAAAAGGGGAAGAATGAAATTTCCCTGAAACATCTTTACGGACAGGATAGTGGTCTGGAAGCAGTATATCTGCTGGGAAATTTTGGGGTGGAATTGCTTTCCCAAGAGAAGAAAGAGTCAGAGAGTGTATGGAAGCAGTCAGAGGTTAATGGCAGTGAAAAACAGTGGGAAATTGGTGACAGTACAAAGCAGGAAAACAGCAAGGCAGCACAACTGGTATATCTGACACCAATGCCCCAAAAGCTTACGGCAGCATCCATTACAGAACAGGGATTTCCTTTTTACTCCGGCAGCATTATCTATGAGCTGGCAGAGGATGTCAGAAGAAAGCTCCGGGGTACAGTGCAGATAGAATTTTCTGATCTGCCGGCGGCATTGGCGGTTTTGCATGGAGCAGAAAAAAAGAGAATACTGTTTGCACCTTACAGGGCGAAGGTCTGTGATCTGCAGAGCATAGAAATGATCTTCAATCGAAGAAATACCTTTGGACCGCTGCATTTGCCGGTGGAATATAAGGGAAATTACGGACCGGAGACTTTCGTGACAGAAAAAGAAGCGTGGAGAGATGCCATGCAGCTTATTCCACAGGGATTACCACGGGTTATTACATTCCAAAAGGAATGCTGATAATAAAAGCAACTTAAAAGGGGCAGCAAAAAACAAAAGGAGGATTACGTTATGAGGAAAAAACTGGTTGCCATTCTTTTGGCGGCGGTCACAACAGCAGCGATGGTAGGCTGTGGTGCTTCCGGGACAGATGCCACGACAGACACGGCAGGTTCTGCGGAGACGGAGACAGAGGCCGGTGGGGAAGCGGCATCGGAAACCCAGGAAGAAAGTACAGAGGCAGCTGCGGACGATAATACCATTACCGTTTGTGTACAGAATAATACCGGTGCCCAGGAAGCTTGGACTGCATTGGCAGATGCCTATATGGAAAAGCACCCGGAGATCAATGTGGTCATTGATCTGAAGGCTTCCGATAACTATGATCAATGGCTGCAGACCACCATTACATCCGACAATCCCAATGCAGATCTGGTGGCTATCAACCTGGCCGGAGATGCAAGAAAAGGCAGAGCTATCAATTACATGGAATACCTGGACAATGACAGTCCTTATTCCGACGGCGCATGGAGAGACCAGTTCAATATGGACAAGCAGGTCATCTATACAGCCGATAACTCCATGGATGCTTTAAGCCTTGATTCCGTACAGGTTATCTGGCTTTACAATGCGGACATTTTTGAAGAAGCAGGCGTGGAAGTACCCAAGACATGGGATGATCTGGTCGCAGCCTGTGAAAAGATCCAGGCAGCAGGTTATCAGCCCATCGCTATGGATGGTGACTATAACAGTTTCTATGCACAGACCATGGGATGGCTGGCACAGATCTATCTGGATCAGACCAACAGAAGCGATGTCCTGATCAACCGTTCTCAGGAAGGGGATTATTGCTATGATCCTGATATCGACGGCAGCTGGAGCTATGATCCCACAGATCCTTATAACGACGACAGCTCCAAGGTGACCCAGAACCCTGTCAGAGCATTTGCATCAGTGGTAGACGGAACCAGAAGAGGAGATACAGACGGCCTTAAGGCAGTATGGACCAATTTTGCCAAGGTATTCCCCACCTATGCAGGCGGTGATGCATTCTTCGGAACTAATGTTAACGGAGCTAAGGCACTGTTTTACCAGGGCAAGGCAGCTATGATGGTCAATATCGCTTCCGGTATCGTAGAGTATGACAACGATATGAAGGCTATGGAAGCCGGCGAGGAAGTAACAGACAGCGATGGCAATACCATTGAAAATGTACAGAAATTTAACCTTGGTTCTTTCAATATGCCGTCTATGACCGGCGATGCATTTGAAGCAGATGCCAGAACGATCGAAGTAGCAACCGGCTTTATCGGATGCATTTCCAAGAGCCAGGAACATGACGATAAGGTAATTGATTTCATGATGTATTATTCCTCTGAAGAGGGACAGAGCATTTATATCAATGCAGGTCTGGAAGCAGGTATGGTACCTGCAGGTAAGAGCCTTGTTTACGGCGTTTCCTATCCGGATGAGATCCAGAACGCATTTGACGGCCTGACCATGATCGGTAACTGCCAGAAGGATTTCAGCAACCAGCTGGCAAGAGGTATCGGAGAGTCGGCAGAAAACTTCCGTGCTTTCTATGAGTACAGCTATGACTATTTGACCGGCGCTATTGACGTAGATACCTGGGCAGAAAAGCATCAGCAGAATATCATGGATCATCTGGAAGGTGCAATGGAAGAGAAGGGCGTTGGCATGAATGACCTTGAGAATCCCCAGAATGAGCCTACCGGAAACTAACTTTTTGACATAACAAGTGACAGCTTAGGGATGACATAAGTAAGGAGGCAGCGGTTCGAAAAGTTCCATGTTTTTTGGCGTGACTTTTTGAACCGCTGTTGTTACAAAGACCGTTTTTCAGCGCAGATAAACTGCAGCAAGGGAGGTATCTATGAAGAAAAAGTCTTCCAAAAGCAATACGCTTTTGCTGATCTTAGCAGGGGCGGCGTTGGCAGCAGGGATCATTCTGCTGCTGGGACAGCGCTATTGTAATGGAAAAACAAAAGGAATTGAGGATAGTGCCATTACCACAGGCGCACAGAATACGTGTATTGCTTATGATGATGTCAACGGACTTCTGGTGGTGGGAACTCATAACAATGAAGCGGTGGCATTTAAGGATGAGAAGGAGATATGGAGAGTCAGCGCCAGCGGTGCTTATAAGTCTTTTAGGATCAATGCCGAGAAGGGCGTTGTATATGCCGCCAGTGAGGATAACCATGTCTACACTTACGGAATCGAGGATGGCGCTTTAAAGGGGGATATCAATACCCAAAGACGCGTGGTGGCCATGGATGCATCTGAGGACGGAAAGGTGGCAGTTGCAACCAGCACAGGATCTTCCAAGGCTAATGTTATCATTTACGATGAGCAGGGAAATGAACTGCTTAATGAAAAATATACGGTAAAGATCAATGGAATCACTTTTACCAATAACGGCGAAAATATCATCATCGGCAATAACCGGGGTGAATTGATCAAAATGGATCTTACGGGAGAGAAGATCGATCAGTATGCCACCAATTATACCGTTCTGCAGATGATCCCCTATGGCGAGGACCATATGGTGATCTGCAAAAACGGCGGTTATTTTGGTTTTGACGATGATCTAACGATAATCCGATCCGGAAAAATAAATAATACAGCACAGGCAGTAGTCAACAGCATTGGCACAGATGCCAATTGTGAATATATTGCGGTAGGTTCCCAGGAGGGATACGTTTTTATTCTTGATGGAAATGACAGCCAGATCTATGCCAATGATACCGGGGCGACCATCAATGCTTTTGCACAGGATGGGGAGAATGTTTACATGGCAGGTGCCAATGCCTCCGTGCAGATTCTGCATGTGGATAATCTGGCCAATATACAGACGTATACCATGTTGACAAGCGTACTTCTTTATGCGGGCGCAGTAGTTCTTTTACTGGGTATCGTGCTCTTGCTGGCTGCGTTTCCGGCCACATCCCTGCGACTTAAAAAGCTTGGAAAAAAGATGTGGAAGAATAAGCTGGCGTATATTTTGCTGCTGCCCACCTTTTTACTGGTCTGGTTCTTTAATTACAGAGGCATTTTGACAGCTTTTGTCAGGGCTTTTACCGATTGGTCTGTCATCAATAATACAGTTGCCAAAATAGATTTTGTAGGACTGGATAATTTCCGCAGAATGTTCGGAGAGGGATATTTCCTGATCGGTATGAAAAACCTGATCATCCTGCTGGCGACTGCTATTTTAAAGACCTTGACTATGCCTCTTCTGGCAGCGTGGCTTGTCTATGCCATTGTGGGGGACAAGAAAAAATATATCTATCGATTCCTGTTCGTACTGCCGGTAGTTGTTCCCGGCGTAGTCATGGCGATGACATGGCAGAAGATCTACGATCCGAATATCGGTCTTCTGAATGAAACGCTGGCCGCTATGGGCCTTGAGAATCTTCAGCGGGTATGGCTTGGCAGCGCTGATACTGCTCTGTGGGCCATCATCTTTATGGGCTTTCCTTTTATCTCTGCTATGGCTTTCCTGGTTTACTACGGTGGTTTTATCAATATCGGCAAGGAGATCGAGGAGTCTGCCCGAGTGGACGGTGCCAACAGACATCAGATCTTCTGGAAGATCCAGCTGCCTATGATCCGCCCTCAGATCAGTATTCTGATCACTTTGACACTGATCGGTACCATGCAGGATTTCAATAACATCTATATCATGACAGGCGGCGGTCCCGGCACGGCTACCTACGTTCCGGCTTTGGAGCTGTATCTCAATGTGGCACAGTTTGGCCGATACGGATATGCCTGCGCACTGGGCGTAGTATTGTTTGCGTTCACCATGGCCATTACCCTGATGAATATGCGTCTGACCAGAGAAAAAGAAGCATAGTGTGAAAAATAGGAATAGATGGAGATTAGTATGAGTAAAAAACGTGCAGAATTTCGCTTTCAGGGCATTGTGACGGTGATCATAGTGGCATTGCTTTTGCTGTCTTTTGTTCCGATCGCACTTATGATAATGCTTTCCTTTAAGACCAATGCAGAGGTTTACAATAACTTCTTTGCATTGCCAAGGCGTCTTAACTGGGGCAACTACAGCTCCGCATTAAAGCTGCTGGGGCAGAACATGTTCAATACGGTGGCAGTGGTATTGATCGCCGTTGCACTGACATTGATCCTTTCCGCCATCGGCGGGTATGTCTTTGCGAGAATGGAATTTCCGGGCAAAAATTTCTTTTATGTGGTACTGATGGCCCTTATGATGATCCCCGGTATTTTGTATCTGGCACCTAATTATGCGTTGGTACAGCAGTACGGACTGTTTAATACCTGGTGGGCATTGATCCTGCCCTGGATTTCCGGCGGTCAGGTCCTGGGCATAGTCCTTTGCAGAAATACGGTAGAAGGACTGCCCATTGACCTCTTTGAAGCAGCAAAGCTGGAGGGCTGCGGGGAAGTGCGGACGCTGACCTATATTACGGTACCTCTCATCAAGCCGATTCTCTCTACCATTGCGGTTTTAAAAATGGTGGACTATTACAACGATTTTATCTGGCCTATGATGGTCATTGAATCCAATAAAAAGCAGGTCATCACGGTGGCAGTTCGTGTTTTTGCGGCATCTCAGTCCTCCGGTGGCGGTCAGATCGGCCCTATGTTTGCCGGTTATGTCATCGCTACGGTGCCGGTATTTATTCTGTTTCTGTTTACATCCAGACTTTACATGGAAGGCATGACAGCAGGTGCAGTAAAGGGTTAGGTGCCGTAATGAATTGCGGCAGGAAGGGAAAGTATGAAAATCACAGGACTTCGTACCAGTCATTTTGAAAATCCGATAGGATATGCTGTTTCTCCTCTTAGTTTTTCATGGAAAGTGGAGGAGGCAAAAGGAAAGAATACTGCGCTGGCGCAGGTAAAGATCGCAGCGGATAAAGATATGCAAAACATACTTTGGGACAGCACGCTGCGGGAGGATATAGACAGCGCGTGTCTGATGCCTGACTTTGTGCCGGCAGAGAGGACCCGATACTATTGGCAGGTACTGGTAAAGGATGATGCCGGAGAGCAGGCGATTAGCGAGACGGCTTATTTCGAGACGCCGCCTGCATCTCTTAAGGGAAAGTGGATCACAGCGCCTTTTGATAAGAATATTCATGGCATTTATAAAAAGACGTGGGAGATCAAGGCAGAGAGCAGGAAGGTAAAAAGCGCCAGACTCTATATCACCGGACTTGGCGTTTATGAAGCTTATGTCAATGGGAAAAAGGCAGGAGAGGAATATCTGGCCCCTTTCTACAACGATTATAATAACTGGATCCAGTTCCAGAGTTATGACGTGACAGACCTGCTTACGACAGGCACGAATGAGTTGGGCGTTATGCTGGGCAATGGATGGTATAAAGGCCGTTTTGGATTTGTGCCGGATTTAGACCGGGTCTACGGAGATACCCAGGCATTGCTGTGCGAATTGGCTATAACCTGGGAGGATGGACAGCAGACATCCATCGTCTCCGATGAAAGCTTTCTCTGCCATACATCTCCGATCCTTTCCAGCAGCATTTACGACGGCGAGGAATATGATGCCAATCGGGCTATTGCTGCATTTTGTCAGCTCACGACTGTACAAAAGCAGAATGCTTGTGGTAATGAGCAGAAAGAGGATCTCACAGAAACTGCTAAGCAAGGGCAGAAGAAGCAGGAAAATACCGAATCCGCTGAGGCAGAGGACAAAAAGCAGGAAAGAGCGGAAGAATGGGTGCAGGCAGTCCTGGCAGCTTTGTCCATACAGGATTTATCCGGCAGACTATCTCCCCGCTACAGCCTGCCGCTGACGGCTCATGAAGAAATAAAACCGGTGCAGGTGATCCATACACCGGCGGGGGAGACGGTCCTTGACTTTGGGCAGGAACTGACAGGAAGCTTCCGCTTCTGCTGTTATGAGCCAAAGGGAGCAAGAGTCAAGCTGCAATTTGGAGAAATCCTGCAGAATGATGTGTTCTACAATGAAAATCTCCGTACGGCTAAAGAAGCATATACATATATTTCTGATGGTGTCTCCAGAATGGTCAGACCTTATTTTACCTTCTATGGCTATCGTTACATGAAGGTAGAAGGAATAAGTGATATTGCGCAGGCTGATTTTCGCGCGGTGGTCTTGCATTCCGATCTTGAGAGGACAGGAATGATCACAACTTCTGATGAACGTGTCAATAGACTTTTCCTGAACGCCTTGTGGGGGCAGAAGGGTAATTTTGTAGATGTTCCCACAGATTGCCCCCAGCGAGATGAGCGCATGGGATGGACAGGAGATGCCCAGGTTTTTGCAGCTACTGCCAGCTTTAATATGTATACGCCGGCTTTTTATGCCAAATTCCTCTACGATATGCTGTTAGAGCAAAGAGAACTGGACGGCGCTGTACCCCATGTGGTTCCGGATATATTAGATCAGATCAATGTGGTACTGGCAGATCCTATAAGAGCGAAAGAACTGGGGATTGCCACAAAACAGGAAGAAAACGGCAGTGGCATCGCCCACGGAGAGAAGGAGGATAACAAATCGGAAGAGACAGAGGAAAAAGGGAGGACAGATACAGAACAGAAAGCAGATGAGGAACAGGAGGAAGATAAAGAACAGGAGCCGGACAAAGAACAGGAGAATGTTGAATCGCCGGAAAAGGCGGCAGGCTCCTGCGCCTGGGGAGATGCTGCTACAGTGATCCCCTGGACTACCTATGTCTTTTACGGGGATAAGAGTCTGTTAGAAAAAGAATATCCAAATATGAAGCTATGGACGGATTACATTTACCGGATAGATGAAGAAAAATGCGGTGGCAGAAGGCTTTGGCAATATGGCTTCCATTTCGCAGACTGGCTGGCCCTTGATAACTTTCACAAGGACAGCTGTTTTGGCGGCACAGATCCTTATTTCATTGCCAGCGCTTACTATCTGTATTCTGCAGAATTGACAGCGAAAGCAGCTGCTGTGTTGGGAAAGAAGACGGATGCGGCTTTTTACGAAAAACTGGCAGAAGAGGTGCGCCTCGCCATGCAGAAGGAGTATTTCACCGAGACGGGCCGCATTGCCATAGATACCCAGACGGCAATGGTGGTGGCACTTAAGTTTGGCATCGTGCCTTCCGCTGCAAAGGAGCGTCTGATCGAGGCACTGAAAAAGAAGCTGGAGGAGGAAAACATTCATCTGACTACCGGTTTTGTGGGTACCCCTTATCTTTGTCCGGTGCTGACGGAAAATGGTCTGGCTTCTTATGCGTATACTCTTCTTCTCAATGAGGACTTTCCCAGCTGGCTCTATGAAGTAAAGATGGGGGCTACTACCATCTGGGAGCGCTGGAATTCCGTATTGCCGGACGGCAGTATCAGCGGTACAGGCATGAACAGTTTAAATCACTATGCTTACGGCTCTATCGTAGAGTGGATGTACCGGTATATGTGCGGCATAAACCCGGACGAAGAAAAAGCCGGATTTAAGCATTTTACGATACAACCCTATCCCGATGAGCGGCTTGGACATGCAAAAGCATCCTACAACAGTACCTATGGCATGATCGAGAGCAGTTGGGAAAAGACGGCAGACGGCTGGAAATTTGAGATGACGTTACCTTTTGATACCAAGGCCACATTTGTCCTTCCGGAGATGCTGTGGAATAACGGGAAAGAACTGGCTAAGGTACAGGCAGAGGCGGAAGATATGCAGGAGCCAGGCAGGATACAGACGGAATTGGAGAGTGCTCATAGGGCAGAGCTCTTGCCAGGTCATTATCAGATTGTTTTGAGAAACGGGGCATATAATAAATAGAATGTGAAAAACGAATCATGTAATAAATAGAATATGAAAAACGGATCATATAACAGATAGAATATAAAAAGCGGGTCACATAAAGAATAGAATATGAAAAGCGTAAAGAGAAAAGATTCCATGCAGCTTTTTTCCATGACATGGCCGGTGGCAGTAGAGCTATTGCTGACCAGTCTGATCAGCACAGGTTCGACATACATTTTGAATTGCTATTCCCAGGAAGCCGTGGCGGTGGTAGGCAGCCTGTCCCAGATCGTATCACTGGTCATTAATCTGTATACGATCATTTCCGTAGGCGGCAGTATTCTGCTGGCGCCTATGGTAGGGGCGGGAAAAAACAAAGAGGCAGGCAAGCTGATCAAGACATTGCTGTACTCCAATCTGCTGTTCAGTGGTATCGTGAGTATAGTTACCTTTGTCTGTATCGAACCGTTTATGGTCTGGATGCATCTGGATCCGTCCCTGTATGGTATGGGAAGGGAGTATCTGGCGGTCAGTCTTTTGCTGTCAGTCATGCAGTCACTGCTCATTACCTATGTGGCGATCTTTCGAAGCTTTGGAAGGATGAAGGATGTGTTGGTATGTAACCTCATGGTGTATCTGGTTTGCCTGGGGGTGAATGTGATCATTTATTACATGCTTCCTGATACAGTTCAATCGATGGGACTTTATACCCTTGCCGGCATTATCGGGCAGGGAAGCGGTGTTCTGTATCTGCATCTTCGGCTTGGCATTTTTTTCTGGAAAAAGAATGGACAGGTCAGACTGGAACGGTCCACCTGGCGGGACATCCTGTGGAAGGTACTGCGACTTGGCACTTTTGGCGGTTTGGAAGGTGTTTTTTACCTGATCATCCAGGCTATGGTGGTTTCTTTGATCGGCCAACTGGGAACCCAGGCATTGCTGGTCAAAGCATATCTTACGACTTTTGCTACTTATATGGTAATCTGTAACAGCGCTTTGGGAGTTTCAGTGTTTCCGCTTACCGGACAGCACATGGGAGAGAGGGACTTTGATGCCCTGCGCCGTACCCATCGGGACGGATGCATAGCCGGTATCCTGCTGACTGCATTGGTGGGAGCCATTATGATCCTGTTAAGTCGACCTATTCTGCTTTGTTTTACGACGCAGGAGACAGTGATCCAACAGGTACAGTATATGCTGTATATACAGTATGTACTGGAATTGATTCGTGTACCGGTTTCTCTTATCGTGGTGGGACTAAAGGGCGTGGGAGAGGTGCGCGTTCCTTTCTGGATCATGGTAGGAGCAGGCATTTTAAATTTTTTTGTATCCTGGCTGTTGGGGATACGGCTGCAGATGGGACTGCCGGGAATCTGGGCCGGTTATTACGCAGATCTGCTGTTTCGATTGGTGGTAGGTGGGTATTTTATGCTGCGGATCTTGCGAAATCCACAGACATATCTTGCTAAGCTTGTGGAATAAGATTTTCCTGCAGATCGTTTCGTCCGGCCCTTTTTTCAGTATAAAACCAGGCGACACAGTGGTGGACTTTTTGTTTTAATTATTTTATTCTTCAGATTTCTTTCCTGAACTGGTTCAAAATTCCCCTCTTCACGGCAAACCGCAGCAGCAGCCAGGTCAGGAAGACTTCCAGAGGCAGCAGAAGAGTGTTTTTGATCATGCCGGTGCCGGCATAGTAGAGATAGCCTTTTCCGTAGAGCATGGATTTCCAGAGACTGCCTAAGAGCACATTAACGCCGTAATTGATCAGAATGCGAAGCAGGATCAGCCGGGGAATGGATGGCTTTTGGCGATAGAGCAGCAGGCCGTAGATAAGACCGGACAGCATGGCAGAGAACAGGTATCCGGGAAAATAGGGCTCGCCGAAACTAAAGAGCAGGGTACTTAAGGTATCGATGCAGGCACCGGCCGCAATGGCCATCAGAGGACCGTAGCAGAAGGCACCTAATGACACAGCCAGAAAAGTAAAGGTGATGCGAAGGGACATGCCGGTGAGAAAAATGGGCATGGATTTAAGGACGATCGCCAGTGCACAGACGATGCCGGCTAAGACAAGCATCCGCACATTGTGAAATTCTTCTGCAGCGTTTTTCCAATAGTTAGACATAAAAACCTCCTTTGTGGTTGCCGCACAAAGGAGGTTTTGTATTCAGCGAGGATGCGAAACAGCCACATCCGCTGTCGCACACCATCATGCAGCAGTGGGATGCGAAAAGCGCACCGCAGACCTTTCGGTCATTTCGTCCTGCCACAACTCCCCGTTGGTCAGGCACTTCGGGATCATCCCACGCACGCTTTCCTACTCTGCGAAATATTTTCTTTACAATGGTCAACATTATAGACAGTGTATCAGGATTATGCAATCCCTGTTTTGTCTATGAAAAAGTGATATGGTTGGTGGTGACACAGTTCAGATTCTAGCCAGACACTGACCACAGCCCCCACCGCCTTGCAGAAATCTGAACTGAGATGGCAGAAATTGCAAATCAGGTTATTTTTTTTACAAGCAACGTTCTTTCTATTCCCAAGGGGAAAAGATAGTATTAAGATATGAATATATGCTTGCATTGAGGGCACGGACGACACTTCCCCTTTGAGGAGAGAGGCGACGCCGGATGCTCCTTCAAAAAGCATACAAAGACAAGGTTTGGCAGTCGGGTATTGGGGATGTCGCCCGGACTGACCGCAGAAATGGAGGGTTAACATGCAGAATTATTACTTGGCGGTGGATATCGGTGCTTCCAGCGGACGTCACATTTTGGGCAGTGTGGTGAACGGCAAGATCGTTTTGGAGGAGATCTACCGGTTTGAGAACGGCATGGTGCAGAAGAACGGCCATCGCTGCTGGGATACGGAGCACCTTTTTAACGAGATCTTAAATGGTCTTAAAAAGTGCAAGGAGATCGGCAAGATCCCCACCAGCATGGGTATCGATACCTGGGCGGTGGATTATGTGCTGTTAGACGAGCAGGATCAGATCTTAGGGGAGACCTATGGCTACCGCGACCATCGCACGGAAGGAATGGACGAAGAAGTTTACAAGATCATTCCCCAGGATGAGCTGTATGCCAGAACCGGTATCCAGAAGCAGATCTTCAATACCATCTATCAGCTGATGGCAGTGAAAAAGCAGGAGCCGGAGAATCTGAAGAACGCAAAGACCCTGCTGATGTTGCCGGATTATTTCCAGTTCCTGCTGACAGGACGCAAGGTATCCGAGTATACCAATGCTACCAGCACCCAGCTGGTAAATCCCATTACCAAGCAGTGGGACAGAGAACTTTTGATCCGCTTAGGTTATCCCAAGGAGATCTTCTTAGATCTTTCCATGCCCGGCACCGTGGTAGGCAGCTTTACAGATAAGATCGCAGAAGAGGTAGGTTTTAGCTGCGAAGTGGTTCTGCCGGCTACCCACGATACGGCTTCTGCCGTTATGGCAGTTCCTTCCACCGCAGAGGATACACTGTATATCAGTTCCGGCACCTGGTCTCTGATGGGCGTGGAGAATCCCATGGCCATCTGCAGTGAGGAGAGCAGAAAGGCCAACTTTACCAATGAGGGCGGCTATGAATACCGCTTCCGTTTCCTTAAGAACATCATGGGCCTTTGGATGATCCAGTCTGTCCGTCATGAGTTAAATGATGCTTATTCCTTTGCCCAGCTGTGCAGCATGGCAGAGGAGGAGCGCAGCTTCCCTTCCAGAGTCAATGTGGATGACAGCTGCTTCCTGGCACCGGAGAATATGACGGAGGAGATCAAGGACTACTGCCGCAGAACCGGTCAGCAGGTACCGGAGAGCGTAGGACAGGTGGCCACAGTGATCTACCAGAGCCTGGCAGAGGGCTATGCAGCTACGGTCAAGCAGATCGAGTCCATCACGGAGAAGCATTACGATGCCATCCATATCGTAGGCGGCGGTTCCAATGCAGCTTACTTAAATGAACTGACAGCCCAGAAATCCGGCCGCACCGTCTATGCCGGCCCCGGCGAAGCAACCGCCATCGGTAATCTGTTGGCACAGATGATCCACGCCAAAGAGTTCCTGAGCCTGAAACAGGCAAGGGGATGTGTATTCGATTCCTTTGGTGTGAAGACATACGAGGCATAAGTTTTATTATATGCAAAGAGGCAGCCTGCGGGCTGCCTTTTTCTTTTGTGGCAAGGACACAGAAATTAAAGCAACTCAGCCATATAAAGCGGCAGGTGATAAATTTCATCTTTTTTCATGACGCTATATAACTTTCGATGCACGAAAACGCAACCTTTCAACGGCGGAATCTGCACGAAAACGCAACCTTTCAACGGCGGAATCTGCACGAAAACGCAATCTTTCAACGGGAAAATCAGTACAAAAACGTAAGTTCAAGAATTGGCACACATACTATCATGTTTACACAATACTTGCTATACTATGATTGAATAAACGAAATAATAAAGATGTAAATCTCCAAAAACCAAAAAGGAACCAAAAAAGAAAAACCATGAGCCATAAAAAGTTATCCCGTATCCAAAAGAATATCCTGACGGGGCTGCTGTGTCAGATCGTTACGATCCTGCTCAGTTTTTTCATGCCGCGCCTTTATATGAGCTATTACGGGTCGGATGTAAACGGAGAGCTGAATACCATCAAGCAGTTGTTTGCCTATCTTTATCTGCTGGAGGCCGGTGTGGGTCTGGCGACTACCCAGGCCCTTTATCGTCCGGTTGCCATAGGAGATCATAAGGGCATCAGTGAAGTGCTTTCGGCAACGAAGCATTACTACCGCCGCACAGGATTCCTTTATGCGCTTATTGTTCTGGGTATCGGTATTTTTTATCCCATGGTGGTACCTTTTAGTCTGTCAAGGCGTGTGGTCCTGATCTATACTGTTCTGTACGGTCTGCCGTCTATCGCCAGTTTCCTGATACAGGGAAAATATACCCTGTTAATGAGCGTAGACGGACGAAATTATGTCATCAGTAAGATAAATACCATGGTGCAGTTGATCTCCGGTATCGGCAAGGTTGCTGTTTTGATGCTGACCCAGGACCTGCTGGCTATGCAGTTGTTTTACTGTCTGTGTTCCATGCTGCCCATTCCCTTTGTTCTGTATTTTGTCAGGAAGAATTATCCCTGGATAGATCATCATGCCAAGCCTGATTTTAAAGCGGTTGCACAGAAAAATTCGGTGCTGCTGCACCAACTGTCAGGGGTTGTTTTCAATAATACGGATATGATACTGCTGTCGTATTTCTGTGATTTTAAAATGGTCAGCGTGTACAGCATCTATAACATGTTCTTTACCCAGCTCTCTTTTTTGATGACCCTTGTCATCAACAGCGTCTCATTTCGGATGGGGCAGCTCTTCCATACGGATCGAAGGCGGTTTGAATGGATGTTTGATCTCTATGAGACGGCTTATCTGGCTCTGGTCGGATTCTGCTATACCATGACGGCAGTGTTCCTACTGCCGGTGATCCGCATTTACACCACAGGTATTCATGATGTCAATTACCTGGATACGGCGTTGGTCCTGCTGTTCGCCGGAAAAGCACTGTTGGAAAACGGTAAGAACATCTACCATCAGGTCATTCAGTTTGAAGGTGCGTTCCAGCAGACCCAGTGGCATGCTGTGGCGGAAATGATGATCAATCTTGTGGTGACACTGTTTGCCGTTCAGATCTGCGGCATTTACGGCTGTCTGATCGGAACTATTGCGGCACTGGTATTTCGCTGGATGCTGGTAGTCCGGTATACCTATCGTAAGATCTTGCAGACAAGTATATGGCCGACGGCACGAAAGTGGCTGGGCAACGCCGGACTGTTTGTGGTGATTGTATTGATCATGGGCGTGGGGGATCACGCAGAATGGAGTTTTTTGGAGATAGTCCGGAAAGCGGTCGTTCACGGTATCTGGATCGCGGCACTGTTCGTGGCAGGAAATCTGTTGATCAATCGGCGAACCTGGAAAGAGCTTAGGAAATTGTACAAAGCGTATAAAACGAACTGAGGGGAAATAATATTGTGGGAATTCCAAAAGTGATTCATTATTGCTGGTTTGGCCAAAAGCCATTGACCCGGGATGTGAAGCGCTGCATCAGCAGCTGGAAGAAATTCTGCCCGGACTATCAGATCATCCAATGGGATGAAAGCAATTTCGATTGCAGTCAGAATCTCTATGCGAAGCAGGCGATGGAGCAGCAAAAGTGGGCATTTATCACCGATTATGTGCGCCTGAAGGTGGTTTATGAGCAGGGCGGCATCTATCTGGATACGGACGTAGAACTGCTGCGTCCGCTGGATGATCTTCTGCGGTATGAAGCTTTTTTTGGTTTTGAGGATAATGCAGATAAGATCGAAAAAGAAGTGGCGACCGGCCTCGGCTTCGGCGCGCAGAAGAATAATGCAGTGGTAGAGAGGATGCTGAGAGATTATGATGATATTTCTTTTCTGCGAGAGGATGGCACACAGGATTTAACACCATGCCCGAAGCGCAATACGAAAGCACTGCGCTCTCTGGGGCTTTTGCAGGATGGAAGCAGACAGACGGTGGCCGGCGCTGAGATCTTCCCTTGTGATTACTTTTGCCCCATGGCATATCCCAGCCGGAAAGAGTGCCTTACAGAAAATACCTATTCTATTCACCATTATCATGCAAGCTGGTATACGAAGTCCGAAAGGCTGGGGAATACGGTCAGAAGGTATGCAGGGGTAAATTTTTACAGGAAGGTATATGTTCCGGGGCTGAAGTGGTATTGGAAGAAAAAAGACGATATAAAGAAAGTGATCAAAAGAAAATAGGATAAACGCGTGTCCGGGGCATTGGCAGGAATACAATATAATTAGTGTAATTACTATTTTATATTTTCTTCATTCTATGTTAAGATTAAATAAATATTTATCCGAAATGAAGGTCAGCTGGTATGGGTTTTTTGGGAGATACCTCCTGCTTGCTTATACGGATCTGGCTGTCGGCAGCCGCAGGGCTTCTTTTTTGGCAGGAAAAGAAGTCATGAGACCGGCCGGCAGCCCTTTCATTTTGGAAGGGAAAAGGAGAAAAAATATGTCCGACAACAATTTCAAACCGTTTATCCCGGCAGATAAGAATCCGCCGGAGTTCACGGTAGTCTCTGTAGTCATGGGTATCATTCTGGCCATCGTGTTCGGTGCAGCCAATGCTTACCTGGGACTGCGTGTAGGTATGACCGTATCCGCCTCTATCCCGGCGGCGGTCATCTCCATGGGAATCATGCGCTTTGGTCTTAAAAGAGATTCCGTTCTGGAAAACAACATGGCGCAGACCATCGGTTCAGCCGGTGAGGCTATTGCCAGCGGCGCCATCTTTACCATCCCGGCACTGTTTCTGTGGTCCCAGGAGTGGGGGACGGAAGCGCCTTCCATGGTGGAGATCGCAGCTATTGCTCTGATCGGTGGTATCCTGGGCGTACTGTTCATGGTACCTCTTCGCAAAGCTCTGATCGTGGAGGAGCACGGTGTCCTTCCGTATCCCGAGGGTACAGCCTGTGCAGAAGTGCTGATGGCAGGTGAGGAAGGCGGAGAGAAGGCTGCCGCAGTTTTCAAAGGACTGGGTATTGCCGCTGTCTATAAATTCGTTACAGACGGATTAAAGCTCTTCCCCAGTGAAGTGCACTATGAGATCCCTGCTTATAAGGGCGCCGGTATGGGCGCCGATGTGCTGCCTGCACTGCTGGGTGTAGGTTATATCTGCGGCCTCAAGGTTTCTTCCTACCTTTTTGCCGGCGGTATAATGGGCTGGTTTGTGCTGATGCCCCTGATCGTGCTCTTTGGCGGTGACACCACCCTGTTCCCTGCCTCTGTTTCTATCAGCGAGCTGTATGCCAGCGGCGGCTCCTACGCGATCTGGTCCAATTACATTAAGTATATTGGCGCAGGTGCGGTGGCAGCCGGCGGTATCTTAAGTCTGATCAAGTCCCTGCCGACGATCTTTAAGACTTTCCGGGATGCCATAAATGACCTTAAAAAGAAGGGCGAGAAGAGCAACCTGCGCACCCAGCAGGATCTTTCCCTGAAGGTGATCCTGGCCGGTGTAGTAGTGCTTGCTTTTGTGATCTGGCTTCTGCCGGTAGTGCCGGTGACACTCCTTGGCGCGGTGATCATCGTGGTCATGGGCTTTTTCTTTGCCACAGTATCTTCCCGCATGGTAGGTCTGGTAGGCTCCAGCAACAGCCCTGTTTCCGGTATGACCATCGCAACGCTGCTCATCGCTACTATTCTTTTAAAGGTGACAGGACAGACCGGCCATGCAGGCATGACTGCTGCTATTGCCATCGGTTCCATCATTTGTATCATCGCCTCTGTTTCCGGTGATACTTCCCAGGATTTAAAGACCGGATATATCGTAGGTGCTACCCCTATCAAGCAGCAGATCGGTGAGATCGTAGGTGCCTGTGTGACGTCAGTGGCTATCGGCGGTATCCTCTATCTGCTGAATGCCGCATGGGGTTATGGCTCTGCCAACCTGCCGGCTCCCCAGGCTACCCTTATGAAGATGATCGTAGAGGGTGTTATGGACGGCAATCTGCCCTGGAACCTGGTCATTGCCGGCGCCTTTATCGGTATTGCCGCAGAGGTGGTAGGCGTTCCTGTTATGCCCTTTGCCGTAGGTCTTTATCTGCCTATTCATTTGAGCACACCCATGATGGTGGGCGGACTGATCTCTTATTTTGTCAACAGAAATAAGGACATGGACGAAAAGGAGAAGAGAAGAAGAAACGACAGAGGTATCCTCTATGGCTCCGGTATGATCGCCGGTGAGGGACTTATAGGTATCTTGCTGGCTGTCTTTGCCATCATTCCCATGGGAGAAGGCTCTCTGGGAGATTTCCTTGGCAGTCTGATTTCCGGCACACCCATCAACAGCAATCTAGGCGGAATTATCTTCTTTATCCTTCTGTGCCTGAGCATGATCGCGGTGATCAAGGGAAAGAAAGCGAAGAATTAGCTTTTGGATTTCACATAAAGAGTTAAGCTAATAAATCTACAGCTCTGTTCCTTTTTTTCGGAAACCGAAGGGATGAACAGAAATAAGATTTAAGAGCGGGCTAATAAAGAACAAAGAAAATAATTTAAAAGCAAAAAGAAATTTAAAAGTAAAAAGAAATTTAAAAGCAAAAAAGAAATTTAAAAGCTAAAAAGAAATTTAAAAGCAAAAAAGAAATTTAAAAGCAGTATGACAGAGTATGCAGCATTTTTTCGTTAAATGCTGCATACTTTCGTTATAAGATAGACACCGGATATTTTTTCGCAAGGTTATTTGCGCTGCAGGCGTCGCAAATAGCCTTGATCGCAAAGTTGGATCGGAAATCTGCTCTAAGTAAAACGAAAGATCACATTGCGATCTCTCCGGCGCGTAGCGCCTGCGGAATGAGGATTAAAATGAGTAAGAAGAATAAGAATTATCTGGACTACATTCCGGTTCATTCTGCCAATTTCCCTTGGGAGGTAAACAAACAGGGACTGGTGGAGATCCGGGTCACCAATAAGGGTTTCTATAACTGGCTGGCGCAAAAGTTCTTTCACAAGCCCCGGGTAAGCCGTATCAGCCTGGAGGAATACGGAAGTTTCATCTGGCAGCAGATTGACGGACAGAAGTCTATTTACGACATCGGACTGCTGGTCAGGGAAGAATTCGGTGAGAAGGCGGAGCCGGTTTTTGAGCGATTGGCCAGGTATTTTCGGACACTGGAGAATACGCATTATATCCGGTTTGTGAAGTGAGTCTGTAAGATGATATTTTTGTAAGGTGAGTTTTAAAGTAAAAAGAGGGGAGTGTTTAGGATTCCCGCATCTTACAGGATTCGTATGCGTCGGATGTGCCGGTGTCTTGGGCGGATATACGACGTATTCAGATAAGGACTACGGCAGAGTATACCGTCTGAAGGCTTACCGGATTGTGTCTTGGGCAGATATACGACGTATTCGGACAAGGGGCTGTAAAAGGGTATTGCAGTTGCGTTTCTTTTTTCTAAAAAATGTATTAAATCAAACACAGCAGCCAAAATAAGCAAAAATCGAGAAAAAACGAGAAAAAAAGAGAAAACCAAAGAAAATATAACTGTATACGTCTGTAAATTTTCTTGCAAAGAAAGAACACAAAATCTATTATACGTTACAGAGTTAGCACTCAAGTAAAAAGAGTGCTAACAATTACAAAACGAAGCATACAGCGAAGGCTGTGCATTACATTTAAGGAGGCATTGTTATGAAGTTAGTACCTTTAGGCGACAGAGTGGTATTAAAGCAGTTAGTGGCAGAGGCTACGACCAAGTCCGGCATTGTTCTTCCCGGTCAGGAGAAGGAGAAGCCCCAGCAGGCAGAAGTTATCGCTGTAGGCCCCGGCGGCATGGTAGACGGCAAGGAAGTTAAGATGGAAGTTAACGTTGGTGACAACGTGATCTATTCCAAGTACTCCGGAACCGAAGTAAAGATCGACGAGGAAGAGTATGTGATCGTTCGTCAGAACGATATCCTGGCTGTTATCAAATAAAGAAACGGCGATCATAGGATCGGAAAAGATTACACAGAAGATCATACAGAATCGGTCGCGAACCGATTCTTTCAATAAAAATGGAGGATTTAAGTCATGGCAAAGGATTTAAAGATGGGCACAGATGCAAGAGCAGCTCTTGCAGTAGGTGTTAACAAACTGGCAGATACCGTAAAGATCACCCTTGGTCCCAAGGGAAGAAACGTAGTACTGGATAAGAGCTATGGTACACCCACCATTACCAACGATGGTGTTACCATTGCCAAGGAGATCGAGCTGGAAGATGAGTTCGAGAACATGGGCGCACAGCTGATCCGTGAGGCTTCTTCCAAGACCAACGATGTAGCAGGTGACGGTACCACCACCGCAACCGTTCTGGCACAGGCTATGATCAACGAAGGCATGAAGAACCTGGCAGCAGGCGCTAACCCCATCGTACTTCGTAAGGGTATGAAGAAGGCTACCGATGCAGCAGTTGCTTCCATTAAGGAAATGAGCACCACTGTAAAGGGCAAAGAGGATATCGAGAAGGTTGCTACCATTTCCTCCGGTGATCCGGAAGTAGGTAAGATGATCGCTGACGCTATGGAGAAGGTTTCCAAGGACGGCGTTATCACCATAGAAGAGTCCAAGACTATGAAGACCGAGCTGGATCTGGTAGAAGGTATGCAGTTCGACCGCGGCTATATCAGTGCTTATATGTGCAGTGATATGGAGAAGATGGTGGCTAATCTGGAGGATCCTTTCATCCTCATCACCGATAAGAAGATTTCCAGCATTCAGGATATCCTGCCTCTGTTAGAGCAGATCGTTAAGATGGGCGCTAAGCTCCTGATCATCGCTGAGGACGTAGAAGGCGAGGCACTGACCACCCTGATCGTGAACAAGCTGCGTGGCACCTTTGATGTAGTAGCAGTAAAGGCTCCCGGCTATGGCGATCGCAGAAAGGCAATGTTAGAGGATATCGCTATCCTGACCGGCGGCCAGGTGATCTCCTCCGATCTGGGTCTGGAACTGAAGGACGCTACCATCGAGCAGCTTGGCCGCGCTAAGAGCGTTAAGGTAGAGAAGGAAAATACTACTATCGTGGACGGCGAGGGCGACAAGAACGCACTGCACGACAGAGTAGAGCAGATCAAGAAGCAGATCGCAGATACTACTTCTGATTTCGACAGAGAAAAGCTTCAGGAGCGTCTTGCAAAACTTTCCGGCGGCGTAGGTGTGATCCGCGTAGGTGCTGCTACAGAGACCGAGATGAAGGAAGCTAAGTACCGCATGGAGGATGCACTGAATGCAACCAAGGCTGCAGTAGAAGAAGGTGTTATCTTCGGCGGCGGTTCCGCTTACATCCACTCTCAGAAGGCTGTAGAGGAAGAGATCAAGGATCTGACCGGCGATGAGAAGACCGGTGCAAGGATCGTCTTAAAGGCTTTGGAGGCTCCCCTGTTCAACATCGCAGCCAACGCAGGCTTAGACGGCTCTGTCATCGTCAACAAGGTTAAGGAGTCCCCTGTAGGTGTAGGCTTTGATGCTTATACAGAGGAATATGTAGACATGATGGAAGACGGCGTCCTGGATCCTGTAAAGGTAACCAGAAGCGCACTGCAGAATGCTACTTCCGTAGCTTCCACCTTCCTGACCACAGAGGCAGCTGTAGCGAATATCAAAGAGCCCGCACAGGCAGCTCCCGCAGGCGGCAACGGCATGGGTATGATGTAAGTCACCAGGCTGCATAGCTTGTCAAATAGATAAGAACAAATAAGGAAAAGGCAGAAACTGAAATACAGGTTCTGCCTTTTTTTAATGCCATAGAATCAATGATTTCTCAGGGGAGTAAGATTCCGTGCCATGGAAATCGTCAGCTAGATGTAAAGATGCAAAACTAGGTGAAGTCACAGCTTAGAAAAAACGATTCAGTCGATTGTTATTAGAATGATTGACAATGTAAACCGAAATAATTATAATTAAACAAAAAGACGGTGATCAGTGTGAAGAATCTGCCGGATATCAGATCGTTCGCACGGCTATTTGTGCCGCAGGCGTCGCAAATAGCCATGATTGCAAAGGCAAATTAAAATTTTCCTTGCGATTCTTCCGTTGCGATGTGCCTGCAGAATGGAGAATATTATGGCAACAACACCTACGCAGATCAGAATTGATTCAGATATAAAAAAACAAGCTACGGCACTGTTTGGCAGTCTCGGACTTGATATGTCCGGCGCAGTAAACCTTTTTCTTTATCAGTGCGTTCTTCGTGGCGGCCTTCCTTTTAGCGTCGAGATGCCTCAATACAGTCAGGCAACACTCGATGCGATGGCAGAGGCAAGACGCATATCCCATGATCCTGATGTCAAAGAATATGATTCCATGGAAGAACTCAAAGCCGCCCTGGAGGAGGACTGATGTATCATGTGAAACCGGACTGGCTACTGGTGTATCTGATTGAAAATGATATACTGACGCTTACCCTTGTTGATACGGGGTCACATGCAGACATTTTCGGGAGATAAAGGGCTGGGTATCGGGCTTGGCTTTTATCATTATGTAAGTGATCACCATAATCAACCTGTAGGAGCCGGCTTGTACATCCCTCACAGGTGGCAACGGCATGGGCATGATGTTAACAAGTAAGGGCAAAGAGAAGAAGAAAGGGCGGCGGAATTTCAAAAGCCGCCCTTTCTGCAATATTTATGTTGCTGACATTCTTAGGATTCTAAGTAGATGATCGAAATAAGGAGTATGCAATGAAGGACGAAGGCGCTCAAAAGAACAGTAAACACAGGCTCCGCATCTGCTTGGCAGTGGCGATAATGGCAGCTGTGTTGGTCTGCGTCTATAACTTCTACTGGGCCCAGGAGGAGCAGAAAACCTTCCATCGGACCAAGGTCGGGTATGCGATGATCGAAACGGAGTACTATTCACTGGAGGTGCCTGCGGAATGGCTGCGTTATGTGACGGTTGAAATCACGCCGGTAAATGAGATCTACGGTGGATGGGAAGAGGATGGACAGGAACGGATCGCTGAGGATAATTATCAGGTGCAGCTGTACTATAAGACCGACAGCGGAACCTATCCGATAGCCGACATTGCTATGTATGCGTATCTGAGTGACTGTCTGGAGCAACTGGATGACTGGAGATATCTGGGACAGCTGAATGTGGGAACAACAACGGAAAAAAAGGCTTACCATTACGACTACGTAAGTATGTATTTTTACTGGTGTAACCTTATTATTGATTACGCAGCACAGCCCACAAGCCTTACCGCGGAGGAACTGGATGAGTGGCACTGGGTACAGGATTCGTTGTTTGCAGATGTGCTGCAGGGTAAAACGGATGCCGATGAGATAGGTGATGTGGAATCGGATACCGACGAGATAGGCGAAGAGGAACCGGATGACGATGCAGAGGTGATACTGCATTGTAAAACCGGTGGAGACGAGATCTACTCGCAATTTTCACCCAATACCACTTCAGGGCCTCACGGATGGGCGAAGACCTGGGATGAAGTGCGGCAGGACTCTCAGGAAACAAGTAAAAAGCTAGCGGAATTGGTAAAGGAGCGGGAAGAAAAAGAGGCGCAGTCGTCTGAGTCCACGGAGACAGATCCTGCCTCCAAAAGCGCTTCCGGGAAAGTATGTATCTATCCGGGGTGCAGGAACTGGGGTGTCAGCTACAATAAAGGATATTGCCACAAGCATTATCAACAGCTGTACGGGACGCGGGATGACTTCTATGATGAGGATCCCGAGAGTTACTATCAGGACAACGGATCCCTTTACGGGTCAAGGAGTGAAGCCTACGATGAGTGGGAGGATGAATACGAGGAAGATTAATGCAGAAACAGCCCACTGACAAACACTGTCACGCAGGCGCTGATGGCAACCACGAACAGATCACCGTTGAGCCATGCCATCAGCACGCCGACAACCAGCGCCAACAATCCGGAGGTGAAATGGTCGGTGGCGGTGAGGATGGCGGGGAAGGTCATGACGGCCAGGGTTACGTAGGGAACGTAGTAAAAGAAGGAACGTACATACCGGTTGGTAATGGGTTTTCTGAAGAAAACAAAGGGGATCATGCGCACCAGATAGATGGTGATGGACATGATCAGTAAAGCGGCATAGACGGATGTGGATGAAAGCATAAATGGTTACCTCGTTGTTGTTTCTTCTTCTACAGGGTGAAGGACGGCGGCGGCGCCGGCAATCAGCAGGGTAAGTATGATTACCCGGAAGCCGGAGGAGATGTTTTTGATCAGTGGCAGATAGTTGCACAGGAGACTGGCACTCATGGAGAGAACCACCAGAAATCCTATAAAGGGATTCTTTTTGGCGGGGGGCACGATGATGGCCAGGAACATACCATATAAAGAGACGCTCATGGCGTTGGCGATGGCAGCAGGCAGGATGTTGCCTACCAGCGCTCCCAGAAAGGTGCCGGATTCCCATCCTAAGGCAGCTACCGTCATGATGCCGTAGGTAAAGCAGGGATTGAGATATCCTATCACAGAGGATGACAGACCGAAAATCTCATCTGTCATACAAAAGGGCAGAAGCAGGCGGTGATAGAAGGGCAAATCCGGAGAAAGCTTCTGGGACAGGGCACAGCTCATGAGAAAGTAGCGCAGATTGATCACGATGGTGGTGGTGATCATCTCTATAGCCCCGGCCCCTGCTGCGATCACCATGATGGCGGCAAATTCGCCGGCAGAGGCATGCATGCCAAGAGACATAAAGAAGGCCTGCAAGGCATTCATGCCGATATCTCTGGCGGCAATGCCAAGGGTAAAGGAGACGGCAAAATATCCCATACAGATGGGGATACCGTCCCGAAGCCCCCGGCGATACCAGGCACCGCTGGTGGTGGGATAAGTAGAAGCTGCAGGTTTTTTGTTTCTTCTTTCTTTTTTCATGGGGATGAACCTTCTTTTTAATCTGCCTTAGAGTTCACAGAAATGTAGTTAATAGGAGAGATCTGTCCTACAGTAAAAATTGTTCTACAGTAAAAATTGTTCTACAGTAAAAATTGTTCTACAGTAAAAAATGTTCTACAGTAAAAAATGTTCTACAGTAAAAATCTGTCCTACAGTAAAAAATCTATTCTACAGAAAAAAATCTGTTCTATCGTAAAAAAATCAGTTTTACCATAAGATGATTTGCTCTGTAATAAAACGCAATAAAAAAGGTAATCCGGCTCATCGCCTGATTACCTTTTACGAGCTGATGACGGGAATCGGACCCGTGACCTCCGCACTACCAATGCGACGCACTACCGACTGTGCTACATCAGCATCTTTTTTTCGGTCCGTGTCGAACCGACGAATGTTATTCTAGCATGGAGATACTAAGGTGTCAACACTTTTGAAAAAGTTGTAATATTAAATTTAATTCGAATAAATATCAGACAATTGCAAAATATACAGCGAATAATCAGTCTATATTTTCAAAATTTCATTTTCCTCCAGATACTGCCGCACCTGCATCAGATCTTTGCAGATCGTCACAGTCAGTTCTTCCATCTCCGGTGTGGGTACCAGCATATCCGGAACCATAATGGGACGCATGCCGGCGGCGTGGGCAGCCCGGATGCCGTTGTAGGAATCCTCTATGACCCAGGTGGCGGCGGGAGTGACCCGGAGATGCTCTGCGCACAGCAGGAAGATATCCGGCGCCGGCTTGCTGCGCTTTAAGTTATCGCCGTAGACGACGGCGTCCAGATAACGATCCAGGCCGCACATGGCGAGCTCTTCGGAGGCAGAAGCCTGGCTAGTGGAGGTGGCAAGTCCTATGGAGAAGCTATTTTCCCTGAGCCAGTCCATGAGTTCGAAGGCGCCGCTCTTGACGGGCATACCGTTTTGCCGGAAGGATTCATGCATTAGTCTTGATTTTTCCTGCCGTATGTCATCATAGGGAATGGGGTGGTCAAAGTGACCGGTGATGATCTCTTTGCAGCGAACCGCATTGGTGCCGGTGCATTCCACAGAGATGGCACCTAACCCGCTGATGCCGAATTTTTGTCCTGCCTTTTCCCAGGCAGGGATGCTCATGCGCTCTGTGTCGAAGAGAACGCCGTCCATATCAAAGATGATACTGTGTGATCTATTCATGAGAAGCCTCGCTGTATGTATAAATGCGACATTGTTGGTGTTTTACGATAATCCCTCATAGCTTTTCTTAACGACCGTAAATTTGGCATTGCCGTTGGTCTGGGCGGTAAGCTGTTCTCTTAAAAGCGCTTCCTCGCTTTCCCGGAGCAGGACGGTGAGGGATACTTTGTCCGTATAGACCTGGTCGATGATGTTGATGCCGGCGGTGCGCAGGTGGTAGAGCACCCGGTCCGTGTGGGGATAATCAAAGCAGATCTCCAGAGTAGTGCAATAGCTGATGGTGACGATCCGGGCGTCGGAAAGGGCGGCCTCCGCAGCTTTGGTGTAGGCCCGGACCAGGCCGCCGGTGCCAAGAAGGGTACCTCCGAAGTACCGGGTGACCACCACCAGCACGTTGGTGCAGCCGCTGCCCCGCAGACAGTCCAGCATGGGCCTTCCTGCGGTGCCGGAAGGCTCCCCGTCATCAGAAGCCTTTTCCTCCCGGGGATCGGTGCCGATGATCCGGGCATAGCAATGATGGCGGGCGTCATAATGCTGTTTGCGGATCCGCTCTAACTGGGCATTGGCCTCTTCCGCAGAGTCTGCAAAAAGGGCTTCCCCTAAAAAGCGGGATTTTTTTTCTTCATATTCTCCATAGCCTGTCTGGGCAATGGTGCGGTATTCCGATTCTGTTGACATAGAAATCCTCTTTCGTATTTTCTATATAATGATAATGTCGGCATTGCTGCCGATGATTTTTACTATAGCACATCCTGTATCTGTTTAGCATCTTTCATATTCCCGTCGGATCGCGCCTTTACAGCTAAATCTGACCGAAAATAAGGAAGGCAGCCGGAAAGCAGAGCGTTTCTGCCTGTTGCGGTTCAGATGCCATCCTGCCGTCTGAACCGTAACCTCTGTTGGGCATCACCTGTTAATAATCCGTGAAAAAGCTTTATTAAACCTGTGTCATTTGTTATAATTCATTCTTAGTGCAGGAAAATCCTGTGCAGAATCAGAGAGCGGCTTTTGCTCTTTAAGGCTTGTACAGCAGATGCCATAGACAGCGTCCTCCGGCTCGTTTGGAGCATGAGAGGGAATGCAGACAGACAGGCATAACAGAGGCATCTGCAGAATGGAGAAATGCATGAATTATGGAAAGAAAGGAGTGGAGAAGCGGCGTAAGAACGTGACTTCCCGCAAGCAGAAAAGGATCAACCGGTTTACCTTAAGCCTCCAGCATATTTTGCTGCTGGTGCTGGCCGGTGTCCTTGTGTCGGGACTTTGTCTTGGATTCGGTGCGTTTAAGGGTATCATCGATACGGCACCGGATATCAGCAACATTGATGTCACCCCTTCCGGCTTTTCTACTTTTGTCTACGATGTGGAGGGCAACCAGACAGCCAAGCTGGTCTCCACCAACAGCAACCGTATTCCGGTGACCAGCGACATGATCCCGGAAAACCTGGGCAACGCTTTTGTGGCCATTGAGGATGAGCGTTTCTATGAGCACCATGGTATCGATATTCAGGGTATCATGCGTGCGGCGGTGAAGGGTGTCACCACCGGTAATTTCTCGGAGGGTGCCAGTACCATCACCCAGCAGCTGATCAAGAACAGCGTTTTTACAGGCTGGACCAATGAAACCTTTATCGAGAGTGTTCGCCGTAAGATTCAGGAGCAGTATCTGGCCGTAGAGCTGGAAAAAAAGATGTCCAAGCAGGATATTCTGGTGAATTACATGAATACCATTAACTTAGGACATAATACCCTTGGGGTGCAGGCTGCGTCCCTGCGTTATTTTGGCAAATCCGTCAGTGAGCTGGATCTGTCGGAATGCGCCGTGATCGCATCCATCACCCAGAACCCGACCCGGTACGATCCCATCACCAATCCGGATGACAACAGGACCAGACGGGACGCGGTGTTGGATAAGATGCTGGAGCTGGGCATGATCACCCAGGATGAGCACGATCAGGCCATTGATGAAGATGTATATTCCAACATCCAGTTGGTGGATAACGAGACAGAGGATGAAGAGGTTACTTCCTATTTTGTGGATGCTCTGACGGAACAGGTGCTGGAGGATCTGCAGGATGCGGGGTATACAGAGACCCAGGCTTACAGCCTTCTCTACAGCGGCGGTCTTTCCATCTACTCCACACAGGATCCGCAGATCCAGGCTATTGCCGATGAGGTATGCGCAGATCCGGCGAATTATCCGGAGAATACCAAGTATTATCTGAACTACCGTCTTTCGGTCCAGTCCGCGGACGGCACCGTGACCAATTACAGCACGGAGATGCTGGAGAGCTACTTTAAGCAGTCTAATGCCGGCTTCAGTCTGGATTTTGATTCAGAGGATGCGGCCAATGCGGCAGTGGAAGAGTACAAGGATGCGGTATTGAATGAGGACGATGAGATCATCGGTGAGACCAAGACCCTGACACCGCAGCCCCAGATTTCCCTGACCATTGAAGATCAGGAAACCGGCGAGGTAGTGGCCATGGTAGGCGGAAGGGGCGTCAAGACGGCAAACCGTACCCTGAATCGTGCCACCGATGTAAACAGACAGCCCGGTTCTACCTTTAAGGTACTTTCCACCTATGCGCCGGCATTGGATGCCAAGGGCATGACACTGGCTACGGTACAGGATGATGCGCCTTATACCTATGCAGACGGTACACCGGTACGTAACTGGTATGGCGAGAGCTATCGCGGTCTCTCCAGTCTTAGAGTGGGTATCCAGAATTCCATGAATATCGTGGCAGTCAAGACATTGGTGGACATTACGCCGCAGTTGGGCTATGACTATCTGGTCAATCACTTTGGCTTCACCACTTTGGTGGACAATGAAGAGATCAACGGACAGGTGTACTCCGACGTGCAGCCTACCCTGGCCCTGGGCGGTATTACCAAGGGCGTAAAGAACATAGAGATGAACGCGGCTTATGCCACCATTGCCAATGGCGGTACCTATATGAAGCCCAAGCTCTATACCAAGATCGTGGATCATGATGGCAATGTGATCCTGCCTACGGACAAAAATAATGAATCCCAGAAATACGAGTCCAAACAGGCACTGAAGGCTACCACGGCCTGGCTTCTTACCTCCGCCATGGAGGACGTAGTGACTAAGGGAACCGGCACAGCCGTGAACTTCGGTACCACAGCTATCGCCGGCAAGACCGGTACCACGGATAAATACAACGACGTGTGGTTTGCCGGTTATACGAATTATTACACGGCTACGGTCTGGACAGGCTACGATGATAATACCAAGTTGTCCTCTTCCGCAGAAAAAGCCCTTTCCAAGACAATCTGGCGGGCTGTTATGGAAAAGATCCATGAAGATCTGCCGGCAAAGACTTTTGAGAAGCCGGCGGGCATCGTCACCGCTACGGTATGCTCTCAGTCCGGTAAACTGCCGGTGGAAGGGCTGTGTGATGCCTATCTGACCACCGAATATTTTGATGAGGATTCGGTACCTACGGAGCAGTGCGATGTGCACTATCAGGGCCTGATCTGTGAGTACACCGGATTGCCGGCCAGCGATGAGTGCCCCTTCAAGGTGCAGGGTGTCGTGCAGTTAGAGAGCGGTCAGTACGGTCAGAAGTGCCCTCACAATGCAGATTTCTTTGCCCAGGCAGATGCCCAGGCCATTCTGGCCCAGCAGCAGGCAGAGCTGGATGTAAAGCACCAGAGTGAAAATGCGGCACAAAATCTGACCCAGGCCAATGCTACCTTACAGGCGGCTACCCAGGCGCTGGCAGATGCCCAGGCATCCCTGACAGCAGCACAGCAGGGCGGCGATCAGGCAGCTATTGACAGTGCACAGGCAGCGGTGGATCAGGCACTGCAGGTTTACCAGGCTGCCCAGTCAGCCCAGCAGCAGGCCAGTGCAGTAGCCGCGGGGGCGTCTTCCGGAACAGGACAGACAGGAACCCAGACTACCACGGACCCGGCAGCATCCTCCGGAACAGGAGCAGGCACTGCGGAGTAAAATACCTTAAATTTGCCTGTGGGAAAGTTCCCCTGCATATGGCAATAATAGGGTATACTGAAAATGAGCAAAGGGGAGAATTTCCCTTACAGTCCGCCTGGCAGAGCAGGGCAGTGCGGACTGTATATAATAACAAACACCTGCAGAATGGAGAATGTATGTGGACAAGAGCAGAACTGAAGCGTAATGCTAAACAGAACCTTTCTCGCAACTACTGGAAATGCGTACTGGTGTCATTGATCCTGGCAGTAGCCACGGGAGCGATGCAGTTCGGTAGCGTAAGCACATCGGCAAGCTGGATTTCCGAAGCTATTATGGGATCAAAGCAGAACTATGCAGCGGAAGCAACCTATTTTACCGGTATTTTAGCTGCCGCACTGGTGTTGATCGGACTTATCGCCGCTGTAATGCGAATGGTAGGAACCATTGTCAGAATTTTTCTTTTTGCACCTTTAGAGATAGGCGGACGCAGCTTTTATATCTTTAACAGAGAAGAAAATGCGAGCCTGAAGAACCTTACCAAAGGATTTACGGTCAATTATCTGAATGTGGTAAAGACTATGTTCCTGCGGGATCTATTTACCTGGCTGTGGTCATTGCTTTTCATCATACCCGGTATCGTTAAGTCCTATGAATACCGCTTGATCCCTTATATCCTGGCAGAGAATCCCCAGATGGATCACAAAGAGGCTTTTCGGCTGTCCAAGGAAATGATGATGGGGGAGAAGTGGAAGACTTTTGTGCTGGATCTGTCCTTCCTGGGATGGGGAATCTTAAGCTGCTTTACCTTTGGTATTCTCAGCGTATTCTTCGTATCTCCCTATGTGGACAATACCAATGCAGAGCTGTATGCCGCGTTGAAGAATAAGACCTTTGGCGGTGGACAAGGCGGTGCTGCCTGGAATGATGCACAGGAAAATGTCTATGAAGGCGATGTGGTAGGCTGACCTTAATGGTGAATCTGCCTGCAAGCAGGCAATTCGCGTTGAAATCAGCAGGTGCTGAATAGATTATTTAAAGGGTTAGGCGAGAAATCCTGCAAACTTTAGTTTGGAGGATGAAAGCCCTGTGAGGC
>CAVBJS010000013.1:0-58027 GCA_963596015.1 Bacteroidaceae bacterium
CGCTCTGAAAGCGTGCCCGATACCATCCTGCGGCTTCGATGCAGATCATGCAAAACTGGCGCGCAGTGCAAAGGATGCGAGCCATTCTGCCGCGCACCGGTGCATTACGTTTTGTGTTCTGTTATCGATCTAAACCATAAATTGTAATAAAACATTGTAGTTCAGGTCTTTGCCGCCCGGTCGGCGTCTGAACTATAACCACAGATTCGGCGATGGCGAACAAAGTTTCGAAAATGGATGACAGCGGATCCCTTCTAATGATATACTATCCAAGGAAGGGTAAGCTTAAAGGAAATGCCCTATAACTTTTTTTCGTATCGGAGCTTATTGTACAGACGCCGCCTTGCTGCCTGGCCGACGTGTGAGTAGTAACTATTGGAAAATTGGCCTTCACGTAATTCTATGCACGACGCCGCAGGCAGCTGTGGCATACAAAGAAAACTATGAGTCTGGAAATACATATTTCAGTTCGGAACCTGGTGGAATTCCTCCTGCGTTCCGGAGATCTGGACAATCGCATAAAGGGATCTGCACAGGCTATGCTGGCCGGCTCAAAGATCCATCGCCGTCTGCAGAAACAGGCAAGGGGAGACTATCGGGCTGAGGTTTCCATGGCCTGTCGATACGTCTTTGACAGTGATAAAACCAGGGCAAACAGCGTATATGCCGACAGGATCAGTACAGAGAGCGGCATGAGTGCTGTGGGATCAGCCGATGCAGAGAGCGGCATGAGTGCTGTGGGATCAGCCAATGCAGAGAGCGGCATGAGTGCTGTGGGATCAGCCGATGCAGAGAGCGGCACAAATGCTATGGATTTAGCCAATGAGGAGGGGAGCAAAGGCTGTATCGCCCGGGCGGTTGCAGAAGATAGCGCCAATGCGGATACAGAGGACATCCTCACAGATGCCGCTGTGATTGTGGAGGGACGTGCAGATGGTATTTATTCAGGGATAATTCCACCGAACGCCCTGGATATGGAAGGAAAACCGGTATGGTTTAGTGCTTCGGTGAGTGAAGACGAAACATCGGAGATAACATCAAAGTCTGATCCGGAAACAGGAGCTTCCTGCATCACTATCGATGAGATCAAGGGAACTTACCGCAATGTCCACCGCATGCGCCGCCCGGAGCCGGTTCACGTGGCCCAGGCCAGATGTTATGGCTATATGTATGTAATGGCCCATGACCTGCCTGCGGTGCAGATGCGAATGACCTATTGCAATTTAGATACGGAGGAAGTGCGTCATTTTTATGAGCGCATGACCAGAAAGGAAATCTGCCGATGGTTTGATGGGATCATGGGTGAGTACCGGAAATGGGCCGCCTATACCTTGCAGTGGAGGGAGAGACGGACAGCCTCCATACGCTCCATGAGCTTCCCTTTTCCATACCGGGAGGGCCAAAAGGAACTGGCGGCGGATTGCTACCGGACCATTGTGCATGGTAGAAAGCTTTTTTTGGAAGCACCTACCGGATCCGGCAAGACCATCACCACCCTGTTTCCGGCAGTAAAGGCCATGGGAGAGGGCAAAGCGGAGAAGATCTTTTACCTTACAGCTAAGACCATAGCAAGGACGGTAGCTGAGGATACGGTAGCACTGATGCGGCAGCGGAATCTCCAATGCAAATCCGTAACCCTTACGGCCAGAGAAAAGATCTGCATGCTGGATAAGCCGGATTGCAATCCCAAAGCATGTCCCAGGGCCAAAGGGCATTTTGACCGGGTAAATGAGGCCATTTATGCGTTGTTGACCGAACGGGACGATTTCAGCAGAGCTTCCATTGAGGAATATGCAGAAAAATATCAGGTCTGTCCCTTTGAGATGGGATTGGACATGAGCCTTTTTTCCGATGTGATCATCGGCGATTACAATTACGTTTTTGATCCTCACGCCTATCTGCGCCGCTTTTTCGGAGAAGGGGAAGTGCGCAGGGATTATCTGTTCCTGATCGACGAGGCTCACAACCTGGTAGACCGGGGCAGAGAGATGTACAGCGCTCAGCTGACTAAGGAAGCTTTTCTGGAGGTACGAAGAGCGGTAAAAGGCTGTATGCCCAGAATCGAGAAGCATCTGAGCGCCTGCAATACAGCTATGCTGGATCTTCGCCGTCAAGTCTCCCGGGAGGGGGAGGTTATGCGCCTGGAGGCGGAGGATATAGAGCAACTGAGCGCCTGCCTCTATCGCCTGCAGGCAGCCATCAGCGAATACCTGGAAGATTACAATCGCAAAAAACGCAGAGAGGACGAGAATCCCGAGCACAGCCTAAAGATTGAAGCAGACAGGAAGAAGAATAAAAGCAGAAAGAAAAAGATAAAAGCAAATACAAAAACAAACACAAATACAAAAACAAACACAAATACAAAAACAAACACAAAAGCAAAAACAAAGACAGAAGCAAAGGAAGAAGGCATAGAGGGACAGCTGTCTCTGGCTATGTTGGGATTGACACTTACAGATGAACCGGCAGCAGAGATTACCCTTGATGTGGAAGCATCCGGTTTGAGCGGTGAGCAGAATACAGGGTTTGTTAAAGAGAAAACAGATGGCGACGCCGACGCCGGACAAGATGCTTTGGAGGATTCTACGGCGGGAGATGATACGCAGGATAGTCATGCTCTACTTTTGGATCTATATTTTGCACTCAATCATTTCCTGATGATCTATGAGAAGCTGGATGAAAAATATGTGATCTATGCCATCAAGGATGAAACATTCATGATCCGGCTCTTTAATGTGGACCCCAGCACCAATCTGAAGGAATGCATGGACAGAGGTCGGGCGTCTATCCTCTTTTCGGCGACGCTGCTGCCCATCCAGTACTATAAGAGTCTTCTTGGGGGCACCGGAGAGGATTACGAGGTCTATGCCAGATCCATATTTGATCCCGGAAAAAGGGCTTTGCTGGTGGCGGATGATGTGACCAGCCGATATACCAGACGGGGGCCGGAGGAATATGCCAGGATCGCCGATTATATCCATCGAATCGGCATGGCCAGATATGGCAATTATATGGTCTTTTTCCCGTCTTATGCCTTTATGAGAGAAGTATACCGGGCCTATCAGGAAATATATCCGGAGGCGGAGACGGAGATCTGGATCCAAAAGGAAAGAATGAGTGAGGCGGACCGGGAGGAGTTTCTGGGGCGTTTTGCCCAGAGCAGCCAGGAGAGAAGCTTTTACGGTTTTTGTGTTCTGGGTGGAATCTTCAGCGAAGGAGTGGATCTGAAAAAGGATGCCCTGATCGGTGCAGTGATCGTGGGGACAGGTTTGCCCCAAGTTTGTCATGAAAGGGAGCTTTTAAAGGATTATTTTGCAAAGAGCGGTGTCAATGGCTACGACTATGCCTATCGCTATCCCGGTATGAACAAGGTACTTCAGGCAGCCGGAAGGGTCATCCGCACCAGTGAGGATATAGGGGTGGTGGCCTTGCTGGATGATCGTTTCCTGCAAAGCAGCTATCGGATGCTGTTTCCCAGAGAATGGTCAAATTATGAAGAAGTCAGCCTGGAACAGGTAAGCCATCGGATGGATCGCTTTTGGGATGAATGGCTATAAAATTATGTAAAGCAAAAATATAAGAAATTGTCTGAAAACTGAAAACAATTTAACCTCAAAACCCTGTGGAAACTGGGTGGATAAGAGCGGAAAACCCTGTGGATAACTCTGTGGAAAGCGTGGATTTCTCGGAATGGTGATATGTGGAGAGCGCGGAAATAAAAGAAAAATCGAACCTTTGAACGGGGTAACGATTTTGTGGGGGAAAACGAAAAATAGACTCGAAAAGTCAAAAAAAATATGTGAAGCAAACAGAGCAAAACACAGGGAAGGCTTGTATTCTTGAAAAGCAAAATGAAATGTATTGCGTTACAGGCCCTGCTGCGCGGCTGAATGGTGATCGCATTGTCTGCAATTCTTGCAAAATAACCGGAGATCGACAGAAAAATCAGGAGCCAAAATGGTATAATAGGCAGGGAAGAGGTGTACTCTGACAATGACAGGAGATTGGGAGGAATAAAACAGTATGTGGGCAGAAGAGAGCGTATATTATCAGATTTATCCACTGGGCTTTTGCGGCGCGCCTTTTGAAAATGACGGGGTGCTGACCCATCGGATCCTCAAAGTAAAGGACTGGATAGATCATATGGAAAAGTTGGGGGTTAACGCTGTTATTTTTAATCCCTTATTCGATTCGGATACCCATGGTTATAATACGAGAGATTACCGGAAGGTGGATGTGCGTCTGGGCACCAACGAGGACATGAAGGAAGTATGCGATGCCTTGCATGCCAGAGGCATCCGGGTACTTTTAGATGGTGTCTTTAATCATGCCGGCCGAGGATTCGGTCCTTTTCAGGATGTATTGCAAAACAGAGAGAATTCCCGTTACAAAGATTGGTTCTATATCAGCTTTGAGGGAAATTCCTGCTATAACGACGGCCTTTGGTACGAAGGATGGGAGGGAAATTTCGACCTGGTGAAGCTGAATCTTCGCAATGAAGAGGTAGTACAGTATCTGTTGGAGAGTGTGTCCTACTGGATCGATGCGTTTGATATTGACGGCCTGCGGATCGATGTGGCCTATTGCGTGGACAGAGATTTTCTTCGCCGCCTTCGTCAGTGCACAGATGCCAAAAAGAAAGATTTTTATATGATCGGAGAGATCTTAGGGGGCGATTACAAGCAGGTGGCCAATCCGGAGATGCTGCAGTCCGCTACCAATTATGAGTGCTACAAGGGACTGCACTCCAGCTTAAACAGCATGAATCTCTTTGAGATCAACCATTCCCTGCTGCGCCAGTTTGGATCGGATCCATGGTGTTTATACAGGGGAATGCATCTGCTTAGCTTTGTGGATAACCACGATGTGACCAGAGCGGCCAGCATTTTGCAAAATCCGGCCCATCTTCCCTTGCTTTATGCCCTTGCCTTCGGCATGCCCGGCATGCCTTCCGTTTATTATGGAAGTGAATGGGGCATACGGGGAGATAAGAAGGACGGAGACAGCGCCCTTCGTCCCTGCCTGCAGCAACCGGAGTGGAATGAGCTGACAGACTGGATCAGCCGGCTTGCAAAATCCAAGAAGGAATCAGAGGCCCTGAATTACGGAAGCTTTCGCAGTGTGCTGCTGACCAACAAGCAATGCATCTTCGAGAGAGCCAGTGAGCATGAGCGGGTCCTGGTGGCGGTCAACGCAGACGGACAGCCCTTTATGGCACACTTTGATGCAGGGTGCGGCACGGCAGTGGATCTTATCACCGGAGAGCCTCATGATTTCGGAGGTGGCAGTGAGTTACCGCCTTACAGCGCTTTTTTCTGGAAGATGGAGCGGTAGGCAAGAGGAAAAGTAAAAAGAGACAAGTGAAATAAGACAAGTGAAATGAGGCAAGTGAATTAAGATAAGTGAAATAAGACAAGCCGGAGATGTAAACGTGGAAGTTTACATCTCCGGCTTGTTTATTGGTATCAGTTTGCGTTTTGTTTTTAACTTTCTGGCAGTTTGCTTTCGATCTTCTGTCAGTTTGCTTTTGATCTTCTGGCAGTCTGCTTTCAATCTTCTGTCTGTTTGCTTTGGATCTTCTAGCAGTCTGCTTTCGATCTTTTGTCAGATTGTATTCCTGCTTTTACTTTGTATCGGTCTACTTTGCTGTTTTCTGCGCCGCAGGCGTTACATCCTGCAGAAAACCAGCCTTACGCAGCGGTACCCGCAGTGCCATATAAATGGCGGTGGAAGCGATGACGGACATAACAGCATTGAAAGCGGTGACGCCGATATTCCAGCTCAGGGTGATGTCAGCAGCCGGCTTGCCTAAGATGAGCAGCTTGTAAAAGTAGCCGATCAGGGGATCGAAGACAGCGTTAAAGGCAAGACCGCAGATGGCAGAGATCAGAACAGCACGGAAAAGTTTGGCGGTGTCATGTTCTTCTTCAATATGAAATACCTTGTGGGCTACTGCGCCGGCGATGAGGCCGATAAGGAATTTCAGCAAAAAGGTCTTAGGGGCATAGACGATATAGACGGGATCTAACAGATCACCGATGGTCATGCCGATGGCGCCGCCCAGGCCGCCCCAGACGCCGCCCAGAAGCAGGGCACCGATGACTACCACTGCATTTCCCAGGTGGAAGGAAGTGGCATCTCCGCCCGGCAACGGTACCTTAATCTGGAAATAAGTAAAGACCACATAAGAGAGTGCAGCGAAAAGTCCTACATAGACGACACGCATTAAAGCGGCTTTGGATTTTTGATTTTCAGATGCATTGGATGTACTCATAATTTCCTCCTTTTGCCGTAGAGTGTCTGCGGCAGTTCGTTTACTGTTTTGTTTTCGTTCATTATACAACGGAGTGGCTATGTAGAAATGACCATTTTAGAATAATTTGACCAGTCCACTTTTGCGATGCATTATTGATCAGGTGCCGACCGGACGCCGGGGAGCCGAGAGACGTCCCCAAAAACAGATGCCTTCGACAGAATCTGTCGCCCGGCTGGGAGTGAACAGTAACTGGAGGAACAGTAACTGAGGGAACAGTAACTGCAATACTCTACGTGGGGACGGTGATACGGTTGCGGTACAGTGATCGGCATATAATGGATATTGCAGTTCAGACACCGTACAAGCAGTATTGTGATGAAGAGATGAAGATAGGACAGCGGAGAAACGCCCCGGGCTCTGATACCTCTGATAAGACCTGCTGCCGAGCGGAGCGCTGAACCGTAATGAATGGAATGGACGTATTGCAGGTAAAATGGAATTTGCTTGCTGATTTCCGAGAATACGATACAATAAAAAGTGTGAGAAATTCTCCGGCGCAAGGCGCCTGCGGAAGGAGCGTATAATGAAAAAATTAGTAGCACTGTTACTGACAGGCTGTCTGCTTTTTTCCATGACAGGCTGTGGCAATGCATCCTCTGGCACCACCCGGACAGAGAATGGAGCCGAGAGTCAGACATCCGAGACGGCAGGAGAGACAGACGATTCCCTGCAGGCAGAGGAGATGTCGAGGGGAGAGAGCCAGGCTGAGGCAGAGAATGAGAAAACGACGCAGGCTAATAACGGGGAGATGGTAGAGAATGGGACGAAGGATGCGGAAAAAGCAGCCGAGACGGCCCATGTTGCTGATGAAACGTCCGCTGCTGAAAATGACTCTACCGGTCAGACAAATATAGATATTGCCCTGGTGACGGGATCTGGAGAATTGGAGGATGGCTCCTATAATCAGATCAGTTGGGAGAGTATCCAAAGCTTTTGTCAGGAGAATTCTCTGCGGTGCAATTATTATCAGCCGAAAGATCATACCGACGGAACCTGCATGGAACAGATCGACAAGGCGGTGGCGGACGGAGCCAAGGCAGTGGTGCTGCCCGGTCCGTTTTTTGTCAATACCCTTGGCAAGGCCCAGAGCAAATATCCGGACGTGGCTTTTCTTTCTCTGGATCTGCCGCAGAAATCCATGGATGCAGCCCACGTGACCGTGGGACAGAATACGGCACTGGTCACCTTTAAGGAGGAGGAAGCCGGCTATCTGGCTGGCTATGCAGCTGTGGCAGATGGCTACAGAAAGCTGGGCTTTTTAGGCGGTGTGCCGGTGGCGGGTGTCATCCGCTACGGCTATGGATTCCTGCAGGGAGCCGAAGCAGCAGCCAAGGCGCTGGGGATAGATAAGGTAGAAGTGAAATACTGGTATGCCTATACCTTCTCTCCTTCCGATACCATTAAGAGTAAGATGAATACCTGGTATGCCGACGGCACGGAGGTGGTCTTTGCCTGCGGTGGCGGAATAGGGGAGAGCTGCAATGAGGCGGCTAAGGCCAACAATGCGGCAATGATCGGTGTGGATGTGGACCAGTCCGGCATATACGATACCGTTGTGGTATCTGCCATGAAAAATATACAGCAGACCATCGACCTGTGCCTGCGGGACCTTTATGAGAATGACTGGCAGTTCAGCGATACCTATGCCGGCAAAGAGACCCAACTGGGGGCAGCCCAAAACAGCATTTGCCTGTCTATGAACAGCAGCTCTCTTACGAATTTTACAGTAGGGCAGTACGATCAGCTCTATGCGGACCTGGTGGCAGGTAAGATCTCTATCAGTAATAAGTCTGATGCAGACAGCATACCCATTGGGGAGCATGTGACACTGGAGTATGAATTCTAAGCTTATAGTGTTACCAAGTGCGAATTCTAAGTTTATAGTGTTGCCGGAGTACGGATCCTAAGTTTATAGTGTTACAGTCATTACGGTTTATGCGCCGACCGAGTGGACAGAGAAACTGTTCGCTTGGTCGGCGTTTGTGTTGTGGTGCTCTCTATACAGACTTGCGTGATCATCAGACAGGAGACGTCTATGGGCTAGGCTACCTTCGACAGGATCAACCTACGGGCGACGGTTGGATCTAACGGTTTGAAGTTATTGCTTCGCTAACCTGCCGCCCGGCCGGTGCCTGTATGTATCGGTTTGCAACGTTGTACAGCAATACGTGCAAAAAAAGCATTGACAATGGAAAAATAGAATAGTATCCTACAAAACAAGTAGGATATACAGGAAATAAAATGTGAGCCATGCAACTGTTCAGTCGCCGGTCAATCGCCGGTCAATCGCCGGTCAGTCGCCGGCCAGGCGTCGGGAGCTGGAGAGCATTCCGGTGCAGGAAATGTCACCGCCTGGATGACGGCAGAACAGTGATCGGACTCTAAAATGCAGATGAAAAAGTGATCTAAAATGCAGGTGAAAAGTGATCTGATACTTGTAATATGCTTTTTGAAAGTAAAACAAGCCGTAGCCATGCATTAAAGCTATAACCCGTTATTCGATTTTTCTGCCTGTTCAAATTGGACAAGTTGATTAAAATAAGGTAATATGTTCAGCACGTTATATTTGTGATCGCCGTGGGAGTAGAGAAAAGGAAGGAACAGAGCGTATGTCTTATATCATCGAGGTGCAGAACCTGTCGAAGACCTTTGAGACGAAGGATGCGACAGTAGAAGCATTAAAGGACATCAACCTGCAGATCGAAGCAGGCGATATCTATGGCATCATCGGTATGTCCGGTGCGGGCAAGAGTACACTTGTCAGATGTCTGAACTATTTGGAAAAACCTACCGCCGGCAAGGTGCTGGTAGAGGGACAGGAGCTGGGACAATTATCCGACAAGGATCTAAGAAAGCTCCGCAGCAGCATCGGCATGATCTTCCAGAGCTTTAACCTGCTGATGCAGAAAAATGTAATCGATAACATTTGTTTTCCCCTGCAGATTCAGGGTGTATCGAAAAAGGACGCCAGGGAAAAGGCAAGAGAGCTTTTGAAGACCGTAGGCCTCTCCGATAAGGAAAAGGCATATCCGGCTCAGCTCTCCGGCGGTCAGAAGCAGCGTGTGGCCATTGCCAGAGCACTGGCCTGCGACCCGAAGATCCTGCTGTGCGATGAGGCTACCAGTGCCCTGGACCCCCAGACCACCGCATCTATCCTGGAACTGCTTCGTAAGATCAATAAAGAGATGGGCATCACCATCATCATCATTACCCATCAGATGTCTGTGGTACAGGAGATCTGCCAGCACGTAGCCATCGTAGAGCACGGTGCACTGGTGGAAAATGGTTCCGTGGAGCAGGTCTTTACCAGACCCCAGTCCCGTGCAGCCAAGCAGCTTATTATAGAAGGAAAGGACCCCGACGAGTGGGAGGGTATTTCCAGACAAAAGCCTGTGCTTCATGAAGGAAAGCGGATCCGTATCGTCTTTACCAGTAATTCTTCCTTCGAACCGGTGATCGCCAACATGATCCTGCAGTTCGGCACGCCGGTAAATATCCTGAAGGCAGATACCAAAGATGTGGGCGGCACGGCCAGAGGACAGATGATCCTCGGACTGCCTGCCGATGAAAAACAGCAGGCCCAGATGATCAGTTATTTAGAGCAGCGAGGTCTGGCGGTAGAGGAGGTGCAGGACGATGTGGAGTAGTGAAATAGTAAATATGATCATACAGGGCATCGGCGAGACCCTCTATATGTCTGTGGTCTCCACCATCTTCGGCTATGTGCTGGGACTTCCTCTGGGGATTCTGTTGATGATCTCTGACAAGGAAGGTATCCGCCCTAATGCGGTGCTTTACCGGATCCTGGATGTGATCTGCAATATCCTGCGAAGCATCCCCTTCCTGATCCTGCTGATCCTGATCATCCCGCTGACCCGCTTTATCGTGGGGAAGAGTTATGGTACGACGGCGACTATCGTTCCGTTGGTTATCTCCGCAGCACCCTTTATCGCCAGAATGGTGGAATCTTCCTTAAAAGAAGTAGATCACGGCGTAGTAGAGGCTGCCCAGTCCATGGGCGCCGGCAATATGACCATTATCTGGAAGGTATTGCTGGGAGAGGCCAGAGTTTCCCTGATCGTGGGTGCCACCATTGCCTTTGGTACCATCCTGGGATACTCCGCTATGGCCGGCACCGTAGGCGGCGGCGGATTGGGTGATATCGCCATCCGTTACGGTTACTATCGTTACCAGAGCGACATCATGATCGTCACGGTAGTGCTGTTGGTATTGCTGGTACAGATCTTCCAGATCGCCGGCACGAAGGTGGCAGCAATACTGGATAAGAGAAAGTAGTGCGAAAAAGCCCCGGAGCAGCAGTTGGGAAACGGCTATTCCAATGAGTTTTTGCAACAAAGCCGCTCAGAAATGAGGATAAAACGGATCTTTAATTTTCCACTCTGTAATGGAGGAACTGCATATTCTCCCTGTATCTGCCGTGCTCACTGTCATGGTGTTTGTCATGACGGTGATCGGTAACAGGAAGATATGGAGCACCCTCTTTACAGCGTTGGGACTTTAAGATAAATAAAGGCAACACCGAAACAAAACATCGCCGCCGAAAAATGCGGCAAAAGGAGGAAATTATGAAAAAGAAAGTATTAGCATCTGTACTGACCGCTGTACTGGCAGTGAGCGTATTATCCGCTTGCGGCAGCTCCAGCGCTTCCACAGACGCTTCCGCAGAGGCATCCACAGAGGAAGCAGCTGCAGAGGAGTCCACAGAGGAAGCTGCAGCAGAGGAGACCGAAGAGGCAGAGGCTGCTGACACAGAGGCCGCTGACGGCGAGCTGACCGTGATCAAGGTAGCAGCCAGCGCTACCCCTCACGCTGAGATCCTGGAGCAGGCAAAGACACTGCTGAAGGATAAGGGCTATGATCTGGAAGTAACCGTATTTGATGACTATGTACAGCCTAACCTGGTAGTAGAGAGCGGCGATTTCGACGCAAACTATTTCCAGCATGTTCCTTATCTTGATAGCTTCAATGAGGAAAAGGGCACACACCTGGTCGTAGCGGGCAAGATCCACTATGAGCCCTTCGGCATCTATCCCGGCACCAAGAGCAGCTTAGATGACCTGGCAGACGGCGACACCATCGCTGTTCCCAACGATACCACCAATGAGGCAAGAGCGCTTCTGCTGCTGCAGGACAACGGCGTGCTGACCTTAAAGGATGGCGCAGGTCTGGAAGCAACTGTTAACGACATCGTTGACAACCCGCTGAACCTGAAGTTCGAAGAGCTGGAAGCAGCACAGATCCCTCACGTCATCGGCGAGGTTGCACTGGCTGTCATGAACGGCAACTATGCACTGGAGGCTGGTTTCTCCGTAAGCAAGGACGCTATCGCATATGAGAAGTCCGATTCCGAAGCAGCTAAGACCTATGTAAATGTAATCGCTGTAGAGGAAGGCAACGAGGAGAACGACGGCATCAAGGCTCTGGTAGAGGTTCTTAAGTCTGATGATATCCAGAACTACATCAACGAGACCTATGACGGAGCAGTTATTCCTTACGACGGCGAATAAACAGTAAGGGCGTGCGGCAACGCATCATATAGAAATTAAGACATGCGGGAATGAAGGATGCTTGTATCTTTTATTCCCGCATGCTATTATAGGCGGGAAAAAGTGCTGTCGGCAGACGGCGGGATTTTCCCTTTGTGAATCAAAACGACTTCCGTTTGATCCTGTGAGAAGGTGGCGGCAGTCGTTTTTATGTGCTTTCGATTTTGTATGCAGTTACTGCTTGGACGTTACCATTCCGCCCGGCTGGCGTAAATGTGCAGGCATTTCTTTCATGCTTTATCCCACTGTTTTATGTGTCCGTCTTTTAAACTTTTAAAAATTATAAAAAGGAAAGGCAAAAATCATGCTTTCAAATCTCATCTTTTCCTTAAACCACACCGCGCCCCTTTTTGCCCTTATGGTGCTGGGATATATTTTGCGCCGCAGAGGCTTTCTGTCGGAGGAATTTGTGAGCGGCGCTAACAAGCTGGTCTTTCATGTCTCTTTGCCGGTGCTCCTTTTTTCGGATCTTTCCGGCACGGACATCAGGGCCTGCTTCGATGCGGGCTATGTGGGGTATTGCGCGGCGGTGACCCTGGCCAGTATCCTGATCACCTGGTTCCTGGCCAGACATCTGATCAAAGATAAGACCCTCATCGGGGAATTTGTCCAAGGATCCTATCGCTCCTCGGCAGCGATCCTGGGGGTGGCTCTGGTGATGCTGATCTATGATAAGGCGGATATGTCCGGTCTGATGATCCTTGGCTGTGTACCTCTTTATAACATCTTTGCGGTACTGATCCTGGTGCTGGAATGCCCGGCCAGATATGAGGAAGGCAAGGCATCCCAGCCGCTGGGGCCCCTGCTTCGCCGGACCTTGTATAAGATCGCGACCAATCCTATCATTATCGGTCTGGTCCTTGGCTTTCTCTGGAGTCTGCTGCGGCTGCCCTTGCCGGAGGCAGCGCAGGATACTCTGTCCATGCTTGGGAATATCAGCTCCCCCATCGCGCTTATCGCCATCGGCGCCGGCTTTAAAGGGACAGAGGCCATCAGTGAGGGAAAACTGACGGCGGTGGCTACATTGATCAAACTGGTCATTTTGCCGGCCCTTTTTCTGCCGCTGGCAGTTCACTTTGGTTTTACCGGTGAGAAGCTGGTAGGTATCCTTGTGATGTTAGGATCCATTACTACGCCGGCCAGCTATGTTATGGCAAGGCAAATGGGCCATAAAGGGACATTGACAGCCAGCATCTGCGTGGCTACCACTATTTTTATGCCCCTGACCCTTACCTTCTGGCTGTTTTTGATGGAAAGCATGCATTGGATCTAAAACGGTCGTTGAATGCTGCAGATGACCGAATGAGTCGATTTTTTGACAAATTCTAAAACCCACAGATGAATAGAAATTCACGATAAAACGTTCACATGCTCGAAAGATCAAACAGGCTGTTTTGTATAGCTGCTCTGTGCTCCTAAGGAAAGAGGAATACAGGGTGGCTTTTTTATTTAGGGAAAAGACAGAAAATCATCCTGATCATGTTGAGAGTGAAACATCGCGTGAAACGGCCAATAAGTATTATTGACGTATACGGGCAGATGGGTTAAAGTTTAAGTAAGATAGATGCAATAACGATAACTATAACAGGATGGTTATATGCGGGAGACTGGAGCGGGGAAATGACACGAAAAGATTTGCGTAGGATGAGTAAGGACGAACTCATCGAGATCATCCATATGCTGCAGGAAAGTGAGGCTGCTTTACAAGAGGAAAGACAGCAGTTAGAAGCAGAGCTGCAGCAGAACCGGATCCCGTTGCAGAATGCAGGCTCTCTGGTGGATTGCGGACAGAAGGTTATGGACTTACTGCAGCAGGCCCAGCAGCAGACAGAGCAGGAAGCTGAGGCAAGGCGGGCAGCCAATGCGGACAGTGCTCTCTATGCGGAGGCGGTAGTAAAGCAGGCCAAAGTTCGGGCAGAGAAGATGATCTGTGAAGCTAAGCGAGATGCTGTAGGCATCCAGATGACAGCGAAACGGGTCATAGAGAGGTATCTGAAGGATCGGAAGGAAAGAGAAAAGCGCCGGGAAGAGGAGACACGTTGCCAGGCACAGGCGCAGAGAAAAGAGGAGATAAAGAAACTTCGGGAGATCTATAAGCAAAACAGAACTTCTGCGATGGGATGATGAGATGACAGAGAACGAGGAACTAACAGAAAAGCAGAGAGAGCATGGGAAAGAGACAGGATATGTGCCGAAAAGTGAAACTGGTGCGGAATCTGCAGTAGAGTCAGGGAATAAACCGGACGATACAGACCACGCAGGAACTGCAGCACATGCTTCAGACGGTACGGACCACGCAGGAGCTGCGGCACATGCTCCAGACGATACAGACCATGCAGAAACTACGGCACATGCATCAGACAGTACAGACCACACAGGAACTGCAGCACATGCATCAGTCGGTACAGACCAGGCAGAATCTACAACACATGCTCCAGACAGTACAGACCACGCCAAAACTACAGCGGATCCTTATGAGGAGGATGACCGGGTCCCTTCCATGGAAGAGATCGAGGCGGAGCGGAAGAGACTGGCCTATCAGAAAAGGTACAAGCATACCTTCCGCAGCACCTTTTATACACTGGTGGTAGTAGCCGCCGTGGCGGTGCTCCTGGCCATGCTTTTCCTGCCGGTTCTGCAGGTGTCCGGCGACAGTATGGAACATACCCTTTATGACAAGGATATCATCCTGCTGCTGAAGACAAATGACTTTGAGACCGGAGAACTGGTCAGCTTCAACTGGCAGAACAAGCTGCTGATCAAGCGTATCATCGGCACTCCGGGTGATGTGGTAGATATAAGCGGCGATGGAGTGGTCAGCGTGAACGGGACAGTATTGGATGAGCCTTATGTGGATGCGCTGTCACTGGGAGAGTGTGATATCAAGTTCCCCTATCAGGTGCCGGAAAACCGATACTTCGTATTGGGAGACCACCGCAGTGTCTCCATCGACAGTCGCAGCAGTACCATCGGCTGCATAGAAGAAAGTCAGATCACCGGAAAGGTATTTCTTCGCATCTGGCCGTTTAACAGAATCTCTTTCATCCATTGAGCATTCTAATATCAAAAAGGCAACAGTCTCGCCATAGACAGCAGGAGAGGGAGAAAGGTATGAAGAACAGAAAGAGGATACTGGCACTGCTGCTGAGTGCCACCATGACATTGACCATGGGAATGGGCGTCTTTGCAGCAGAAGCCGGCACCGGACAGGCAGATGCGGCGACTGCTGCGGCTGCAGAGAGCACAAGCGCGGGAGCAACTTCTGCCGGCACAGTCCAGACATGTACCATTACAGCACCGAATACGAGCCATCAATATGAGATCTATCAGATCTTTACCGCCGGATATGATGTGGAAAACGGCGTGGAAAAGCTGACGGACATTAAATGGGGAAACAACGGCAAGGGTGGAAATGTAGGGGATCCGGTATCGGAGGAAGTACTGAAAGCACTGGAGAACGTCGCGACAGCTTCGGAAAGTGCTAAACTTGCCGTCATTGAACAATATGTTGACTTGACGGGAACACCTGTAGGTGCCGTAACCAACGGAAGCTTCTACACCGGGCCTGCCGGTTACTATCTGATCAAGGACAAGGATGGCACCATAGGCGAGGGACAGAAGGCAACCCCTCATATCGTACAGGCTGTAGGCACCCTGCTCATCACTCCCAAGGACGGTGATGAACCTTCCTTTGAGAAGAAGATCAAGGATATAAACGATTCTGAGACTACGACATATACAGACTGGCAGGATTCTGCAGACCACGATATCGGAGATTCCATTCCTTTTAAACTGGAAGCTACGGTGGCGGGAGATTACGGCACCTATGAGAAGTATTACTTTGCATTCCATGATGTAGAGGAAAAGGGACTTGCATTTGAAGGTGCGAGCAAGGTTAAGGTATACGTAGACGATACAGATGTGACCACATCTGCGGCCGGTAAGTATGAGATCAAGACCTCCGGGATGGGCGACGGATGTTCTTTTGAAGTGATCTTCAGCAACTTGAAGACTATTCCCGAAGTAAAGGCCGGTTCTAAGATCCGTGTGGAATATTACTCCACGTTGACTAAGGATGCGATCCTGGGCAATCAGGGTAATGTGAACAAGGCAAAGCTGGAATACTCCAGTAATCCGTCTGACGACCAGCACGGAGAGACGCCATGGGACAATGTTATCGTATTTACCTACAAGGTAGAGGTAAATAAATATGCCAATGAAGTAAAGACTGATACTAAGCTTTCCGGTGCCGAGTTCACCCTTGAGAAAAAGAATGCAGATGGCACCTGGAAAAGTCTGGCATTAGTTAAGAGTAACGACGGCAAGACTTTCTCCTTTGCGGGTCTGGACGATGGCGAATACAGATTAACGGAGACAAAGGCCCCCCAGTATTATAATAAGCTGGCAGATCCCATCCTGTTCAAAGTGACAGCCGGTCATACTGCTGTATGGGATGGAACAAACCGTACCCAGGTACTCACAAGCCTGACAGGAACGAAGACAAGTGGTGCTATTGAGCTCACTTTTACACCTGATATACCCAAGGGTACGCTGACTACTAACGTGATCAATAAATCCGGTACCACCCTTCCGGAGACCGGCGGCATCGGTACTACCATCTTCTACATCATTGGAGGTGTGCTGGTAGTGGGCGCAGCAGTGGCACTGATCACCAAGAAAAGAATGAAGTCTTCCGAGGAGTAGAAGACACCCGCTTGACCGTGAGCTCTTGTAAAAGGGCTCGCGGCAAAGCTGTTTTTAAAAGATGATGACAAAACGAGAATAAATAAAAGCATAGATAAACAAGACAGATAAAGGATAAGTAGGATAAAGGATAAGCAAGATAAAGGATAAGCAAGTTAAAGGATAAACAAAACAAACGGAAAGGAAATGTCGGCAGAGAGAAACCTATGAAAAAACATGGCAGTACTATAGCACTTATAGTGATTTTTTTCGTGGGATTGTCTGTGCTGTTATATCCCACCGTCAGTGATCTCGTCAATCAAAGGAACCAGTCCCGGACAGTGGCGGGCTATCGGGAGACCACGGCCGGTATGAACGAAGAGGAATTTGAGGACTACTTTACGGCGGCAGAAGCGTATAACCGGAACCTGGCTGCAGTGGAGAACCCCTTGAGAGATCCGGAGCAGGTGGAAGGCTATGAAGAGACGCTGGATATTTCCGGTACCGGCATTATGGGATATATCACCATTGATAAGATTGGTGTACAGCTTCCCATCTATCACGGTATATCCGATCAGGTACTGGCTGTCGCAGCAGGACATCTGCAGGGCTCCAGCCTTCCGGTAGGCGGCAAGAGCACTCATACTGTGATCTCTGCCCATCGGGGATTGCCCAGCGCAAAGCTTTTTACCAACTTAGATCAGCTGCAGGAAGGGGATACCTTTACCATTACCGTATTGAACCGGGTGCTGACCTATGAAGTGGATCAGATCTCCATTGTTCTGCCGGAAAATATACAGGATCTGGCCATCGAAGAAGGACAGGATTATTGTACTTTACTGACCTGTACTCCTTATGGCATCAATACCCATCGGCTGTTGGTGCGGGGACACCGGGTTGCCACAGAGGATTCCGGGCGTATCTATATAACGGCAGAGGCCTATCAGATCGAGCCTATCGTTATTGCCCCCTTTATCGCAGTGCCGCTTTTACTGCTGCTGCTGATAGGTCTTCTGGTGAAAAATCACGGAAGAAAAGAGTAAAGTTATATACCGGGCAAAAACCGGAAAAGATAAAACAGAAAAGACAAACCGGAAAAGATAAAACAGAAAAGACAAACCAGAAAAGATAAATCGGAAAAGACAAACCAGAGAAGACAAACCAGAAAAGATAAACCAGAAAGATAAACTATAAAAGACAGAGCAGAAAAGACAAAGCGGTAGGAACAGAAAGTGAAAAAACAAAAAAATCACAGGACCGGATCTCATAAGATGAAATCCCGCATGGGTGCCCTTTGCATGATCCTGGGGGCTTTGTTGGTGGCATCTTCCGTAGGCCTCTTTCTCTATAATCAATGGGATGCAAAACGGGCCGAGGAAGCCTCTGCCAAAGTGCTGACAGAACTGGTGGCCAGTGAACCGGAAGATCCCGCCCGGCAGACACCTGAAAGTCGGGAGCGGGAAATGACGGTAGTAACTATAGACGGATATGACTATATCGGCTATGTGTCGGTACCTTCTTTAGAACTGGATCTGCCGGTAATGGCCCAGTGGAGCTACGAAGGATTAAAGATCGCTCCCGGTCGCTACAGCGGCTCTGTTTTTACCGGAGACCTGGTGATCGCAGGACATAACTACGCTAAGCACTTCAGTCCCATCAAGCAGCTGCGGGAAGGGGATGAGGTGGATTTTATCGACATGGACGGAGAGGTATGGATCTATCAGGTTTCCGGTGTGGAGACTTTGGAGCCTACCCAGATAGAAGAAATGACCACAGCTACCCAGACAGATGACTGGGATCTGACGCTGTTTACCTGTAATGCAGGGGGCAGGACCCGATGCGCGGTGCGCTGTGCCTTAAAGGATACGGCGTGGCTGGAGCAGGAAGAAGAGTAGTACATATATTAGGACGGAGGTGAGTGTCCATGGCGGATAAGAGCTTGCAAAAACTGAGCCGGACGGAATTGATCGATATTATATACGCATTAAAAATAAGACAGCAGGAGCATCACCGGGATAATCAGGCACTGCTCCAGGAGGTAGAACGTCGACGGACAATGGTGCAGGACGCAGAATCTATAGCAGAGGCCTGCATGAGGCTGCACGGTGTTTACGAAGGAGCCGAGGCAGCGGCAGAGGCGTACCGGGAAGATATCAGAGCAGGCATACCGGACCAGGAGGACTATTCCAGGGAGATCCGGGAGAAGGCCGATCGGGAGGCGGATCAGATCATCGAAGCGGCCAGACAGGAAGCGGATAGAATCACAAAGGAAGCAGAGCAGGCTGTCAGAGAGGCAGTTGCCAGGGTGAATAGCAGCCTCAATTTCTGAAATTAACGGGGTATTGTTATGAAAAATACAATGCAGGAGTATCTTCAGAAGTTTCAAAAGGAACATAAGCGCTTTTACCGCTATGCATCAGTGGTAGGTGTCCTGGCCCTGATCACGGTATTGGTGGTAAACTGGCAGCTTCACAGAACCGGCGAGGCTATGTCCACAGATACCGACTATGCATGCGGCTTAGAAGAGCATGAGCATTCTTTAAAGGACGGCTGCTATGAAGTGAAAGAAGCAGACTTGATCTGCGGCTTTACGGAGGGACAGATCATTGACCCTGTGGTAGCGGCGGCTTTTGACGCTGCAGCAGGGAAAACCACGGCGGCGAATACAGAGTCATCTGCTGCAGCAGGCAGCACAGGCAATGCAGCAGACATCTCCTCCGGCTCCGGCACAGTAACAGACGGCACTTCCGGCAGCAACACCGGCGCCGGTCAGGATACTTCCGTTGACAGTGCAAATACCGGCACATCCGACAATGGCAACAATACCGGCGACGATCCCGCTGATACAGCCCGCATTGAAGAGTTAAGTAAGCAGATCGCGGAGTTAGAGGCCAAGGAGATCACCACGGAAACAGAGCATCATCATACCGATGCCTGCTACGAAGAGAAGGAAGTAGAGACTGAGGCGGCCGGAACAGAAAAAGAGCTTACCTGCAGTCAGTCAGAACATACCCACGATGACAGTTGCTATACCCAGGAAGAGGGTAGTGAAGAGAATACCCTGACCTGCGGTCAGGAGGAGCATACCCACGGTGATGGCTGCTATACCGAGAAGATCATCGAGGCACAGACCACCACCGAGAAAACCCTGATCTGTGGCTATGAAGAGGGACAGATGGTTCCCTTGTCAGAGGAAGAGGTACAAAAGGCCAAAGACGAGAAGGCGAAGAAGTTAGAAGAACTGCGTACCCAGCTGGCAGAGGCAGAGGCCGCTTCCCAGCAGGCAGCAAGCAGTACCAACAGTGATATCGATGCGGCGGTAAACAATGACAGCAGCAATGCATCTGCAGAAACCGGTACAACCCCTGCAGACAGCAGTAGTGCCGCAAGCAGCGCAGCGCCTGCAGACGGCAGTAGTGGCGCGGGCAGCGCAGCCCCTGCAGACAGCAGCAGTGCCGCAAGCAGCACAGCACCCGCAGAAAACAGTGGCGCAGGCTCCGGTGAGAATGCCGGCACTGCAACCGATACCAATACTAATACAGAGAATGCAGGAACCGGCAGCAGTGCCTCCGGCTCCACTGAAACAACGGATGCCAACGCAGCAACCTCTGCAACCACCGGCACAGCTGACGCCAATGCGGCAACTTCTGCAACCACCGGCACAGTTGATGCCAATGCGGCAACCTCTGCAACCACCGGCACAGCTGATGCTAATGCAGCTGTATCCGCATCCACCGGAACCGGTACTGTCACAACCGAGCAGTCCTCCACCGGAGAGACTGCCAACGATGGCAGACATCATCATACCATCCAGTGCTACAGTACCTATACGCTGCTTTGTCAGAAAACAGAGCACAAGCATACCTCCACCTGCCTGATTGATAAGAATGCAGACGTGGAGACGGCAGCAGACTGGGAAGCAACCATCCCCGGTCTCTCCGGTGACAGGGCAGCGGATCTGATATCCGTGGCCAGATCACAGCTGGGTTATACAGAGAGCACCCGCAACTACGACGAGGAGTCCCACAGAGGTTATACCCGCTACGGCGAATGGTATGGTAATCCCTACGGCGACTGGGGCACATTCTTTGCAGCATTCTGCCTCCATTACGCCCAGATTTCAGATGTACCTACCAACAGCGGTGTGCAGGCATGGATCTCCAATGTGAAGAGTGCAGACCTGTGGTGGGATGCCGGCGAGTCCGATTGCATTAAGGAAGGGGATCTGGTGTTCTTTAATGACGGCAATGACCACATGGGCATCATCAGCAGTATTTCCGGCAGTACCATCTCCGTCATCGAAGGTAATCGTCCCAACGGCGACGGCGGCGACAGCGTGCAGGAAAACAGCTACAGCACCTCTGAAGGCAATATCGCAGGCTACTGTGAACTGCCGGTGGAGAACCACGACGATCAGGTCAAGGTGATGGATTCTGCCTACGGCGCGGATTTAAGCAGCTATATCACCAGCGTCAGCTTTCAAAAGATCGTTAACAATGCATGGCAGGATGCGACGGAATTCCTTACTACGGACAGTGTAAAAGGAAAGATCCAATTCAGTAACCTTCCCACAAGCACATTGAAGAACAATAACAACAAGTGCTATATCACCTTGCCGGATAATATTGACTGCAGTATATATAATGACGGAACAACCCATTACATTTACGACAGCAATAATCAGGTTGGCACATACACTTTTGAAAAGGATCCCCAGGGACATTGGAATATTGTATTGTCCCTTTATGAGAACTATGTACAGAACGCCGGTGAAAATATACATGGCGAGGTAGACTTTGAATTTAAGTGGAATATAAGTGACATTCCCGATGGAGGAAAAACAGAGACAATTCAGATCGGAAAATGGACCGGAACCATTAAAATAACAGAAGCTGACACGGACCAGGCAGCATTTAATATCCAAAAGAGTGCCAGCAATCCCTCCTTGGAAAGCGATGGTTATATCTATATTGACTATACGGTAATGCTGACGGTCAATGGCAAGAACGGATTCCTGGGCCCCATCGAAATGACGGATCTCTTTACCGGAAAAGGGTTTGAATTTGTAACCAAACCGGGTGAGACTGTCACTATTACAAAGTCTGACGGTTCTGCGGCTGGTGCCACGGTGACCATGAAGAGCAGTGAGAGTACGGACAGCGGTTTAAAGGCTGTTTTGTCCATTGCAAGCAGCAGCGCCGACGGAAAGGTGGCAGCAGGCACTTACAAGATCACCTATCGGGTAAAGACATCCCAGAAGTTTGGGGAGGATGCCAACCTCAGCAGCCAGGTGAAAAATAAGGCCACAGTAAGCTACAAGGGCAAGGACTATAGCCATGATGTCTGGAAAGAAGTACAAGTAAGCAAGATACAGAAGAATAGTAATGTAGAGAACAAGGATGGAAACATTTATGTAACCTATACCGTCACAGTCAATAAGGGTGCGGTGGTTGCCGATCTGCAAAAAGAGACCAGGTTCTGGGATTACATCCCTTCTGCGTTGGAACTGGTAGAGGATGGCGTGACCATAACCCAGTACACAGCAGACAACAAAGCTACGGGGACGAAGATCGACTATACCTATGAAAAAACGACACAGCAGCTCTCTTGCACACTGCCGAAGGGACAATTTTCCTATACTATTGTATATAAGACGAAGGTCAAGGATGTATCCGGTATTCCTGTAGGCGGCATTACCGTTGAAAATACGGCCCACGGAGAAGGGGGTTTAGAAGGCGAGGATACAGATAAAATAATCATCAACAACAGCGAGCTGCTGAAAAAGGAGTTTATCTCAAAGGAATTCTCTACGGCAGATGAAAAGAACATCGTACTTCTTAAATGGAAGTCCACTATCAATGTACAAAATATCACCAGTGGATTGATCTACGAAGATTGGGGAAATGTGAACTGGAAGGATAATAAAGCTATTGCTGTCATGAATATGACGGATGCCCAGAGAGAGGCTGTCAAGCTTTATGATGCTAACGGCAATGTGATCACATCCGGATATGAGATAGCTCCTTTCAGTAAAACGGAAAACGGTGCAGAGGTTGGACTGTTCCAGATCAAATTTACACAGGATATAAAAGGCCCTGTGACCATTGAATATGAGACGACCGGTGACCTTTCTTCCTTCTCTACCGGAGACCAGATCACTTACACCAATTACTTCAAGTTCATGGATCAGACAAGAAGTGCAAGCACCAGTATTATGTATGTACTGGAAGACCATGATATCATCTGGAAACACAAAGGTAATTATGAGTGGAATCATGTAAATCACGGTACAGTATCACTAAATCTCGGTGAAAATACATTAACCTGGTATGTTACGGTAAATGATAAGGGAAATGATGCGCTAAAGAATATTGATCTGGTGATCACGGATGTGATCAAAGACGGAATGACTTTCGTGGAGGGATCTTTAGTTGTAAAGGCGGAGTATTGGAAGGATATAACAGGCGGTGTAGGATATTCGTATCAGGACGGAAAACTGGTAATAAAGATTCCTGCCGCACTGAATACCGGAAAAATTGATATCAGTTACAAAACAAAACTTCCGGATGATTTCATCAAGGGCGGAGATTCCACAAAGGATTTCTCCAATACGGCAGAAATAGAATATGGCGGCAATAAGCAAAGCTCCAGCTACACCCAGACTGTGACCAGGACCGTGGTGCAGAAAAAGTGCGTCAGCTATGATAAGGACCTTCGGATCCTGACCTATGAGATCGCTCTGAACACCGAGGGAAGCACATTAAATGGCGGTAATCCGCTGACCGTAACAGATACCATTAAGGCGGGCACTCTTCAGCCATATATGAAGCTGGAAAGCCTGACCCTGTGTTCGGCCAGCAAGGTAACGGATGCAAACGGCAATGCTTCCTATTCAGCCGGAACGGTGATCCAGAATATGACGGCGGATGATGCCGATCCCAGCCAGAAAGGACATTATCATTTTGATGATGCCACCGGTACCTTTAAGGCAATCGTTCCCGACGGCAAGGCCTATGTATTGGTAGCTAAATACAGCATCAATTATAACTTTGCGATAAACACAGAAGTGACAAATGAAGTCATTTTGTATGGACAAAGAGAGTGGAAGGGCGAGGATTGTAAGAAGACGCTGGAGTACAGCACTTCCGCGATCGTTTACACAGACAAGGATACACTTACCATCTGGAAGAGAGATAAGAGTCAGCATTCCACACTTCTTGCCAATGCAGTATTTAAGCTGGAAGAATATGACGAAAGTACCGGAAAGTGGGTGGATGCAGGTTCTGTCGCAAGCCAGACACAGTCCGATACGGAAGCAGCTGCAGTATCCAACACCGGCAGCACTTTGACGACGCAGGAAAGCGGAAGGATATCCACGACCATCAAGCGAAAGACTCTTTACAAGCTGACAGAGACAGCAGCGCCGGATAGCTATGTGCTGGATCCTACTCCTACCTATTTTATAGCCTATGCAGAAGGAGATGAATACAGTCTGCCGGATACCATCGGCGGTGACAGTTCCTATAGCAAACAGGGAGTAACGGTATATCATCTGACGCCTATAACACAGGCGAAGGATGAGACCACCGGCAAAGTAACTGTCACTGGGTACGGAAATATCGACATCGACCGCTTCAATGAACGGGACAGAACGAAGGTCAGCATGGGAGAATTAAGCGTTCAGAAGATCTGGATGGACAGCAACGGCAATAAGATTTCCACCTATACAGACTTAGAGAAGCAGCCAAAGATCACAGTGACGCTGACCAAACATACACCGGAGATGTATAAGATCACCGTCAACGGAACAAACAGTTCCCAGTGCATCATTGAGGTGCCGAAGGGGGCAAACAGCACGGTGAGATTGTCGGGATATTCCGCTTCAACCAGCGATAACGGAACGATCACATATGATGGTGGCAAGACAGTGATCACCAATATCACCGGTGATATCTCACTGGAAATGCAGTGGCAGGACGTCAGCGGCACTTATGCCCAGACATATGTATGGAAAGAAGTATCCAATGCAGCATCCTTGTCCAGAACCCAGGCGACGGTCATCTCCACTGTAGAGCTTAGCAATGCCAATGACTGGTATTACCTGTGGAAGGATCTGGAAGCAGAGGAGTATATCTCCTATACCCTGACGGAGGAGAACGTAGAGGGATACAAAGCTACCTACCAGTTAAACAAAAAGGATCTGGAGGAAGGTAAGGAATTCACTCTTGGCACAAGCGGCGACTATATTACCATCACCAATTCGCCTGACAGCAAGCTTTACGTTCTTCCGAAGACCGGCGGCAGCGGCGTGATGCCTATCTATATGACCGGCGGCATGTTGACGGCAGGGGCAGCAGGCCTGTGGACAGCAAAGAAAAGACGCAGAAGAGAGCAGTAAAAAATAGAAGAAGCAAGTGAGAAATGCTGGCGGATAGACAGCACAAGGAGCGAGTATGGAGAGAAAACATATTCTGCATAAAATAGCAGCGATAGCAGGAGCGGCGGTCATGGGTATAGCCCTGCCGGTCGCAGGGGCTGCACTGCCGGTTACGGCGGTGCAGGCTGCGGTCCAGCCGTCGGCTGATACCCTGCAAATGGATGCCAAGGGCTCCATTACGGTCTATTTCCGGGACAGCTCCAGCAAGAAGCCGGTATCCGGAGGAGAGATCACTCTCTATAAGGTGGCCACGGTGCAGCGGGACAGTGCAAATCTAAGCTACGTCTATGTCAATGGGTTTGAAAACTGCGGTATCAGTTTAAGCAACTTATCAGACAGCACGTTGCCCGGGCAGCTGCAGCGACAGATCAAGTCTACGGCTGAAAAAACTACAGTTACCATTGATTCCAATGGATGTGCTGCTTTCAGTAATCTGTCACTTGGCCTGTATCTCCTGCTGCAGAACAAGACAGCAGATAACTACAGCCCGATAAAGACCTTCCTGGTGACGGTGCCCATGGCCAAGGACGGCAGCTGGAATTATAATATCGATGCCTCACCCAAGATGGGAACTAGCACCTATAATAAGCCGCCGGAGACACCACCTGAGACGCCGCCGGAAACACCGCCTGAGACACCGCCGACTACCCCGCCCACTACACCGGAGATCCCCACAGTGCCGGAGCAGCCCACCACACCCGAGACACCTGATGAGAGTGACAAGGGCATACTGGACGCCAGCAGAGGCAGAGACAAAGGTACGCTGAATGCGAACAGACTTCCCCAGACAGGACAGTTGGACTGGCCCGTGCCGGTACTTTGCATCGCAGGCATGATCCTCTTTGCAGTAGGATTTGTCCTGCGCAGAGAGCAGAAGGAATAGAGTTCAGAAGAAAACCGGTCACAGTGCAGACACCTCCGACAGGCCCGCAGTCTGGTCGGCACCTGTACTGTAATGTAATGCAAGCAGCTATGCGGCAGAAAATACCGCATAGCTGCTTCTCTTTTTTTTAAGTCGGTATGATATAATCTGTAAGGAGTAGAAATATGGGCATGAAGGGAATCAAAAGAAGTACTTGAAAGCGTTTCTTACAAGCTGTATCGTACAGCTGTATGGATATTGAAAATAATATTTGTGCATGATCCTATCGGGGGATTCGCTTTCGTGAAGCTTTTTGCGGGGCCGCAGATAGATGCGGTGTGGAAAGGCAAACCATGACACAGGAGCAGAATAAAGAAAATAATAAGGCAAGAACAGATATTAAAAAAGTCAATATTGAAAATGCAGATGCTGAAAAAGCAGATAAACAAACGATAGACAAACAGAGTAAAAAAGAAAACAGCGGTATTACAGAAGGGATCATCTGGCAGCAATTACTGCTTTTTTTCTTCCCGTTGCTTTTCGGAACCTTTTTCCAGATGCTGTACAATATGGCAGATGCCCTGATCGTAGGACGCTTTGTGGGGACTACAGCACTCTCTGCTGTAGGCGGAACGCCGGCGGTATTGATCAATCTCCTGGTGGGGATCTTAGTAGGCCTTTCTTCCGGTGCCACGGTAGTGGTAGCGCAGAGCTACGGCGCAGCAAGATACGGCGAGGTGGAGAGAGCGGTACACAGCGCCATGGCAGTAGGCATTGTGGTGGGATTTCTCTTTATGGTACTTTGCATCTGGCTGGGCGGCGGCATGCTGACTCTTTTGGGGACACCCAGGGAGACTTATGACGAGTCTTTGCTCTATCTGACCATCTATGCCCTGGGCATGATCCCCAATACCATTTACAATATGGCGGCGGGGATCCTGCGGGCGGCAGGTGACTCTAAGAGACCGCTGTATTTCCTGGTGGCCAGTACATTGACCAACATAGTCTTAGATCTTTTTTTCATTCTGGGACTTCATATGGGCGTAGCCGGTGCGGCCCTGGCCACCATCCTCTCCCAACTGGTCAGTGCGGTATTGGGCTGCATTACCCTGATGCGGACAAAGGAGAGCTACCGGTTAGAGATCCGGCGCATCCGTTTTGATCCCATCTTTACGGGAAAAGTACTGCGGATCGGTATTCCGGCGGCCCTGCAGTCCACCACCTACTCCCTGTCCAATCTTTTTGTGCAGGCAGCCGTGAATGGTTTCGGCACAGCTATGGTGGCAGCCTGGACCATCAACGATAAGGTGGATTCCCTTTTCTGGATGATCATTGCTTCCTTCGGCACCGCTACCATGACCTTCGCAGGGCAGAACTACGGGGCGGGAAAACTGGACCGGGTCCGCAGCTGCGTGCGTCAATCCCTGATCATTACTGCCATCTTTACCTTAGGGATGATGGCTATCATCCTTACCATGGGACAGGCGCTGTGTCAGGTGTTCAGTAGCGACCCGGAAGTGATCAGTCTGGGAAAACATATGATCCAGTTCCTGACACCTACTTTCCTGACCTATATCTGCATCGAAGTGATGGGCGGCACCCTGCGGGGCATGGGAGACGTGGTGCTTCCCACTGTTATCTCCATCCTGGGAGTCTGCGTCCTGCGCATAGGATGGGTGGTGTTTGCAGTGCCCAGAGTGCATACCATTGATACAGTCATGCTGGGATATCCCATTACATGGGTCACTACTTCGGTACTGTTTGTGGTCTATTATCTGTACTATGTAAAGAAGAGGCACATTGGGAGAAAAGAATAGAAGGGTAAGCAACACAGCATTACAGTTCATCTATTTTTTTTATATGCGGACTGTGATTTTCCTTATCTTCGTGATAAGATGTACGTGTTTATCGTTTTATACCGCAGAATGACGTAGTATAAAACAGCAATAAATCATCAGAGAGCGGCTGCCGGTGTTGTAGGTCGGAGCTTGGCCTCTGAGAAAAGGAGAAAAGAAATGAAGATTATCGAACACGACGGTTCCATCAAGGAGTATGACGACAAGGATGCATTTGTGCTTTCCACACTGCGCCATACCACGTCTCACGTGCTGGCACAGGCTATCAAGCATCTGTATCCCGATGCCAAGTTGGCCATCGGCCCTTCCATCGAAACCGGTTTTTATTATGATATTGATTTTGGCGACAAGACCATCTCTGAGGCTGATCTGGCATCCATCGAGTCTGAGATGAAGAAAATCGTTAAGAAATGTCTCCCCATGGAGCGTTTCACCCTTTCCAGAGAGGAAGCCATCGCCTTCATGCAGGAGAGAGAGGAGCCTTATAAGGTAGAACTGATCGAGGATCTGCCGGAGGGCGAGACCATTTCCTTTTTCCGTCAAGGCGACTTCACGGATTTGTGCGCCGGCCCTCATCTGCTGAATACCAAGCAGGTAGGCAAAGCTTTCAAGCTGATGTCCATCGCCGGTGCTTACTGGAGAGGATCCGAGAAAAATAAGATGCTGACCAGAATCTACGGTACCGCTTTCCTGACCAAGGAAGAGCTGGAAGAGTATCTGCATATGCTGGAAGAGGCAAAGCGCAGAGACCACCGCAAGCTGGGTAAGGAGTTAGGCCTGTTTATGATGAACGATGCAGGCCCGGGTTTCCCTTTCTTCTTACCTAACGGTATGAAGCTGCGCAATGCGCTGCTGGATTTCTGGAGAGAGTTCCATGCGAAGAATGATTATGTAGAGATCTCCACGCCGGTGATCTTGAACAGGAGCCTTTGGGAGACTTCCGGTCACTGGGATCACTACAAAGAGAACATGTATACCACCGTCATCGATGACGAAGATTACGCTATTAAGCCTATGAACTGCCCCGGCTCCATCCTGGTATATCAGAATGAGCCCCGCTCTTACAGAGATTTCCCGCTGCGCATGGGCGAACTGGGACTGGTACATCGTCATGAAAAGAGCGGCCAGCTTCACGGCCTGATGCGCGTGCGCTGCTTTACCCAGGATGATGCGCATATCTTCATTACGCCTGAGCAGATCGAGGACGAGATCGCAAAGATCGCTTCTATGATCGATCAGGTTTATAAGATGTTCGGCTTTAACTATTTCATCGAGCTCTCCACCAGACCGGAGGATTCCATGGGCTCCGATGAGGATTGGGCAATGGCAGAGGATGGCCTTCGCCATGCACTGGACAAGATCGGTCAGCCCTATATCGTCAATGAGGGTGACGGCGCATTCTATGGCCCTAAGATCGACTTCCATCTGCGGGATTCCATCGGCCGTACCTGGCAGTGTGGTACCATCCAGTTGGATTTCCAGCTGCCCCAGCGTTTTGACCTGGAGTATATGGGCTCTGACGGCTTAAAGCATCGTCCTATCATGCTGCATCGCGTATGCTTTGGTTCTGTAGAGAGATTCATCGGTATCCTGATCGAGCACTTTGCAGGCGCATTCCCCACCTGGCTGGCACCTACCCAGGTAGAGGTGATCCCGATCTCCGATAAGACACTGGATTACGCCAAGGACGTGCTGGCTAAGCTGAAGGACGCAGGCATCCGTGCAGAGTTAGACGGCCGCTCCGAGAAGATGGGCTTTAAGATCCGTGAGGCACAGGTTAAGAAGATCCCTTACATGCTGGTAGTAGGTCCGAAGGAAGCAGAGGAAGGCAAGGTAGCTGTCCGCTCCCGCTTCGCAGGCGACGAAGGCGCCAAGGATCTGGAGACCTTCCTGGCAGATATCAAGAAGGAAATCGCAGACAGAGTGCTGAGAGAAGAGACAAAGAACGAATAAAGTGGGAAGCCGGGGAATGGTATTTCTATTCCTCGGCTTTTTTTGTACAACGCCGTTTTACAGTTCAGACGCCGTTAGTGCCGCCCGGTCATGCACCGGAACGTGGCAGATGTCTCGCTCCGGTGCATTACGCTTTGCATTCTGCTATTGATCTATCACTCGTAAAGTGTAATGCTGGAAACCAACATGCGAACAGTAACAAGCAATCAGCAACATGCGATCAGTAACATGGGATTAGTAACACGTGATCAGTAATATACGATCAGGATTGAAAAAAAATTAAAAAAGTACTTGCATTTTCCGTAAACAGCCTTTATAATCAATTTTGTTGTTCGCCGGGGTGTAGCGCAGCTGGCTAGCGCACCACGTTAGGGACGTGGGGGTCGCGTGTTCGAATCACGTCACTCCGATTAGAGCAAAGATAGAGAGCATACTTTGTATGTTCTCTATTTTTTTGCTTACGAGGGGGTACAACAGTTTACGGTGGTTCGAATCGAAAGCCGAATGCAAAACGCAGAACGCAAAATGTAATGCACCGGAGTGCGGCAGAATGGCTCGCATCCTTTGCGCTGCGGCTTCGATGCAGATCAAAAGCAAAACGGCGCAAAGCGCACGGTGCGAGACATCTGCCGCGCTTCGGTGCATGACCGGGCAACACCGAATTATCGTAATAAACTTTTTCAGGCTTGTAATCCGGATCAGCATGCTATACAGTCTTGGATTTTACAGGGAATGATGCTACAATATTTCTGCAAAAAAACAGCTTAAAGAGCTGAAAGCGCAGAGAAACAGACAGTCAGTTTAAAAATCATCCGTAGAAAGGAAACAGTCATGCAGGAATATAAGAAAGAGTTTATAGATTTCATGATCGACAGCCAGGTGCTGAAATTCGGAGAGTTTACCTTAAAGAGCGGCCGTAAATCTCCTTTCTTTATGAATGCCGGCGCCTATGTGACAGGCACCCAGCTGGAGAAATTGGGAGAGTTCTATGCCAAGGCGATCCATGATACCTACGGCCTTGATTTCGACATTCTTTTTGGGCCTGCCTACAAGGGTATTCCGCTGGCAGTAGCCACCGTTATGGCTATTTCCCGTCTCTATGGCAAGGATGTGAAGTATTGTGCTAACCGTAAGGAAGTAAAGGACCACGGCGACAAGGGCATTTTGCTGGGCAGTTCTTTAAAGGACGGAGACCGCGTGATGATCATCGAGGATGTCACCACTTCCGGCGCTTCCATGGCAGAGACTGTGCCGATCCTGCGGGCTCAGGCTAACGTAGAGATCGTGGGACTGATGGTTTCCTTAAATCGCATGGAAAAGGGTATCGACACTGACAAGAGTGCATTGGATGATATTCATGATAAGTATGGCTTTAACGCCAATGCCATTGTCACCATGGCGGAAGTACAGGAGTATCTTTACAATCGTCCCGTACAGGGAAAGGTATGGATCGACGATGCTATGAAGAGTGCCATGGATGCATACTATGCACAGTACGGCGCCAGCCGGAACTAGCTTTGCCTTGCAATGCATGTTGTTTTGTAATGAATAGGATGGATTTATCGGTTTAACGACCAAAGAGACATAAATGGACGGAATCAAAAGAAAGAAATACCTTTTTACCAATAAAAAACAATCTCCCAAGGGCTGGCTTTCCGCCAGCCTGGGGGTGATCTCCCTGACATCGGTGTGCATAGCCCTGTATCTGACCTATTTAAATAACGGCACTGCCACCATCCGTTGGGGCGCAGCTGTCTTTTTGAGTCTCATTTTCGCTATCATAGGTTTTACCTGCGGTATCCTGTCCAGAAAGGAACCGGACCGGTTTTATTTCTTTGCCTATGTGGGCATCCTTTTTAACGGCATTGTACTGGGCATTTGTGCCTGGGTGCTGTATCTGGGCATTTTGCCCCGGTAGAGATGTGGGAAAAGGGGCTGTGATCTAAGGAATGCTGCGGTATAAAGAGGTAAATAAGGTTTAAGTTCCTGCAGGCGGCCGTAACACTAAGATATAAGAATGATACATCAGGAGGAATTTTTTTGAAGCAGTTTCAAAGTGAACGATATGAACTGGCAAAAGAAAGGATCATTGCAATAGAGGCAGAACTGACGGAGGGGGATACCATAGCGCCGCAGTTTTCTGCCTTTTTCCTTGCCTGTGCAAAGTGGCTGACATTGCTGTTGCGGGAAAGGGATTTCATAGAAAGCGGTGCCCAGGCCAGGGCGGATATAGAGGAGTTGCAGGCACACAATCACCGGTTGTATGAGGAAATCCTGCCGGCAAACTATGGGAGCAGTTACACCAATCCTGCCTATGCTGTCACCCTGTTGGGAGAGGAATACGGGCCTCTTTGCGCAGCCCTTTTGTATGAGCTTCGCAGTGCACTGCCTTTTGTCTATGAAGGGGAAGAGGAGCGGGTGCTGCCTCGGTTAGAGCTTTTTCTGGAAATTTACGGTGCCTTTGTGGAACAATATGAGGAGTATAAAAAGGCATCCGGGGCAAAAGAGGCTGCCGACGCAGTGATGCCGGCTTATCCTCCTTATCGCTTCATCAAAGGGAAAATCTACAGCTATCTCTCGGACTACGCGGAGGAGGAAGCTGCCTACGAGATCGGCCAGAAGCTGGCAGGTGAAAATGATCTCGCAGGAGAGGTGTTGAGCAACTGGCAGGAGGATGATCTTCGCTATCTCTATTATTTCGGCGAATATATCGGTGAAAATGAACTGGGAGCGGCAGGGCATCTGCTGACACTGCCCCGGGAAACCATCGACAAAATGGCGGATACCTATACGGAAGGATATCGGATCGGATTTATCGTTACCGGTAAGGACCTTTCCGCCAAAAAGCGGGTGGGCGTGATCTGGCGACTGGGCTTTGAACGCATGGTGAAAAAAGCGGCAGCCAATTTTGCCGGGATGGGTCTTAGCTGCACCTATTTCAGGGAGGTGCCCACCCTGTTTCGCATGCTGCGGGCAGGTAAGAGCGGCTATGCAGGGGGCGATGCCAATCCCCAGTATCTTTACGATCACCGGGAGGATCTGGCCCTTTTCCTGGATGATACTCTGGTGAACCGGCGTCTGGAGGCACTGGAAAATGTCTACCGGGAAAAACGGTCCCAGACAGTGCTCTTTGCAGGACCCGCAGTGATAGAGACCTTTGGAGAAAAGCCTTTTTCACCGGTCAATACCCCTGCCAGAGCGTCCTTTAACAGTGTGCAGCAGAAGTGGATCGCCACCTGGCAGACCAAGGCCAGCCTTCTGTATAATGAGGCGGTGATCGGCAAGAACCGCAGCTTTACCATTATTGCTTTTCCGGTGCCGGAGATTGCCGCGCAGGGGCAAAGCTACGGAGAAATCTTTGACGCCGTGGTGGAGATCAATACCCTGGAGTATGAGAAGTACAGGCGTATTCAGGCCACGCTGATCGATGCCCTGGATCAGGCCCAAACGGTGCGGGTACGGGGGCAGAAGGGCAACAGGACGGATATGACCGTGGCCCTTTACAGACTGACGGATCCGGCCCACCAGACTATTTTTGAAAACTGCGTAGCCGACGTAAATATACCGGTGGGAGAGGTCTTTACTTCTCCGGTTTTAGAGGGAACCAATGGAACACTTCATGTATCGGAGGTGTTTTTAAACGGCCTGCAGTTCCGGGATCTGGAACTCGTCTTTGAAGAGGGCAGGGTAGTGGATTACTGCTGCGGCAATTTTGAGGATCCGGCCCAGGGACGGCGTTATATTGAGGACAATATCCTTTTCCATCATGACAGACTTCCCATCGGCGAGTTTGCCATCGGCACCAACACCACCGCCTATGCGGCGGCCAGAAAGTATCATATTGCGGATAGACTGCCTATTCTTATTGCGGAGAAAACAGGTCCTCACTTTGCGGTGGGAGATACCTGCTATTCCTATGAGGAAGACAATACGCAATATAATCCGGACGGAAAAGAGATCGTGGCAAAGGAAAACAGCGTCTCGAGGCTTCGTCTGACCAATCCGGGAAAAGCTTACTTTGGCTGTCATACCGATATCACCATTCCTTATGAGGAATTGGGAGAAGTGACAGCGGTCTGTGAGGATGGCCGGGAGACCCCACTGATCAGAGAGGGAAAGTTCGTACTGCCGGGGACGCAGGAGCTGAATGAAGCACTGGAGAATTGTTAGGAACCGCCGTCTGGATGGGAGTGAACAGCGACGGTTACAGTTGAGCCACCGGCCGGGCGGCGGGTCCTGCCGGTGGCTCAACTGTAACCGGCAACGACACATATAATAAGAAATAACAAAGTCGTCTTGCATGGACGGTGGATTTACTTTATTATGGTACGAGAAGTGCAATAAACAGCAAAAAAAGGAGATTACAGGATTATGGCACAGGTTGGAATTGTGATGGGCTCTGACTCCGATATGGCAGTGATGAGCAAGGCAGCAGACGTGCTGGAGGAACTGGGCATTTCTTACGAGATGCATATCATTTCCGCCCACAGAGAGCCTGACGTATTCTTTGAGTATGCAAAAAATGCAGAGGCTAACGGATTAAAGGTGATCATTGCAGGCGCAGGCATGGCAGCACATCTGCCCGGAATGTGCGCAGCGATCTTCCCTCTTCCGGTTATCGGCATTCCGATGCACACCACCTCTTTGGGAGGCAGAGATTCTCTTTATTCCATCGTACAGATGCCTAGCGGCATCCCGGTGGCTACCGTGGCGATCAACGGCGGTGCCAATGCAGGCCTTCTGGCAGCCAAGATTCTGGCAGTTTCGGACAGTGCCCTGTTAGAGCGTCTGAAAGCTTACAGCGAGAAGTTAAAGACCGCTGTCCAGAAAAAGGATGAGAAACTGCAGGAAGTAGGATATAAGAATTACTAAAAGCGGAAACCTTCCAATGTCATTTATATACGTAGCCGCAGACTAGCTGCGGCAGAGAGAGGATAAAAATGGATTATAAGAGTGCTGGTGTGGATATTGAAGCAGGCTATAAGTCAGTAGAACTGATCAAGAAATATGTGGCAGAGACCATGCGCCCTGAAGTATTAGGCGGTATCGGCGGATTTTCCGGCGCCTTTTCCCTGGCTAAGATCAAAGATATGGAGAAGCCTACCCTGGTATCCGGCACCGATGGTGTAGGTACTAAGTTAAAGCTGGCTTTTCTCATGGACAGACATGACACGGTAGGTATTGACTGCGTGGCTATGTGCGTCAATGACATTGCCTGTGCCGGCGGCGAGCCCCTGTTTTTCCTGGATTATATTGCCTGCGGCAAGAACTATCCGGAGAAGATCGCCCAGATCGTCAAGGGCGTGGCAGATGGCTGCAAGCAGTCCGATGCAGCACTGATCGGCGGTGAGACCGCAGAAATGCCCGGCTTTTATCCGGTAGATGAGTACGATCTGGCAGGCTTTGCCGTAGGTGTGGTAGATGAGGCTAATCTCATTACCGGTGCGTCCATCCGTCCCGGTGACACTCTGGTGGGCATTGCTTCCTCCGGCGTGCACTCCAATGGATTTTCTCTGGTCCGCAAGGTGTTCGATGTCAACGCAGAGAATTTAAACAGATACGAAGAGTCCTTAGGTGAAACCTTAGGAGAGGCTCTGCTTCGCCCTACCAAGATCTATGTAAAGGCGCTGCGCACCATCCGGGAATCCGGTGTTACCATCAAGGGCTGCAGCCACATTACCGGTGGCGGTTTCTATGAGAACATTCCGAGAATGCTGCCGGAAGGCGTCAATGCCCGGATCAAGAAGGACAGCTATCCGCTGCTTCCTATCTTCCCGCTGTTGCAGAAGACCGGCGATCTGGAAGAGAAAATGATGTACAATACCTTCAACATGGGCCTTGGCATGGTGCTGGCCGTAGATCCGGCAGATGCCGAGAAGTGCGTGGCAGCCGCAGAGGCAGCAGGTGAGAAGGCTTATATCGTAGGCGATGTGATTTCCGGAGAAAAGGGAGTGACCTTATGCTAAGAGTAGCAGTCTGTGTATCAGGCGGCGGCACTAATCTCCAGGCTATTTTAGACCAGGCGGCGGCAGGAACGCTTCCGGGAGTGGAAATCGTCCGGGTCATCGCCAATAATCCCGGTGCCAAGGCGCTGGAGCGGGCGGCAAAGGCCGGCGTAGAGGGGGTATGTGTATCCCCTAAGGATTTTGAGACAAGAGAAGCGTTTAACCAGGCACTCCTTAAGACCGTGCAGGATGCAGCACCGGATCTTATCGTACTGGCCGGTTTTCTGGTGGCTATACCGCCGCAGATGGTGGAAGCGTACCCTAACCGCATCATCAATATCCATCCTTCCCTGATCCCTTCTTTTTGCGGACGGGGTTACTATGGCTTAAAAGTGCATGAGAAAGCACTGGAAAGAGGGGTAAAGGTCAGCGGTGCCACCGTGCATTTTGTGGATGAGGGCATGGATTCCGGTCCCATCATCCTGCAGAAGGCGGTGATGGTACAGCCCGGTGATACGCCGCAGATCCTGCAGCGTCGTATCATGGAAGAGGCAGAATGGCAGATCCTGCCGGAAGCCATCCGGCTGATCGCCGCAGGAAAGGTGCATGTCAATGACGACCGCACCACTACGGTGGAGAGATAAAACTTTTCAGGAAATGCTCGATAGCATTTCCTGAAAAGGGCATGGATGACGTATACGTCATCCATGCGGATCGTATCGGAGAATTCGCCTGCGCGAAATTCTCCTCACGTTGCCGCAGGCAAGCTGCGACAAGAAAGGAAAACCATGAAAGTCCTTTTAGTTGGCGGAGGCGGAAGAGAGCATGCTATTGCAGCTGCTCTTAAGAGAAGTCCCAAGCTGGAAAAGTTATATTGCGCACCGGGTAATGCAGGCATCGCGGAGATCGCGGAATGCGCGCCCATCGGTGTTATGGAATTTGATAAGCTCATTGCTTTTGCAAAGGAAAAAGAAGTGGATCTGACAGTAGTCAGTCAGGATGATCCGCTGTGTGCCGGCATTGTAGATGCTTTTGAGGCAGCCGGCCTCAGGATCTTCGGAACCAGAGCCAACGCAGCCATCATTGAGGGCAGCAAGTCTTTTTCCAAAAATCTTATGAAGAAATACGGGATCCCCACTGCGGCCTATGAGATCTTTCAGGATGCGCAGGCGGCTATTTCCTATCTGGAAAAGAGCCAGTATCCCATCGTTTTAAAGGCCGATGGCCTGGCACTTGGCAAAGGCGTGCTGATCTGCAACAGCTTTGAAGAGGCCAAAGCCGGCGTTGAGGAGATCATGCTGGATAAGAAATTCGGCGCAGCCGGCAATGAGATGGTAGTAGAGGAGTTCATGACCGGCCGTGAGGTTTCTGTGCTGGCCTTTGTAGACGGAAAGCATTTAAAGCTTATGAGCTCTGCCCAGGATCACAAGCGGATCGGAGACGGGGATACAGGCCTTAATACCGGCGGTATGGGTACTTTTTCTCCCAGTCCCTTCTATACGCCGGAGATTGATGCGCTTTGCAAAGAGCAGATCTATCAGAAGACCGTGGATGCCATGGCAGCAGAGGGACGTCCCTTCAAGGGTGTCCTCTACTTCGGTCTGATGATGACTCCCAATGGCCCGAAGGTAGTGGAATACAATACTCGTTTCGGTGATCCGGAGGCTCAGGTGGTGCTGCCCCGGATGGAGACTGACCTGATCGAAGTGATGGAAGCCTGCATAGACGGTACCTTAGATCAGATCGAACTGTCCTTTGCGGACAACGCGGCTGTCTGCGTGGTTATTGCCTCCGGCGGTTATCCTGTGGAATATGAAAAAGGCAAGGTGATCCACGGCCTTGAGAAGTTCAAGGATCAGGAAGGCTTCGCCTGCTATCACGCAGGTACTAAGTTTAATGAGGCAGGAGAAGTGGTCACCAACGGCGGTCGAGTGCTGGATGTGGTAGCCCTTGGGGCAACCTTAAAGGAGGCCAGAGCCAATGCCTATAAGGCAGCAGAGTGGGTGGACTTCGATAAGTGCTATATGCGCCATGACATCGGCAAGGCGCTGGATGAAATGGAATGATTTACAGCAAAGCTGCTCAGAAATGGAGACCAGTGTGAAAGATCTGCCTGGTAGCAGATCTCTCGCACAGCGATATGCTTCCGAAGAAAGCATATCGCCCCGATGGCAGACGAGAATCCGAAATTCTCGTCGCCTCTTCGCAGCAAAGCTGCTCAGAAATGGAGAATAGAATGAAAAACAAGAAACTGGCAATCAGAAGAACAGCGGCCGGCATGGTGATGGCGGCAGCTATGCTCTGCAGCCTGCAGCTTACCGGCATTACCGCCCTGGCTGCTACGGGAACGGCAGCTTTTTCTGCCAATATCCGCTCGGCAGCAGATCCTAACTCTACTGCGATCGGTTCTGTAGAAGCGGGCACTTCCATGGAATTGGGAGATTCCAAGACCGGTACAGACGGCAACACCTGGTATGCAGTGACCACTTCCAACGGTTCCACCGGCTATATCCGTGGGGATCTGCTGAATGTAGAAGGCGGTGATACCGCAGCAACAGATACAGCTGCCGATACAGAGAATACAGATGCGGCTGCAGCCGGCGACGAGGCCTCTGCAGAAGAAGCAGACGCTTCCTCCGCAGGCGTAGCCAAGGCGCAGGGCGACGGTTATGCAGTAGCCATGCAGCAGACCTCTGCTACCATCAGCGGAGACTGCAATATCCGCAGCGGTGCGGGCACCAGCTACAATAAGGTAGGATCCCTGACCAGCGGCACTTCTCTGGTGGTCATCGGTCAGGCTACCGACGATGCTGGACAGATGTGGTATCAGTTCTATACCACCGGTACCGAGCAGCAGATGACCGGTTTTGTCATGCAGGATTACATCACACTGGGAGATGTGATCCAGACAGCTGCAAGTACTGACGGCGGCGAGAGCGGGGAGACCACAGACAGTTCCCAGCCCACTGATTATCAGGCAGTCTATACTGCTGACGAAAACGGCACAGATACCTGGTACCTGTACAATAACGTAGAAGGTACCAGAGAGAAGATCGCCGATATCGATACCGCCATCGAGCAGGCCCAACAGGCCCAGGTTTCCGCCACAAAGAGCATGTCTACATTCAGAACTGCCGTGATCATTCTCGGCATTGTGGTAGCTTTATTGCTGGTAGCGGTAACCGTATTGATCTTAAAGCTCCGGGAAGCCATGACCGAGGGTGGTGAAGTAGATATTTTAAGAGACAGAGAGCGGGAACGCCGCAGAAATCGTCATGCTGATGATATCAGTGACCTGGAATTTGACTCTGCCACCGGCACATCCCGCAGTGAGCGGATGCGTCAGGCTGCTTATCCTTCCGGCATGGGAGGCACCAGAAGTGCAGCAGCCCATGTAACAGGGGCAAACGGCAGACAGACAGCACCTCGCGGTGCAGCAGGCAGAACGGCAGCAGCAAGAGGTAACACTGCAGCTTCCGACAGAGAGGGCGCAGCTTACCGCACAGGTGCAGCAGCACAGGCAGGCCGTCCGGCAGCAGGCAGAAATGCAGCAGCAAGCAGACCCGTATCCCGGACAGCAGCACCGGCAGGTGCCGACAGAGTATCTGCAGCAGGCAGAAGTACTGCAGGGGCGGATAGAGAGAACGGTGCATACAGATCCGCAGCAGGAAATACAGCAGCTACAAGAACAACTGCCGCCAGAACAGCAGCCAGACCCGGCGCAGGACGCAGCACAGCACCGGTGGGAAGAAATAGTGCAGCAGCCCGCAGAACACCTGCATCTACAGGAAATTACAGTGCCCAGCAGAGCCGTCAGATCAGAAACAACAGTTTCAGCTTCGATGATGAGGATGATCTGGACTTTGACTTCCTGGATTTAGACGATCGCGGCAAGAGATAATCTTGACGACAAATGCCATCTGTTATACCATGTGTGTAACAGATGGCATTCTTGTGTATACAAGAAAGGTCATCTCAGGAGGTATAAACTATGATGCTGATCGAGATAGATTTTAACAGCGATGAGGCTATATACCAGCAGCTGCGAAACCAGATCATTTTGGGGATCGCCACTTCCCATTTTTCGGAAGGAGAGGTGCTTCCCAGTGTCCGGGCGCTGGCGGATACCATCGGGATCAATATGCACACTGTCAACAAGGCCTATACGGTGCTGAAGCAGGACGGCTTTGTGAAGGTGGACAGACGCCGGGGGGCAGTGATCGCGGTAGATGCGGATAAATGTCGGGCCATGGCGTCGGTAAAGAAGGAGCTGCGGGTACTGCTGGCGGAGGCCAGCTGTCGCAATTTATCCAGAGAGGAAGTACACGCTCTGGTAGATGAGATCTACGACGAATATGAGGAGAAGGACTGAGCATTCGGATGCCGGACCGATCCGGAAGTCGGACTGATCCGGAAGTTGCGTAAGCGACTGGTAACGAATGGAAACCCAGCCGGAATTTCCCTTTTGAAAATCAAGGTGCCAAACAGGGTATAGGATCGCTATAGGAAATCCCGAAATCGCATGGGGAATCCTTTGGCCGAAACGCCCTTGAAATGGAGATGAAATGAATAGAGCAGAATATACACAGAGTGCGGCCAAGGCACTGAAATACGCTGCCAAGGCAGCGAAGGAGCGCAAGCAGCAGTTTATAGGTACGGAGCATTTGCTGGTGGGACTGATGAGAGAGCCGGAGGGTGTGGCTTCCCGGATCTTATCGGAAAACGGTCTGAGTGAAGAGCAGCTGATGAAGATGATCGAGGAAATCGATGCCCAGAGCAGTCCGGTGGCAGTGCTGGATAAGGAAGGATATTCTCCCCGGGCTGCCCAGGTATTAGAGGATGCAGCGTACCAGGCAGAGAGATACCACAGTGAGAAGATCGGAACAGAGCATCTGTTTCTGGCCCTGATCGCCAATGGGGACAATGTGGCCATGCGCCTGATCAGCGGCATGGGAGTCAATCCCGCCAAGCTTTATTTCGAGACACTGGCAGCCATCGGCGAGGATCCCTCCATGCACAAGGAGGATCTGCAGTCCTTCCAGAGCGGCGGTAGAAGAGCCAGTATGCTGGAGATGTACAGCCGGGACCTGACAGCCCTGGCAGAGGCAGGGAAGCTGGATCCGGTCATCGGTCGATCCCAGGAGATCTCCCGTGTTATAGAGATACTGAGCCGCAGGACCAAGAATAATCCCTGTCTGATCGGTGAGCCCGGCGTGGGTAAGACAGCCATCGCAGAGGGCTTAGCCCAGCGCATTGCAGACGGCGAGGTGCCCTTTACAGTGCAGAATAAGCGGGTACTGACCCTTGATCTGGCCGGCATGGTGGCAGGTTCCAAGTACAGAGGTGAGTTCGAGGAGCGCATCAAGCGGGTTATTCAGGAAGTTAAGCGGGACGGCAACATCCTTCTTTTCTTAGATGAGCTGCATACCATCATCGGTGCCGGCGGTGCCGAGGGTGCCATCGATGCCGCCAACATTTTAAAGCCCTCTCTGGCCAGAGGCGAGATTCAGCTGATCGGTGCCACTACGGTGAATGAATATCACAAATATGTGGAAAAAGATGCGGCCCTGGAGCGTCGTTTCCAGCCGGTACTGGTAGAGGAGCCTACCCCGGAGCAGGCATTGGAGATTCTGCAAGGGGTGGCCGGCCAATACGAGAGACATCACGGCGTAAAGATCACCCCGGAGGCATTACAGGCGGCAGTGACCCTTTCGGTTCGTTATGTCAACGACAGAAACCTGCCGGATAAGGCCATTGATGTCATCGATGAGGCGGCAGCGGCGGTACGTCTCCACGCGGTGGAGAGCAATCATCCCGTAAAAGAGCTGCAGGCGCAGATCGATGCCCAGGACCGCCTGATGGCAGAGGCAGTCAAGGCCGGTGATCTGCAGGAGGCGAGAGCCTGCCGGGACAGACAGGATGCGCTCCTTAAGAAGCTTAAATCCCTTCAGAAGCGCTATGCAAAGAAGGTAGAAGAGCAAAAGATCCTGGTGACGGAAGAAGATGTGGCTACGGTCATCTCCAAGTGGGCCAAGGTGCCGGTAAATCGTCTGACGGAAAAAGAGAGCGAGCGGCTGCTGCGTTTAGAGGATGAGCTCCATAAGCGTGTCGTGGGGCAGGAGGAAGCTGTAAAAGCGGTGGCCAAGGCCATCCGCCGTGGCCGTGTGGGATTGCAGGATCCCAACCGTCCCATCGGTTCCTTCCTGTTCCTGGGCCCTACCGGTGTGGGAAAGACCGAGCTGTCCAAGGCACTGGCGGAGGTGATGTTCGGCTCTGAGAAGGATATCATCCGGGTAGATATGTCCGAGTATATGGAGCAATACGCTGTCTCCAAGATCATCGGCTCTGCCCCCGGCTATGTGGGCTATGAAGAGGGCGGTCAGCTCTCGGAAAAGGTGCGGATGCATCCCTACTCGGTGGTGCTGTTTGATGAGATCGAGAAGGCCCATCACGATGTCTTTAATGTACTGCTGCAGATCCTGGACGAGGGACATATCACCGACTCCAAGGGCAGAAAGGTAAACTTTAAGAACACCATCATCATCATGACCTCCAACCTGGGAGCCCAGAAGATCATCGCCCCTAAGACCTTAGGCTTCGGAGGCCCTGTGACAGAGAAGGAAAATTACGACCGCATGAAGGGCGGCGTCATGGAAGAAGTGCGCAAGGCCTTTAAGCCGGAATTCATCAACCGTATTGATGAGATCGAGGTATTCCATCCTCTGACAGATCCGGAGATGGAAGAGATCGTGACCCTGCTTTGCAATGACCTGATCAGCCGGGCTAAGAAACAGATGGATCTGACGCTTAAGGTGACATCGGCCTTAAAGAAGCATATCGCTCAGAAATATGCAGATGCCAAAATGGGTGCAAGACCCTTAAAGAGAGCCGTGCAGACGGTGATCGAGGACGCTCTTTCCGAAAAGATCCTGGCAGAGGAAATTCACGCCGGGGATACGGTTACCATCGGCTTTTCCGGTGGAGAAGTGACCTTTACGGCGGTGTCCTAATGGCGAGATGGTGTCTGAACAGTCTCTTGCAGTAAACTGCAGCGGCATGGAGCCGATTGCGGTCATTCCTGTACTATGTGAGAAAGAAATAAAGTCTGAAAAAGGCTGTCTGCAGATATCTGTGCAGACAGCCTTTTCATATGATTTGTATTCGTTCTTTTGGTTATCCTGTGTATTTATCCGATAACGTTATTGGAGTTCTTTATTGAAGTTCCTTATTGAAGTTCTTTATTGAATTTCTTTATTCCAGAACCAACAGCAGGCTCATCTTGAACTTTCCCTTAGGAGTTACACTGTGGAGACCGTTTTTGTCAAAGCGGAAGCTCTCACCGGCATGCAACGCATAATCCTGTCCCTCGTAGCCGATGACAGCCTCTCCCTCCAGAGCGGTGAGGATGGCGTTGCCCGGTGCTCTGTGAGGTGTCAGGCCTGTGCCCTCATCGAAGGCCATAAGGACGTATTTCATATTGTCGGCATGGACGATGTCCAGGTTGGCAATGCTGCCTTCCTCGTAGGAAATAAGATCCTTTAATACAGTAGCTTGTCCGGACTTGATCAGATTGTTCATGGTATAGTTCTCCTTTTTTATGATGATCTCTGTATAAATAAGACCCGTCTGGGTCTGCTGCCCGCACAGCGTGCGGGGTAAAACCGTAATTATATCTCCCTTGGCTGTATGCACCGGTGTGCTGTCCTGTCCTAAGAGAAAATCGCCCTCGCCCTCCTCGATGAGATAAAAGACAAAATGGTCATAGCTCTCCGGGGTGATGGAAGTGCCGGCTCCCATGGAAAACCAGGTAACCGGAACATCCGCAGAAAGCCCGGCGGGACGGGAGATGGTCATTCCCTCCCGGATAGGACGCATTTGGGAGGCGGTAAATGGAGTAGGTGACATTGGTTTGTATGCTCTCCTTTCGTTTCTGTAAACAGTATACTTCATGGAACAGGATTTGTCCGTGGTCAAAACAACAAAGATGTGAGGAATTCTTAATCGGGAACACAGTTCAGCCGCCAGCCGGACGGCAGGGTCCTGGCGGCTGAACTGTAACCACAAATCATAAACAAAAATGAAATTACAAAATAAGCATGGCAGAAAAAGCACAGAACGTTTATACTGATGATAACGAAAACGGAGCAGCGCTCCGCAATAAAGCGCACAGACGCAGGAGGCTTATAAAATGGCAATCGCAGAGGATCTGATTCATACACAGGAAGACGGAAAGCTTGCTTTCGGCAATTATACCTTGCCCGCAAAGCAGAAAAAGGAAGGCTTTTCCCATAACGGTGATCTATATAAGGTGAAGACATTTAAAGAAATCACGAAATTGGAGTGCAATGACAGCTTCGTCTATGAGTCAGTACCCGGCACAGGAGTCAGCGACTTTGCAGAGACAGAGGAGGGCATGTCCTTTACCGCAGCCGGCGATGAGGATGCCCAGATCATCTTAGGGCTGCAGGATGAGACCGCTTACGAGGTATTGGTAGACGGCAGCAGCATCGGTACCATGTCCACCAATTTAGGGGGTAAGCTCAACATCAGCCTGGAGCTGGCAGATTGCGGTGAACGCAAGGTGCAGGTCCGTAAGGCATAATTTAATATCCGTTCAGTAAATGCTGTATCTAGAAGGGAATTGACCGCTCCAGGTCAATTCCCTTTTGTGTAGGCGTGTGAACAAAGGTGCTTTTTTTTGCTAGCCCATGGGGATTTCCGCAGCTTCCTTGAGATTGGATACACCGATCAGCTGCAGCTCCTTGGGCTTTTTTATACCCTTTAAGCAGCTGGCAGGCAGGATACAGGTGGTAAAGCCCAGCTTGGCAGCCTCATTGACCCGGCTCTCTGCCAGGGTTACGGCTCTGACTTCTCCGCTTAAGCCTACCTCGCCGAAGGCCACGATCTTATCCCCCACCGGGGCATTCCGGTAGCTGGAGAGCACCGCCAGGGCAACCCCCAGATCGATGGCAGGTTCTGTCTGCCGGATACCGCCGGCCAGATTCACATAGGCGTCGAAATTAGACAGAGGAATGCCCAGTCTTTTTTCCAATACTGCCATCAGAAGGTTTACCCGGTTAAAATCCGTGCCGGTGGCCTGTCTTTTAGGAAAGCCGAAGTTGGTCCGGCACACCAGGGCCTGTACCTCAATAAGCATAGGTCTGGTGCCCTCCATGGCACAGGTGACCACGGAGCCGCTGGCATCCTGAGGTCGGCCGTTTAGCATATACTCGGAAGGGTTTAGCACCTCTTGCAGGCCCTCCCGGCACATCTCAAAGACACCGATCTCATTGGTGGAGCCAAATCTGTTTTTTACCCCGCGAAGGATACGATAGGAGGCATAGCGGTCTCCCTCAAAATACAGCACCGTATCCACCATATGCTCTAACACTCTGGGACCTGCCACGGTGCCTTCCTTGGTGACGTGGCCTACGATAAAGAAAGCAATGCCGGTCTCTTTGGCCAGACGAAGAAGGATGCCGGTGGTCTCCCGCACCTGAGAGACGCTGCCCGGCGCAGCCTGGACAGTGTCATTGTTCATGGTCTGAATGGAATCGATGATGGCAAGGTCCGGCTTATTTCGCAGCAGTACCTCTGTAATGTGACCCAGATCCGTCTCACACAAAAAGAGCAGCTTGTCACTGACATCGCCGATCCTTTCTGCCCGGAGCTTGATCTGGCGAAGGGATTCCTCGCCGGAGACATACAGTACACTGCGGCCGGCAGCGGCCATATTCCGGGCGGCCTGCAGCAGCAGGGTGGATTTGCCGATGCCGGGATCGCCCCCTACCAGTACCAGAGAGCCGGGCACCATGCCGCCTCCCAGTACTCGGTCCAGTTCCGAAAAACCGGTCTTCATCCGGGCTTCTTCCTGATTCTGTACCTTGGAAAGAGGGAGAGGCTGGGCATGGTCACCGCTGCGGCCGGCGCCGGATGGCAGCATGGAAGAGGCCCCCTTTCGAAGAGAAGAGGTACTTTTAGGGGCGGCAGGTTCCTCTACCATGGTATTCCAGGCCTTGCAGCCGGGGCATTGCCCCATCCATTTGGCGGACTCATAGCCGCATTCCTGACAAAAGAATACTGTTTTTATCTTACTTGAAGCCATGTGATCTTAATTCCTTTTTTTTCAATGTGATCGATATCTGACAAAGCAGCACATCCTGTCTCTTAACCATCTCAGGTCTTCACCTGAAATTCTAAAGTTACTTTATCATATTTATAGATGTTAGGGGACATGCTGGAGATGATTACTTTGGCTTCGCCCTGTCCTAAAAGCTTTGGGGGGAAGATCACCAGGGGATCGGAATGCTCCTTCCGGGGCTCCTGAAAGCACAGATACGTGCCGGCGGGCAGTGTTTCCAGACCCTCCGCCTCCCCGGGCAGCACCTCCAGAAACATGTGGGATTGGATGAATTGGCCGTTCCGGTAGGTGGAGATGATGCCATGGGGAAAGGAAGCCTGCAGGTTCTTTTTCTTGGCCAGAGAAAAGAGGCTGCTTAGATTTTTTTCATAGGTTTTGGCCTCCATGACCGGTCTACAGGGGACAGTGACGCAGAAACGCTCAAAGATAGGGCGGGAATAGTATCCTGCTCTTCCCTTAAATTCCTTCTGGGCATTGATATGCTGCAGCGTGCGGTCGATGGAGTTGATACTGGATTCAATTTTTTTAATTTTCTCTTTGGCTGCTTTTCTGCCGTCTTTTAACAGATGCTCAAACTCCAATTCTCCTTCTTTATTTACATAATTTTTCAGATCCTTGAGAGGAATGCCCAGATCGATGCACAAAATGATGGTGTCCAGGATCATGATCTGTTCCAGAGAATAGTAGCGGTATCCGCTTTCCGGGTTGATGTAGGCGGGAACCAGCACCCCCAGCTTTTCATAGTAGCGCAGGGACTGGACATTGATATTTCTTAGTTTGGCCAATTCGCCGATGGATAAATAGGTGCGCAAGGCAAAGTTTCCTCCTTTCAAGGAGTAACGTGACAGAACAGAAGTCTGTATCAGTAATAATATTTTTTGATTATCTTAATAGAATGCAGGCGAATTTACAAGAAAAAATGAATCTAAGTAATTAACATATTTTTGTTGACTCTATGATAATCATATAGTTTAGGATTCCTTGCGAAGAAGAATTTTCGTATAGGTTCAGTTCCTGTCATATTTCAATGTGCATTGCCTGCTTGCAGGTATATTAATGATTGAAATTGGCAGATGGTTAAGGCGCGAAGGGCCTCTGTCCAGCCACACCCGGGTTTTCCGAAGGAAGATCGAGATGAGGGCTGAATCGTTACGAATTATCAAAAAGGCAGACAGACTGTCCTGGAGGAGACAGTTACTGTAGAGAACAAAGATATAAGGAGGTACAAAATGAATTCGGAAGAAATGGAAAAAAATCCCCTTTCATCAGCGCCGGTTGGCAGCCTGATGATGAAATATGCCATTCCCAGTGTAGTGGCACTGGTGGTGAATGCCCTTTATAACATTGTAGACCAGATCTTCATAGGATGGGGTGTGGGCACGTTGGGAAACAGTGCTACCAACGTCATCTTCCCCCTGAACATGGTGGTTATGGCGCTGGCCCTGCTGTTGGGAGACGGCGGCGCTGCCTATTTAAGTTTGCAGACAGGCATGGGAAATAAAAAGAAGGCAGAGGAAGGGGTCAACAATACCTTTTCCTGGCTGATCATTGTAGGTATTCTTTTTACGGTGATCTCCCTGATCTTCCTGAAGCCTCTGGCGGCTTTATTCGGCGCTACCCCGGATAATCTTTCCTATGCATTGGAATACGGCAGCATCGTAGTCCTTGGCTTTCCCTTCGTTATCGTCGGCAGCGGCATGTGCTCCCTGATCCGTGCGGACGGCACACCCCAGCTGACCATGATCGGCATGATCGCAGGCTGTGTATCCAACGTGATCCTGGATGCCTGGTTTGTCCTGGGACTTGGATGGGGCATGGCAGGTGCAGCGATCGCTACCGTCATCGGTCAGGTCATCAATTTTGCCATCAGCATGTGGTATGTGCCCCGGTTTAAGACCGTAAAGATATCCCTGAAGGCTATGAAACCTTCTTTTGCTATGCTGCGGAAAATGGCTGGTCTGGGCGTTTCCAGCTTTGTATCGCAGATCGCTATCGCCATCGTTATGACCGTCATCAATTATTATCTGGTGCATTGCGGCATGGAGTCGGAGTACGGCCCGGATATTCCGCTGGCAGCCTTTGGTATCGTGATGAAATTCAATACGATCCTGACCTCTGTGGTGACAGGCATCGGTACCGGCGCACAGCCTATTGCCGGATACAATTACGGCAGAGGCGATTATAAGCGGGTAAAGAAAACCCTCTCCGTGGCCATTCGGTCCGCTACGCTGGTGGCCGTGATCTTCTTCATCTGTTTCCAGGTATTTCCCGGTCCTCTTACGGCCATGTTCGGAGACCAGGGTGAATTGTATACCCGGTTTTCCATCATGTCCTTCAGGATCTTTACCCTGCTGTGCTTCTTAAACGGCTTCCAGGTGGTAGCAGCTATTTTCTTCCAGTCCATCGGAAAACCCATCATCTCCGGCGCCATTTCTCTGAGCCGTCAGATCGTTTTCCTGATCCCGGCTACGATGATCCTTTGCTATTTCCGAGGCATTGATGGTGTGCTGTGGGCAGGCCCTGTGGCAGACGGATTGGCCTTCATCCTGGCCTTTGTCCTGATCCTTTGGGAAAAGAAGGAACTGGATCGGCCGGTGAAGCAGTAAATGTCAATGAATCAAAAGGGGAAGGACGAAGAAGCAGTGGCCGGAGAATGATGAAAGTCAGTATTGCGCCAATGCTTCGGCCAGCGCCTGTGCCGTTTTCAAAATAGTTTTTGTATCAGCGAACCCGGCAGAGCCGGAGAAGGTGTGCACGGAAGCAGTATCCACTTTTTTACAGGCGATGCCTACCCAAAGAGGCGGCGCCTGGGGGAGCTCTATGGTGATCAGACCATCGTGGCGGAAAGAAAGAAGATTCCTGGCGGGAAGCAGCCCGATCCCTTCCTCTAATCCGATGGCACTGAAGAGAGATTCCAGCCTGGCGGTGCGAAGCACATGGGGCGCAAGGTTCTGTTCCTCAAAAAGAGACATGCAAAGCTGGTAGATGGAAGTATAGGGATGCATCAGAAGAAGCGACTGTCGGGATATTTCTTCCAGGGAAAGTACGCTTTTGTCAGCCAAAGGATGAGAAGCGGCCAGCACCGCCACCAGACGGTCGCAGGTGACGGGAAAGAAGGTAAAGTGGTCCTGGTCGATCATGGAATCTCTGGCAATGATCATGGAAAAGTGTCCCTGCTGCAGTCCTTCCAGTAGGGCTGGTTCCTCGGCCTCCGTGACAGAGAGAGGCAGGGCGGGATTCGCTTTCTGGAAGGCGTGAAGAGGCGCCATGAGGTCATATTGGGCCAAGATCGGCAATGTGCCGACAGAAAGCGGGGAGCAGGAATTGCCCCGGTAGGCTGCCATTTTATCCATGACTGTCCGGTAGTGGGACAGCATTCCTTCCGCCTCCGGCAAAAAGGCTTCTCCGGCGGGGGTCAGAGAGGCGCAGCGTCTGCTCCGGTCAAAGAGGGAAAAGCCCAGTTCTTCCTCCAGACGTCTGATTTGTTTGGAAAGCGTGGACTGGGTGGTATGAAGCTGCTCGGCGGCGTCAAAAAATGTGACACATTTGGCAGCGGCTGTGAACATGGACAATTGGTCAAAAGTCATGGTGAGCCTTTCTTTTTAATACGGCAGGTATAGCCGGTCGGGTGACAGATAAGTCACTTGACCGGCTATACCTGTTTTAGTGGCAGAAGAATCCGGACGTTGGCGGAACCTGCTGACGCTGAGGCGTTTTCCGGCACAGGTTTGCGGAGCAGAAAGATCCGGACGTTGGCGGAACAGACGGTTACGAATTCTCTTTATTTTAGCATTTCTTTTTATTCATTCCAATTCGGAAACAATTTCACTTGAAAATAGAATTGATGCCGATGGCATAAGCTTATACATTGGAAACAAAGAGAGGTGCTGTTCGAGATCGCCGTCTATCCGGCGTCTGAACGGTAACCCAAGAGTCGTGTAAGTGAAAATGCAAGATGCAAACCTGTTCTTCTTAACACAGCGTTTGCGGAATGGAGATTATCATGGAAAAAGAAAAGATCAAAGTAAGAGATCTGCGCTCTGCCCTTCAATTGCTGCAGCAGATGCCGGGGCAGCTGGCGCAGACAGAGGTGGAAGTGGACCCTATGGCGGAATTGGCGGGGATCTACCGCTATGTAGGAGCAGGCGGGACGGTGAAGCGTCCCACGAAGGAGGGACCTGCTGTACTCTTTCATACTGTCAAGGGGCATCCGGATGCCAGCGTTGTGATCGGTGTGCTGGCCAGCCGCAAAAGAGCGGCGGCATTGCTGGATTGTAAGCCGGAAGAGTTGGGAAAGCGATTGTACGAGAGCGTAGCTAATCCCATTTTGCCGGTGGATTTTGTCGGGGAGGCACCCTGTCAGCAGGTGGTGCACAGGGCAGAGGAGCCCGGTTTTTCCCTGTATGATCTGGTGCCGGCGCCCACCAATACCCCGGATGATGCGGGACCCTACATTACCATGGGCATGTGCTATGCCACCCATCCGGAAACCGGTGCTCATGACGTGACGATCCACAGACTTTGTATCCAGGGAAAGGACGAGCTGTCTATCTTCTTCACGCCGGGGGCCAGGCATATCGGCGCTATGGCAGAGTGTGCGGAAAAGCTGGGCCAACCACTTCCGATCTCCATCAGTATCGGCGTGGATCCGGCCATTGAGATCGGTTCCTGCTTTGAGCCGCCTACCACGCCCCTTGGCTATGATGAGCTTTCGGTAGCCGGGGCGCTGCGGGGAGAGCCGGTGCAGCTGTGTGATTGCCTTACGGTACGGGAAAAAGCCATCGCCAATGCGGAATATGTCATTGAAGGCGAGGTAATGCCGGGCATTCGGGTGCAGGAAGACCAGAACAGCCATACCGGTTATGCTATGCCGGAATTTCCGGGATATACCGGTCCTGCCAGCAGCCAGTGCTGGCTGATCAAGGTAAAAGCCGTGACCCACAGACAGCATCCCATCATGCAGACCTGTATCGGCCCCAGTGAGGAGCATGTGTCTATGGCGGGCATTCCCACAGAGGCCAGCATCTATGGCATGATCGAAAAGGCCATGCCCGGCAGACTGCAGAATGTATATTGCGCCTCCGCAGGCGGCGGCAAGTACATGGCCGTTCTGCAGTTTAAAAAGCTGACGGCCAGCGACGAGGGACGCCAGCGTCAGGCGGCTCTTCTGGCCTTTTCTGCCTTCAGCGAGTTAAAACATGTATTTCTGGTGGATGAAGATGTGGACTGCTTTGATATGAGTGATGTGCTGTGGGCTATGAATACCAGATTTCAGGCAGACACAGACATGATCCCTATCCCCGGCGTGCGCTGTCATCCCTTAGATCCCTCCAATGATCCATCCTGTTCTCCCAGCATCCGGGACCATGGCATCGCCTGCAAGGCCATCTTTGACTGCACGGTGCCCTATGATCAGAAGACACGCTTTGTCAGAGCACGGTTTCTGGAGGCTGCCCCGGAGAAATGGGGGGTGTAACAATTCGCTCAACCAAATTTGACACCTCCCAGTGGCTGCCCCAGAGAAATGGGGGTGTAAAATAGGTGTTATGCAGTCACTGATCAGACAGCGGATCTTATTGTAAGTATTTTGGGGGCTGGGGACAGAACAGTATCTGGGGCGTCACCCGGCCGGCACCTGTACAGTAATCATACTGCGTATGCGAAGCAAACATAGAAAGGGAAAAGTTTGAAAGAAATGCCTGATGGCATTCCTTTCAAACGGCACCTATGCCGTAAACGTCATAGGTGCGGATCGTATCGGAGAATTCGCCTGCGCGAAATTCTCCTCACGTTGCCGCAGACAAGCTGCGGCATAGAAAGGAAAAAATGAATTTCGATAAAGAGGATTACCAGACAGAAGAACTTACGCTGCAGGGCGAGACCATCCGGTTTCGCTCTTACAGAAATTTAGTTTATGTGGACAGACCTGTGAACGCTGCATTTCAGCAGATGAATATTTTTGTGCCACAGGGGTATTATGAGGGAGAGACGATCAACGGTTATACTCTGGAGAGTGCGCCGGTATTCATGCCCAATACAGTGGGGGGATACATGCCGGGAGAACTGGATGAACCTGGATTTAACAAATTCGAAAAAGGTAAGATCAATTCCGTTTTCCGGGCATTGCAGCACGGGTATGTCGTGGCGGCACCGGCCATACGGGGACGGATACAGCAGGACGAAAACGGAAAATATACCGGCAAAGCGCCGGCCTGCATCGTGGACTATAAGGCGGCGGTACGATATCTGCATTATTTCGCATCACAGCTGCCGGGGGATGAGAGTAAGATCATTACCAACGGTACCAGCGCCGGCGGCGCCCTTTCTTCCCTGATGGGCACCACAGGCAACCATCCGGACTATGAGCCTTATCTGCAGGAATTAGGGGCGGCACCGGCAGGTGATGAGGTCTTTGCGGCCTCCTGCTATTGTCCTATCATTAACTTAGAGCACGCGGACATGGCTTATGAGTGGGAATTTGATGGTGTCTATGATTACCATCGCATGAATATGAAGATGGAGGAAGGCGGCCGTCCCAGCTTTACCCCCGAGGACGGTGTGATGGGAGAGGAACAGTGCCGGGTATCCGAAGAGGAAGCGGCCCTTTTCCCGGCTTATGTGAACAGCCTGCATCTTAAGGACGATGAAGGACAGCCGCTGACACTGGATGAAAACGGAGAGGGCAGCTTTAAGGAATATGTGAAAAAGCTGGTCTTAGCATCCGCGCAGAAAGCGCTGGAGCATCCGCCGGTACAGGATGGCCCGGTTTCCCCGGCACCGGTAGGATCCAAAACCTGGCTGACCATTGAAAACGGGCAGGTAACGGATATGGATTTTGATGCCTATGTAAGGGACATCACCCGCATGAAGACCACGCCGGCTTTTGATGATCTGGGACTGCATAGCCCGGAGAATGATCTGTTTGGCAATGCCGGGACCAACTGCCGTCATTTTACGGCATACAGTCATGCCCACAGCACCTGCGACGGTGAGATGGCAGAGGAGAAAGTGATCCGCATGCTCAATCCCATGGAGTATGTGGAGGACGAAAAGGCAAAGACGGCTAAGTATTTCCGGATCCGGCACGGAGAGTGCGACCGGGATACCTCCCTGGCCATCTCGGCACTGCTGGTGTTAAAGCTAAGAGAGCAGGGAATCTCCGTAGATTATCATGCGCCCTGGAATATTCCTCACGCCGGTGATTACGACCTGGAGGAAACTTTCGCCTGGATCGATGGGATCTGCAAGGCATAGAAAGATAGAATCGGAAGAAGCCTGCAGGCATTTCTTTTAAATGGCATCATTGCAGATCGTATCAGAGAATTCGTCTAAGCGAGATTCTCCTTACGCTGCCGCAGACAAGGGGCGGCATAGAGAGGAAAATATGAAAAAAAGGATCATTGTAGCCTCCTCCGGCGCCAGCGGGCAGCCCATTCTGATAGAAGTATTACGTTTACTGCAGCAGGCAGAGGGGGTGGAAAGCCAGCTGATCATGACAGACAGTGCCAGAAAGACATTGCTGCAGGAAACGGATCATACAGTAGAAGAAGTGGAGGATCTGGCGGATGTGGTACTGGATGTCGCTGATATAGGCGCAGGTCCTGCCAGCGGCTCCTATCGTACAGCAGGCATGCTGGTGGTACCCTGCAGCATGAAGAGTGTGGCGGGCATCTGCAGCGGTTATACGGATAATCTGCTGCTGCGGGCAGCGGATGTGACCATCAAGGAACAGCGTCCATTGGTGCTGGCAGCCAGAGAGACGCCCTTAAGCGCCATTCATCTGCGTAATCTGAAAGAGTTGTCATCTATCCCCGGCGTGCACATCATTCCGCCCATGCTGACCTATTATCACAGACCGAAAAGCATAGAAGAGATGACTTATCATATAGCTGCAAAGCTGGTGGAGCCTTTTGGAATAGAGGCAAAGGAGTATCGCAGATGGAATGGATAAGGACACAGAAAAGGCATACTGCCGGGACAGAGATCAGTCTTTCCATCGGCAGGATCGGAGACGACTTGCTGGCTGTCTTAGAAGGGGGCAGCAGACCTCATATCGGCTGCGTCGTACAGGCGGTGTCCAGACCATCTCTTCGCGGTAATGGGGAGAGAGGTTCCACTGCTTGTGTCCTTAACCTGACAGGACATAAGGATGAACATTTTTGCCGCAAGGTGGCGGAAAGACTCTGCGTAGCCTATGGCGTAACCGTGGTATGTACCGGCGGCGTACATGTGGAGGGAATAACCCAAGAGCAGATCGGAGAACTGTCTGAGTCAGTGGAGGAAATGATACAGGAAGCGGCAAATGGCGCAGAGGGTGTGAGTTAAAACAAGACGGGGTAGAATTGACTATATAAGTCGATTCTGCCCCCGTTGTTTATTTTACCAAATGACGCCGTAAAGCCCCTGGCTTTAGCTAGGGGGCTTTACGGCGACTATTATTTTTCTTAAAGTTAGTTAATCACCTGCAAGATTTCTGTCAATCCGTCATGATCATTATCCGCCTTTGTAATAACATCGGCACTGTCTTTTAAGTCTGGCATCTGGGCGTAGCCGTTGCACATCAGCACGCCGCAGCCGGCAGCCTTGAGCATGGAGACATCGTTGGCGGAGTCTCCGGCAGCAATGGAATTCTCTACCGGAATGCCCAGCCGGCGGCACAGCTTTTGCAGTGCGATCCCTTTATTGGCCCGGTGGGAGACTACCTCCAGATAGTTGGGGTTGGAATAAAACACCTGGACCTGCTCCCCCAGTTCCTGAATCAGGCGAAGACGAAGAGCCTCTAAGGGCGTGGTATCTCCCAGAGTGATAGCAATGCATTTGCAGGGCTCTTCGGTCAAAAGGGAGGCAGGATCCTCCTCATCCGTCAGCACCGGCATGGGAATATACTTTCTGTAATAATCTGTCTCCGGCGCCACATGGCGGCATACGATAGACTTTCCGTTGTAAGTATGACAATAGACGCCGGCTTCCTTAGCCAGTTCTATGACCCTGCGGGCGATGGGAATGGGCAGCCCCTCCCGGAAAATACGTTCCCCGCTGTCTCCGTCAAACATCTCCGCGCCGTTAAAGCCGCAGACATACATGTGAGGATAGAAGAGTTTTTCCTGCTGCCGCACGACTTCTACATTGCTGGTGGCCCGGCCGGAGAGCATGACAAAAATATTGCCCGCCTCACACCAGGCATCCAAAGCCTTTCTGGTGCCGGGAGAGACGTGTTTATCGGAGGTCAGCAGGGTGCCGTCCAGATCGGAAAAGAAGATACGGGTCTGGTCTGTGACATGGTAGACCCTATGTTTCATGGCAGTCAGCAGTTTTTCCGGCACAAAAAGATTGCCGTAGCCGTTTCCCATCTCCAGCTTTGGCTTATTGGCACCGTGAAAATCGGAGCCACCGCTTTCCAGAAGGCCGTATTTTTCAGCCAATCTGGCGATCTGGGCGCTTTGCTGGGGAGAATGGGAGCAATACCAGGCCTCGATGCCGGCCAGTCCTTCTTCGGCCAGAGAGGCCACCAGTTTCTCCAGATCCTGATCGCTGAGCTTATACTGAAAAGGATGGGCCAGGATGGGCAGTCCGTGGACAGAGAGAATGAACTGTACTGCCATATGAGGTGTGATCTTTTCCCTGGGGACAAAATAGGGGCAGTCATCGCCGATATATTTGGAAAAGGCCTCCTGCAGGGAAGAGATAATGCCATGGCGGAGCATGAACTGGGCGTAATGGGCTCTGGTGATCACCGCATCGCCGCACTCTGCCCGCAGCTGGTCATAGGGGACCGGGATGCCGGCATCGCAAAGACGCTGACACATTTTTTTATTCCGATTTTCCCTGGCATCGGCAAAGGCGTGGATGCGCTCCTGAAAGCCGGGCATCTGATGATCCAGAAAAAGCCCCACCACATGAATGTCCCGGCCTTCATATTCCGTAGAAAGCTCTATGCCGGGAATGACCTCGATCTGTGTGTCTCTGGCAGCCTCCATGGCCTCGGCAATACCGTCGGTGGTGTCATGATCCGTCAGTGCAAAGGCAGCCAGTCCCTTTTCCTGTGCCAGAGCTACCAGCTGGGCGGGGGTAAGGGTGCCGTCTGATTTTGTTGAGTGTACATGCAGGTCTACAGCTTGCATAAATGGGTCCCTCCGAAAAATAAAAGAAACTGAAAACATCTGCAGAAGATCTGCAGATGTTTTGCACATAAATCCTCACTCCGGGCAGCTTGGCGATGGATATTATTCTTCGCTGCTGTCGGTCTCTTCTTCCGCCTGAGAAACATAGACGGTACGCTTTCTGGCCATCTCATCATTTGCCAGGTACTCGTCGTAGGTGGTCTCCTTATCGATGATCTTACCTTCCGGCAGGATCTCGATAATGCGGTTAGCGGTGGTCTGTACCACCTGATGGTCGCGGCAGGCGATCAGCTCCACACCCGGGAACTTGATCATGCCGTCGTTGAGGGCGGAGATGGATTCCATATCCAGATGGTTGGTAGGCTCATCAAAGATCAGGCAGTTGGCACCGCTGATCATCATGGAAGAAAGCTGGCAGCGCACCTTCTCACCACCGGAGAGGACCTTGACCTTCTTTACGCCGTCCTCACCGCGGAAGAGCATACGGCCTAAGAAGCCGCGGACGTAGGTCACATCCTTATTCTGGGAATAAGCGGTAAGCCACTGGGTGATATCGCTGTCTGTGTCAAACAGGGTGGTATTGTCCTTCTTAAAGTAGGACTGGGAAGTGGTGACACCCCATTTGTATGTGCCTTCATCCGGCTCCATATTGCCCATCAGGATCTCGAAGAGGGCAGTCTTGGCCTGCTCCTGGGAACCTACAAAGGCAATCTTGTCATCGTGCTTTACCACGAAGGATACGTCGTCTAAGAGCTTGACGCCGTTGATGGTCTTGGTCAGGTGCTCGACGGTCAGGACTTCATTGCCAATCTCGCGGTCGGGACGGAAATCGATGAAGGGATATTTACGGGAAGAAGGCTTGATCTCATCGAGCTCGATCTTCTCTAAAGCACGCTTACGGCTGGTAGCCTGCTTGGACTTGGAAGCGTTAGCGGAGAAACGGGAGATGAACTCCTTTAACTCCTTGATCTTTTCTTCCTTCTTCTTATTGGCTTCCTTCATCTGACGGATCATCAGCTGGGAAGACTCATACCAGAAATCGTAGTTGCCGGCATACAGGGTGATCTTGCCATAGTCGATATCTGCGATATCCGTACATACCTTATTTAAGAAATAACGGTCGTGGGAGACCACGATGACGGTATTCTCGAAATTGATCAGGAACTCTTCCAGCCAGGAAATAGCATCCAGATCCAGGTGGTTGGTAGGCTCATCCAGAAGCAGGATGTCCGGGTTACCGAAAAGAGCTCTGGCCAACAGCACCTTCACCTTCTGGGCACCGTTTAATTCATCCATGCGCTTCATGTGATATTCGGTCTCGATGCCAAGGCCGTTTAAGAGAGACTCGGCGTCGGACTCGGCGGTATAGCCGCCCATGGTGCCGTATTCCTCCTCTAACTCGGCGGCCTTAATGCCGTCCTCATCGGAGAAGTCTTCCTTCATGTAAATGGCTTCCTTTTCCTTGCCGATCTCATACAGGCGCTGGTTGCCCTGGATGACGGTATCTAAAACGATCTGGTCATTATATTTTTCCTGATCCTGCTCTAAGAAGGAAAGACGCTGGCCGGGGGTGATTACCACACTGCCGCTGGTGGTCTCAAGCTGGCCGGAGAGGATCTTTAAAAATGTGGATTTGCCTGCGCCGTTTGCGCCGATGATGCCATAGCAGTTGCCTTCGGTAAATTTAATGCTGACATCTTCAAAGAGCGCCTTTTTGCCTACGCGCAGAGTAACACCGCTGGTACTGATCATACAAAAATCTCCATTCCGCAGACGAAGGTGGGAAGGATCCGTGAAGCCATAGCCTGCTGACGGACTGTCTGTGACGTCTGCGGCGCAGTCAGTCTGTGGGGATGCCGGATGGCATCGGCAGGGGGCCCAGATCCCGGATTCTTACAACAGCTTCCTATTTTAAACTAAAAAAAATATTCTTTCAATCGTAGATGACAAAAGTTTCTGAGAAGATGCAGGGGTTGTTACTATGACAATTAGCTTTGCCCGGCCGTGCACCGGAGCGCGGCAGATGTCTCGCACCATGCACTTTGCGCCGTTTTGCTTATGATCTGCTTCTCGCCTGCGGATGGCCGGCCCGAACTCGCATCCCCGCCTGATGCGGGGATGCTCAGACAATACGGGCCTATCGTGC
>CAVBJS010000014.1:0-43103 GCA_963596015.1 Bacteroidaceae bacterium
CGCAGTAGTTTGCTAAGGAAGGTAAAGTGTTGTAAAGTATGCTTAGGTATGCCCTCGGGCAGAGGATGGCACCCGCGGCGAAGCGAATACCGCAAAGCGTCTCTGACCGGCCGCATCGAGGTTTAGCGAAGAAAGAGCGAGATGGGGGCTGCATAGTTACAGGATTTTCTTTATAGAGCCGCAGCAGCCTGTGGTATAGAAAGGTTATCAAAAGAAAAATGCTTTTTAATTCTCTGGCATTCGCAGTCGCCCTGCCGATTGTGTTCTGCATTTACTGGATATGTCCGGCCAAATACCGATGGGTTGTTTTGCTGGTGGTGAGTTATCTGTTTTGTGCCGGTTTTCATATTTCATATGCATTGGTCCTGCTGGTGACCACAGTGGTTTCTTATCATATGGGCCGAAGGATAGAGAAGGCACCGGATCGGCGGGCTAAGAGAGCAGCGGTGGCAGCAGGCGTTCTTTTCCTTGTGGCTGAGCTGAGCTTTTTTAAGTATACTACCTTTCTGCTGGAGGAGTTTAATGCGCTGGCAGACTATTTATCCTGGAATATACAGACGCCGACGTTAAAGATCCTGCTGCCGGTGGGCATTTCTTTTTATGTATTTCAGACCATCAGCTATCTGGCAGATGTCTATACCGGGAAGATACAGGCAGAGAAGCATTTCGGGTATTATGCACTGTATGTGTCCTTTTTCCCTTCTCTGATCTGCGGCCCTATCGGACGGGCAGGAGATCTGCTGCCGCAGTACAGACAGCCCGCTGTCTTTGATCCGGAGAAGGCAGCCTATGGCATCAAGCTCATGGCCTGGGGCTATTTTAAAAAGATCGTCATCGCAGATACATTGGCAGTGACGGTCGATCAGGTATACGGCAATCTGGAGAGCTATACCGGATTGATCCTGCTGCTGGTGGCTTTTATGTACAGTATCGAGATCTACTGTGATTTTTCAGGCTATTCCGATATTGCCATCGGCCTGGCCAATCTGTTCGGCATCCATTTGCGGATGAACTTCAACAGCCCTTACTATGCCCATTCCATCAGGGAGTTCTGGGGAAGATGGCATATTTCCCTGTCTTCCTGGCTGCGGGATTATATCTATATCCCGTTGGGAGGAAGCAGACGGGGGACGGCGCGAAGGATCGTCAATCTGATGATCACGTTTATCATCAGCGGTATATGGCATGGTGCCAACTGGACTTTTTTGATCTGGGGCGCTTTGCATGGCATTTATCAGACAGCAGAGATCCTGGCCGGCAAGGCAATGGCCCGGATCCAAAAGAAAAATACCGATGGAGAAAAAGAGAGAGCGTCAAAGAACGTCTCTTTGCGGCCGCTGCCGGTGCGTATGCTGCAGGTGGCTGTGACCTTTGTGCTGATCACGGCGGCATGGGTCTTCTTCCGGGCGGATTCCATGGAAGAGGTTTGCTATATTTTCGGTCATATGTTCCATGGGATCGATGAGCCGTGGAATTATTTAAAGCTGGCGGTCATCAGTCTGAACATGGATTATACAGAGATGGTCTGGATCCTTTTGCCTGTGATCCTTTTGACCATAGGAGATGTGCTTTCCTTAAAAAAGGATATGATACTGGAAATCAGGAGCTGGAAGCCCTGGGTGAAATATCCTCTCTATATGGTATTTGTGGTGCTTTTGCTGATCTGCTCCGAGAAGGGCGTTGCCACAGAGTTTATCTATTCAGGATTCTAGAATAGACGGTGCCGCAGACAGGCTGCGGCATAAAGAGGTAAGAATGAAGAAGTTTTTGTGTAAACTGCTGTTGGTGGCGGCGGGGGCGATCCTGCTGCTTTTAGGGTTAAATCGGATCTATCTGATGGATCATGCCAATCGCTATCATGAACTGGACAAATTCCATGATATAGCAGCCTATGACAGTAAGATCCTGATCTCCAATATAGGAAGTTCCCACGGCGAGTATGATCTGAATTATGATGACCTTCGCGGGCGGGGGTATACCTGTTTTAACTTTGGCCTGGCCAGTCAGAATTATGAACTGGACTATGCGATCCTGCAGCAGTATCAGGATGATCTGCAGGCAGGCGGCGTAATGTTCATTCCTGTGTCCTATTTTTCCTTTAATGATGAGGTGGTATCGGATAAGGAAGCCCAGGAGCGCTCCGTGCGCTATTACCAGTTTCTGGATCCCCAGTATATTCCGGATTATGACTGGTACGTGGATGTGACCACCCACAGGCTGCCGGTACTGACAGGAGAGGATAAGCTTCTTAAGCTGCTGCCGGATCTATGGACCCAGAGTGGCCTGTCCGATAAACTGACATTGCGGGTGTTAGCTGCGGAAACAGAGGAGAACGGAGCCGGCACGACCCAGACTGCCGATGCCCAGACCATTCAAAACTTTACAGAAATAGGCTATGAGCGGTACCAGAGACATTTCGCCGGCAAGACAGACTATTTCCGGCAGGACCAGATCGATCTGCTGAAAAAGATCATAGAGTTCTGCAGGGAGAGAGAGATCACCCCCATTCTGATCACGCCGCCTTATACGAAATATTATACCCAGTATATCTCAGCGGAGTGGATGCAGCAGTTTTATCAGGTGCTGGTGCAGATCTGTCAGGAAGAACAGACGGTGTACTATGACTATGGCATGGATCCGCGGTTTACAGAGGCAGTGCAGTATTTTGGAGATCCCGATCACCTGAATACGGAAGGGGCACAGTATTTCACCCGGATCCTGGAACAGGAGGTTCCGGCCTTTTCTCAGGTGCTGGAGCAATATAAGTAATACAATGTGATCAAGTTGGCGGTTACTGCTCCGCTGCCTGGCGGGCAGCGGAGTGGTAACCGGCGGGCAGCGGAGCAGTAACCGGCAGCGTACATCCAAAAAGAAAGGCCACTATGATACCTTATCCCTTTGACAGCGAAGAGCTGCTGAAAAAATCAAGAAAGATTAAAAAAACACTGCAAAACGATGGCAGTGAGCGAATGAAAAAAAAGATCGCCGTGCTGGGGGGCTCTACCACCCATGACATTGTGCGGATGCTGGAGCTTTTCCTTTTAGACCAGGGGATCAGTCCGGAATTCTATGAGTCGGAATACGCCCAGTATTATGAGGACGCCATCTTTGGCAATGAAATCCTGGATGCCTTCAAGCCGGACCTGATCTTTATCCATACCACCTACCGCAATCTGCGGGAGCTGCCCGGTATGCAGGATAGCAAGGCAGAGGTGGAAGCATTGGCAGAACGTACTTTTAACAGCTTTAAGACCGTATGGGAGAGCTGCAAAGAGCGCTATCACTGCCCGGTCATTCAGAATAATTTCGAATTTCCCTATTGGCGTCTTCTGGGAAATCGGGATGCCTATGATATTCACGGCCGGGTCCGCTTTGTGAATCGCTTAAATGAGCGATTTGCTGAGTATGCCGAGAAGCAGGAAGGATTTTACCTCCATGATCTTCAGTATCTGGCGGCGTCCTATGGTCTGGATCAGTGGGCGGATCCGGGATTCTGGCACCTTTACAAATATGCCATGTCCATGCAGGCGATTCCGGTCTATGCCTACAGCGTGGCCACCATCATCAAGTCCATTTACGGACGAAACAAAAAGGCGCTGGCGCTGGATCTGGACAATACACTGTGGGGCGGCATCGTAGGAGATGACGGCCCGGAGGGACTGGAGATCGGCATGGAGACGTCCGTGGGACAGGTCTACCATGAATTTCAGGACTATCTGAAGCAGCAAAAGGAGATCGGCGTGCTTTTGACAGTGGATTCCAAAAATGAAGAGGAGAATGCGCTGGCAGGCCTGCGCCATCCGGCAGGTGTGCTGCGGCCGGAGGACTTTGTGGCCATCCGTGCCAATTGGGAGCCAAAGAGCGAGAATATCAAAAGCATCGCACAGCAGCTGAACATTCTGCCGGAATCCATGGTATTTGTGGATGACAATCCTGCGGAACGGGAGATCGTCCGGGGACAGGTGCCCGGTGTGGCGGTGCCGGAGATGGGGACGCCTGAGAGCTATCTGCATACTATCGACAGGGCGGGATATTTCGAAGTGACCAGCTTTTCGGAGGACGACCGAAAGCGCAACGACATGTATCAGCAAAATGCAAAGAGGCAGGCGGCACAGGCCAGCTTCACAGATTACGGAGACTATCTTCGCTCTCTGGAGATGAAGGCGCAGATCCGGCCCTTTGAGGAGATCAATTATCCCAGGATCACCCAGCTGACCAATAAGAGCAACCAGTTTAACCTGACCACCAGGCGCTATACCCAGCCGGAGATCGCGCAGGCGGCCCAGGATCCGGAATGTATCACACTGTGCGGCAGTCTGGTGGATAAATTCGGAGACAACGGCATCGTCTCCCTGGTCATCGGCAGTATGGCCATGGCCATGACCGAGGAAGAGGAAGGGAAAAAGCCGCAGCCTACAGGGGAAAAAGCCCTGCTCATGGATCTGTGGCTGATGAGCTGCCGGGTCCTTAAGCGGGATATGGAATATGCCATGATGGATGCCCTGGTGCAGGCCTGCGTCGAACATGGTATCAGTGAGATCTACGGCTACTACTATCCCACGGCCAAGAACGGCATGGTACGGGATTTTTACGGCCGCATGGGCTTTACAAAGATTCATGAAGAACAGGGAGGCAATACGGTCTGGAAATTCCGTATCCCTGCAACCTACCAGCCCCAGAATCACTATATTGCGGTAATGGGAGAGGCTTCCCCTGACAGTGATAAGGAAGCTGCCTTGGATCAGCCGGTAAAGTAAGACAGAGAGGACGTTATTCATGGTTTTCAGTTCAATGGTATTTCTGTGGGTGTTCCTGCCCATCGTATTTGTGCTGGCTTTTCTCATTCGAAAGCCCAGATATCAAAATGTATTGCTGGTGATCGCCAGCCTGATCTTTTATGCCTGGGGAGAACCTCGCTATGTACTGCTCTTGCTGTTCTCCATCGTGATGAACTGGCTTTTTGGCCTGGCCATCGACAGCTTTAAAGAGCAAAAAAAGCTTTGGCTGGTGTTAAATATCCTGGCGAATTTGGGGCTGCTGGGGTACTTTAAATACAGCAACCTTTTTATCGGCACCATCAACCGCTTTCTGCCGGGCAGGGAATTGCCCCTGCTTTCCATGACACTGCCGATCGGTATTTCCTTTTTTACCTTCCAGGCACTGAGCTATACCATCGATCTCTACCGGGGAAAGTTTAAGGTACAGAAAAACCTGCTGCACATGGCATTGTATATGTGCCTTTTCCCCCAGTTGCTGTCCGGCCCTATCGTAAAGTATAAGGATATTTATACCGAGCTGACGGACCGCACAATGACAAGAGAAAAGGTAGCCCTTGGCTTTCGCCGGTTCCTCTATGGCCTGGGCAAGAAGGTGATCATTGCCAATGTGTTGGGGGAGGTAGTGGATACCCTTTACGGCCTGGATCCCGCTACTATGGGCAGCGGCGCTGCCTGGTGCGCCGCCATTCTCTATACTCTGCAGATCTACTATGACTTTGCGGGATATTCCGACATGGCTATCGGTACGGCCCAGCTTTTTGGTTTCGACTATCCGGAAAACTTCAATTACCCTTATATCTCCGCTTCCATCCAGGAGTTCTGGCGCAGGTGGCATATTTCCCTTTCCACCTGGTTCAGGGATTACCTCTATATCCCTCTGGGCGGCAACCGGAAAGGAAAGTACAGGACGTACCTCAATCTGTGGATCGTATTTGCTGTGACAGGCTTCTGGCACGGCGCCCGCTGGACCTTCTTAGGATGGGGCCTGTACCACGGCTTCTTTATGATGATCGAGCGCATGGGCTTTAATAAGTTCCTGAAAAAGCATCCCATATTTGCTCATCTTTACGCTATCATCGTCTTTACCGTAGGCTGGGTATTCTTCCGGGCAGACAGCATCGGACAGAGCCTTGCCATTATCAAGCGCATGTTCCTGCCCTGGATGTACCTGCAGGATCAGTCAGGGGTCATGACGCTGCTGACGACCAAGATAGTGGTGACCATAGTGCTGGCGATCATCGGATGCGGCCTTTTCCAGACCGTCTTTTCCAAAGGAAAGCTGGCCGTGGCAGCACAGAAATGGAAATACAGCCTGCCGGAGGCGATCTTCTGTACGCTGATCTTTTTGTACTCGATTCTGCTGCTGGCAAGCAATACCTACAATGCTTTTATCTACTTTAAATTTTAGTCATATCGGAGAATTCGCCTGCGCGAAATTCTCCTCACGGTGTCGCAGCAAGCTGCGACATAAAGAGGTAAACATGAATAACGTAAAGATGAAAAAAGCCATACAGTACTATTACATAGCGGCCTTTGTGGTGCTGCTGCTGCTCCCTGTGCTTTTTTACAGGTCTGTGGGAAACAAGTTGGTGGATACCACCAATTACGAAAACCGCGTTATGGCATCTAAGCCGGTATTGTCGGTGCAGACCCTGGAGAGCTACCCTTCCGGCTTTGACAATTATTTTAATGATGCCCTGCCTTTTCGCAATCAGCTGATCTTTTTAAACGGATTGGTGGACTACGAGTTCTTCCATACCTCTTCCTCCAATTCCGTGATCGTGGGCAAGGATGGATGGCTCTTTTACAAGGGAGCTCAGGTCAATGATGAGGATCCCATCTCGGATTATCAGGGTACCAATCGCTACAGCCGGGAAGAACTGGAACAGATCAAGGACAATATGCTAAAGGCCAGAGACCAGTTGGCCGAGATGGGCAGCGATTTCGTGATCATGATCTGCCCCAATAAGGAGAGAGTATACAGTGACTATATGCCGGCTGTATACGGCGAGAAGAGCGACGAGGGAAGGATGCAGCAGGTGGTGGAGTATCTGCGGGAAAACACCGATCTGACCATAGTCTGCCCCTACGACAACCTGCTGGCTTATAAAGAAAACTATCCCGAGTTGGAATTCTATTACAAATATGACACCCATTGGAACAACGTAGGCTCTTATATCGGCGCCGGCGTGCTCAATGAAGCTCTGGGCAATGAAGTGGTGCCTTTAGAGGGATGCACCATCAATACCGTGGAGAGCAATTCTGCCTTTGACCTGGCCAAGCTCCTGAATTTAGGACAGTACCTGCAAAAGGACGCAGTCTATACCGTCAGCGGTTATACGACCCACAGCATAGAGACAGAAAAAAATGCGGAGAGCACCGAATTCCGCTTCCATAATCCCAATGGAGATGCCAAACAGCAAAAGCTTTTCATTATCGGAGATTCCTTCTCTACCATGATGGCGCCCTATGTGGCCTGCAATTACAATGATGCGTATCTCAATTTCTATTACAACTATAATTATGAGATGCTGCAGAAGGAGGCACCGGACGTAGTGGTCTATGAGACTGTGGAGCGATATATGAACAATATGCTGCATTTCTCTTTAGAAAATGGTATTCCGGCGGCGGAGTAAGACATAAATGCACCGGAGCGAGACATCTGCCGCGTTCCGGTGCATGACCGGGCAACACTAAATTATCATAGTGAAGTGCAACCAACCGAAACGTTTTTGCATTTCAGTATTGATTCTGCTTGTTGTACCATGTATAGTAAAAAACATAGAAACACCAATGCACCCGGACCGGAGACAGAAACGGTCAGGCTGCAGGAGATAGGATCAGGGGAGAAGTACTATGGACAGAGACGAGATTCTCAGAGATTTGAATGAGGTATTCAGAGACGTATTTGACGATGAGAGCATTACCGTGGATGAGGAGACCACCGCAGAGGATGTAGACGGCTGGGATTCTCTGGAGCACATTAATCTCATTGCTGCTGTAGAGCAGGAGTTTGGCGTGAAGTTCAGCATGGGACAGGTGGTTTCCATGAAGAATGTAGGTGAGATGATGGATATCATCGAGGCACAGGTTTCATAGAAGCAGTTTCGCAGAATTGATTCAGAATTGGTTTTATGTGATCGGATAAAAAGAGACTGGGGATTCCCGAAGGGAGTCCCCGTTTTTTTATGCAATAAGCCGTCATATAGCAGACCCTGCAGCTGTGATCTGCTATATAACGGCTTACGTGCATTGATCCGGAAGTCTCTGAAGGCGTAAAGCACCTAAGGCGTAAAGCACCTAAGGCGTAAAGCACCTAAGACGTAGAGCACCTAAGACGTAAAGCACCTAAGACGTAGAGCAGCCAAGGCATACGTACCTCCGGCAACTGCATCAGGCAAAGGTGAAATCGTGATCCAACAGCTCGATCATCCCCAGGGCCGGGTGCAGGAAGAACTGGACAGGATGACCGCCGCAGGCCGGTGCAGCAGTGGGAAGATCAATGGGTAAAAATCCCTGCTCCCGCAGCTCTTTGGCGTCCCCGTCAAGGTCTTCGGAGATATAACAGATATGATAGGGACTGTTCTTTAAACGCTTCATAAGGCCGGAGACGGTGGAGGTGTCACAGTAGGGGCAGACCAGTTCGATGCAGGTGCTGCCGGACTGCAGAAAGCAGATATCGATGCCCCGCCCTTCGTCCCGGATCCAGTCCTGACAGATGGTATACCCCAGGGTGAGAAACGCCTCCCTGGCGGTCTTTTTTTTGACTAAATAGCCGATATGGTGTACCTTTAAATGGAGCATGCGCTGCCCTCTCTTTCTGGTTATTTTTGGGTGCTGCACTTTATGACAGCTGTAAGGGAAAACCGGCAAAGACGGATCCCACAGAACTATTTTTCAATATACGACGGGCAGCGGCTGTTTTCAACCGCCGGTTGGAAGGAAAGAATCATTCATGGAAATCACTTCATTTTATTTTTTGTGTTTTTATGCGGTCTTGCTGGTACTTTACTACCTGGTGCCGGGGAAACTGCAATGGATCGTGCTGCTGCTTGGCAGCGGGGCTTTTTATCTCCTGGGGGGAAACGGATGGCTGATCCTCTACCCCCTGGCCGGCGTGACCGTGACCTGGCTGGCGGTAAGAGGGCTGGAGAGGCAAAAGGAGCAGACCGGACGCCGGATCATTCTGGCTGCAGATGTACTGCTGCTTTTAGGCGTACTGGCAACCCTTAAATATATGCGGTTTGGCGGCGGTATAGCCGTTCCGCTGGGACTGTCTTTTTATACCTTTTCCCTGGTGGGATATGCGGCGGATGTCTACAACGGACTGGCGCAGCCGGAGCACAGCTATCTGCGGACCATGCTGTACGGCATGTATTTCCCCACTATGATCTCCGGTCCCATTATGCACTTTAAGGCAGAGGGAACCCAGCTTTGGCAGCAGCACCGCTTTGATTATATGCAGGTGACGGCGGGACTGCAGCGAATGGTCTGGGGCTTCTTTAAAAAGCTGGTGATCTCCGAACGGGCGGCGGTGATCACCAATACGGTCTTTCAGAATTATGACCAGTATCCGGGCGTCTATATCTGGGTGGGAGCTCTTTCCTTCACCATTCAGCTGTATACGGATTTTTCCGGCTGCATGGATATTGTGATCGGTCTGTCCCAGACCCTGGGGATCATTTTGCCGGAGAACTTCCGTACGCCCTTCTTTTCCAAGAGTATCTCCGAATACTGGCGCCGGTGGCATATTACCCTGGGTGTCTGGATGAAGGAATATGTATTTTATCCCCTGCTTCGCACCGGGCTCTTTATGAACATGGGCAAAAAGCTGCGGGCTAAGTGCGGAAAGAAGGCCGGCAAGCAAATCACCACCTTTACAGCCATGTTTCTGCTGTGGTTCAGCGTAGGCTTATGGCACGGCGGTGATGTGAAATATGTCATCGGTTCGGGCCTGCTGCACTGGTTCTATATCGTAGTGGGAGAAGTAACGCTCCCCTTCTGGAAAAAGTTCCTTCCCAAGTTACATATCCCTATGGAAGGAAAAGGAGCGGATCTTTTCCGGATCCTGCGCACCTTCTTCCTGGTGAATATCGGCAATGTGTTCTTTCATGCAAACAGTGCCGGAGATGCAGCCCGTATGCTGTTGTACGGCATTACCGTATGGAATCCCGGAGCGCTGTTTTCGGCAGATAAGGGACTGCTTAGTCTGGGACTTGATCTTATTGAATTTACGATCCTGGCGGTATCGGTGGTGCTGCTTTTCATCGTCTCTTTGCTGCAGGAGAAGGGCTCTGTCCGGCAGCGGATCGCCGCAAAGCCCCTGGCGCTTCGCTGGCTGATCTGGATAGCACTGCTTTTTTATGTGATCCTGCTGGGCAATTACGGACCGGGATACAGCTCTGCGGAGTTTATCTACCAGGGATTCTAGCGCGGAAAATACGACGGATGTCAAAGGAAAATAGAGGGTAAGACGTAATGGATAAGATAGCAGTATTGATCCCCTGTTACAACGAAGAAAAAACCATCGAAAAGGTGATAAGAGACGCCAAAGAGGCACTGCCGGAGGCAGTGATCTATGTCTATAACAACAATTCCACAGACCGTACGGCCCAACTGGCCCAGGCGGCCGGGGCAGTGGTGCGCACCGAATATATGCAGGGAAAAGGCAATGTGATCCGCCGCATGTTCCGGGAGATCGATGCCCAGTGCTATATCATGGTAGACGGGGATGACACCTATCCCATGGACGCGGCACCGGCTATGGTGGAAAAGGTGCTGAACCAGAATGCGGATATGGTGGTGGGAGATCGTCTCTCCTCTACCTACTTTACAGAGAATAAGCGGCCGTTTCACAACATGGGCAATTCCATGGTGCGGGGAGCCATTAACCGGCTTTTTAACTGCGGCATTCAGGATATCATGACAGGCTACCGGGCCTTCAGCTACGATTTCGTCAAGACCTTCCCGGTGCTGTCCAAGGGCTTTGAGATCGAGACGGAGATGACCATCCATGCCGTCTACAATAACATGCAGATCGACAATGTGGTCATCACCTACCGGGACAGACCGGAGGGCAGTGTATCCAAGCTCAATACCTATTCGGATGGTTTCAGGGTACTGCGGACCATCGCCAGATTGTATAGAAATTACAAACCTTTTGGTTATTTCGGCATTTTGGCTGCAGTGCTGGCGCTGATCTCCGTGGCATTCTTTATCCCGGTCCTGACTGACTTCATGCAGACCGGCCTGGTACCCAAGATCCCTACGCTACTGGTCTGCGGCTTTGTTATGCTGGCGGCGATACAGTCGTTCTTTGCCGGCATGATCCTGGATAACCTGGCCAAAAACAACCGCAGGGATTTTGAGATCCAAAGAAATATCCTCCGCGAGCTGCATGATAAAAAGTAAGGTACATGGTAAAAAACTACTCATTGCTGAGAATGTGAGAGTCTTGGTTCCTTTTGCGTAGCTGTTTGTGCCGCAGGCACTTGCTGTTCAGATGCCGGTCGGGCGGCAGGGTGGCAGAGTGTGTCCGGGTGCAGGGGCCTATCGTGGGCCTCGGTACTTAGCTCGCGTTCTTTGCGAGCTTATGTACCGCTAGAGCCCACGAACGGAGCCGAGAGGCGTCCCCAAATCCGGATACCTCTGACAGGATCCGCCGCTTGGCCGGCGGCTGAACAGCAACTGCAGATATTGCAAATAATCCTGACTGTATGAAGGTTCACCAATCCAAAGGACCTGCGGAATAAGGAGCATCATGAAAGAAAAGAAACAACCCTGGTATCAAAACTGGTATATCCTTCTCATCCTTTTATTCTTTGCAGGAGCGGGAGGCATGTATGCCTACTGCGGAGAGGATGTGCAGATCGCCGTTCATGACAATCTGGATCTGTTTCAGGCCCAGTACCAGATGCTGAAAAATACAGGTACCTTTTTTGCCCACCATGTGGCGGCACCTTTCTTAGGCGGACTGACCAGAGATGACCTTCCCTCGGAGCTTTCCTTTGCAGGGATCCTTTACTGGCTGCTCCCCTCGCTGCAGGCGTATCTGGTGCTGTATTTTTCCAAGATTCTTATGGCCATAGTTTCCTTTACCCTGCTGGCCGGAGAGCTTTTCGGGATCCGCAGCAGCGTCAATGCGCGCCCCATCCTGCGAAAGGATGAGCAGGCGCTGACGGTGTTGACAGGCTTTGGCTACGGTATTCTGAATGTATTCCCGGCCTTTGGTATGTGCTTTGCCTCCATACCGCTGGTGATCTGGCTCTTTATCAGACTGTACCGGACAAAGAATAAGAAGGAGAGAAATCTCTGCTTCCTGGGCATCTTTGTTTATCCCTTCTTTTCTTATTTTTCCTACTTTGGCCTGTTCCTGTGCTGCTATGTGCTGGTGGCTGTGCTCTGGATCTCACTGCGGGATAAGCGCTTCGCAGGGAGACTTTTCGGAGGGCTGGTGCTGCTGAGTCTGGGATATGTGTGCTTTGAGTACAGACTCTTTGGCCAGATGCTGCTGTCGGATACGGTCTCCATCCGGGAGAGCTTTGTGGCAGGCAACCTGACAGGCAGTGAGATCCTGGCAGAGATCCGGGATGTGTGGAAAAACGGCATGATGCATGCCGAGGATGTGCATCAGAAGCTGGTGCTGCCGGTATGTATGCTCTATTTTGTATTACAAAACGGTTGGTATCTGGCACGTAAGCAAGGGAAGCGGATCTTCCATGATCTGTATAATCTGGTGATGCTGCTGCTTTTGTTTAACAGCGTGGTTTACGGCATTTACAATTTCGAACCCTTCCGGGGGCTGATCGAGACGATCCTGCCGCCTTTAAAGGGTTGGCAGTTTAACAGGACCGTGTTTTTTAATCCTTTTCTGTGGTATGGGGCTTTCCTGATGGTTTGCCTGCGACTGCTGCGGCTGACCCAGAGTCCGTCCGGAAAGGAGACAAAGCGCAGCTTACCGGAGAAGGCAGGGCACCTGTTGCCTGCATTACTGGTTTTGGCAGCGATTGCAGTGATCCTCTTAAGTCCCACCCGGTACAACGATCTCTACAGCACAGCCCATGCCAAGGCGACGGAACTGCTGCGGGGACAGAAGACAGACAGTCTTTCTTACGGAGAATTTTATTCCACGGCACTGTTTGATAAGATCAAAGAAGATCTGGGATATCAGGCAGGAGATTTTGCCCACTCGCAGGATCAGCAGACCATTCATCTGTCGGCAGCTGCGGGGGGAGACGGCAGTGACTTGACAGATTCCGCCGATGCCCAGTGGGCGGTGGCCTACGGCCTGCATCCGGCGGTGCTGGAGTACAACGGGATCGCCACACTGGACGGATACCTGGGATTCTATGCCCAGAGTTATAAGGAAGCTTTCCGAGAAGTGATCGCACCGGCCTTAGAGGCGCGTCCGGCCACCCGGATCTATTACGATGAGTGGGGAGCAAGGTGCTATCTTTATTCCGGTCATGAGGATACCATCGTGCAGGCAGTGCGCAATTATCAGCCCCAGAGTCAGGAATTGACAGCTGATACAGCCGCTTTGCGAAATCTGGGATGCAGATATATTTTTTCCAGGATCTGTCTATCCAACGCAGCGGAAAAGAACCTGACTCTGCGGGGAACTTACAGTGAAGAGACGTCTCCCTATACGATTTATGTGTATGAGGTTGACTGAAAAAAGGGCAGATGATACTCTTAAAAGATATTAGTGGGGTTGGAGTTTAAAAGGAAAAGGTTTTAAGGAAGTGTATATAGTATTTCCTTAAGATCCCTTGGGAGAGTCCGCCTGTGCGAGATTCTCCTCACGAGGCCGCAGATGACGTGCGGCAAGGAAAGGAAAGCTATGCCGATCAGAATGGTCAATTTCATGGGCAGATTCGGATGGGAAATGCAGAAGAAGTTTCCCAAGCTGTCCGCAGACAGTTATCTGAAGATGCAATTTTTAACAAGGGGAAAGTCTCAAAAGGAGTACATCGAGTACTTCCTGTCTAATCCGGAAGAAGCGCCTTATCCCAATATTGTGAATTTAGAGACGATCAACCGCTGTAATTCCAACTGTGCTTTCTGTACAGCCAACCGTTTCGCGGAAAAACGTCCCTACAAGCGGATGGAGGATGAGCTGTTCTACAGTATCATCGATCAGCTGCGGGATTGGGGATATAAGGGACATCTGACCATGTACGGAAATAACGAGCCCTGGCTGGATACCCGTATTGTGGAGTTCCATAAGTATGCCAGGGAGCAGCTGCCGGATTGCTTCATCTTTATGTCCACCAACGGCCTGCTGCTGACGGTAGATAAGGTCAGAGAGATCACCCCTTACGTCAACCATCTGATCATCAATAACTACTGTGAGGACATGGTGCTTCGTCCCAACATCGTAAAGATCAAGGAATACGTGGAGACCCATCCGGAGGAATTTAAGGATGTGGACATCCTGATCCAGATGCGCTACGTAAAGGCAGTGCTGACCAACCGGGCCGGTTCCGCACCTAACAAGCAGGGAACCACCAAGGTCATTAAGGAGACCTGCCTGATGCCTTATACCGATATGTGGATCACACCGGACGGGCGCCTTGGCTATTGCTGCTGCGATAACTTTGAGGTAACGGAGCTGGCCAATCTGGCAGATACCAATATCAAGGATGCCTGGAATTCTCCGAAATACAGAGAACTGCGGGAGAGCGTGCGCTACGGCCGTCAGAACAACGATTTCTGCAAGCACTGCGACTTTATCGACGCAGGACTGCGCATGGAGATCGTGGACGGCATTTTAAAAGAAAATAAAAAGAAAGCAAAAGAAAAGTAATACGAGATGTCTATCCGTCTTTGCATCCTAAAGGAGGTTTGACATGGTGTATAAAAAAAGTGGTTTTTTAAAAAAAGCGGGCATGTCTCTTTTGCTGACAGTCTGTCTGCTGACAGGTGTACTGGCAGGAAGCAGTCTGACAAAGGCAGGCGCTGCAAAAGCTGCCTCCTATGATTACAAGGGCAAGACTGTATCCATTATGGGAGACAGCATCTCCACCTTCAGCGGCTATATTCCGGACAGCTATGCCCAGAACTATCCTGCCGGGGACATAGAGGATGTATCCCAGACCTGGTGGATGCAGGTGATCAATGCCAAAAAGATGACATTTTTAGCCAATTCTTCCTACTCCGGAGGGTTGGTCAGCGGCAATTCACTGGATACTTCCGGTAAATATGCCTGCAGCTTTACCCGCATCGATGCACTGCAGGGGGCAGACGGCAGCAGCCCGGATGTGATCATGATCTTAGACGGCGCCAATGACCTGTTTAATGATATACCGCTGGGGACTTACACCCAGGGAATGACACTTCCTCAAGAGGGAAAGATCAAGACCTTCGCCGAGGCTTATGCCCTGATGCTGACCAAGCTTCATGCCCAGTATCCCGAGGCAAAGATCATCTGTCTGACCTGTCTTCCCGTGACAGAGTGGACAGACGAAGAGAGAAAGCATTATCATGCCAGGACCAATGAGCTGGGACTTACCATTGCCGATTACAATGCTGTGATCAAAGAAGTGGCGGCCGGGTTCGGCGACCAGGTCATCGATACCTATCAGACTTTTAATGTAAGTCAGGGCAGCAAGTATACCTACGACGGCGTACATCCCAATGCGGCAGGGGCTAAAAAGATCGCAGCCTTTATAAACAGTAAATTACGTTAAGAGATAGAAAAACGGCTGAAACAGCCATGGAAAGGACAAAATCAATCATGAAGAAAGTATTGATCATCGGTGCAGGTCCTGCAGGATTGACCGCAGCCTACGAACTTCTCAAAAACCCCGGAGAGTATGAAGTGGTAGTGTTCGAGGAAAGCGGACAGTTCGGCGGTATCTCCAGAACCGTCAACCACAACGGAAACCGTATGGATATGGGCGGACACCGATTCTTTTCCAAAGTGCCGGAGGTAAACGACTGGTGGCAGCAGATGCTTCCTCTGCAGGGCGCGCCTACCTGGGATGATATCGTGCTGCACCGCAGCTCTTCCCTGCAAAAAGGAGGACCGGATCCGGAAAAGGAAGACCGGGTCATGCTGCGCAGGAATCGTGTATCCCGTATCTTCTTTAAGCGCAAGTTCTTTGACTATCCGATCTCTCTGAAATTCGAGACATTAAAAAATATGGGGCTCGGCACCACCATCGTGGTGGGCTTTAGCTACATCAAGAGCGCTATCTTCAAACGCCCGGAGAATTCCCTGGAGGATTTCTATATCAATCGCTTCGGCAAAAAGCTTTACTCCATGTTCTTTGAGCGCTATACGGAGAATCTGTGGGGGCGTCATCCCAGTGAGATCTCGCCGGAATGGGGCGCCCAGCGAGTAAAGGGACTTTCTATCACCGCTATCTTAAAGGATATGTTCGGCAAGCTTTTCCATAAGAAAAACCGCAAGGTGGAGACTTCCCTGATCGAGGAGTTCAGCTATCCGAAGCTGGGTCCCGGTCAGCTTTGGGATACCACTGCCGAAGAGGTAGAGAAGCTGGGCGGCGAGATCCTGATGCATGCCAAGGTGACAGGCATCAGGAAGAATGCGCAGAACGTGCTGACAGGCGTTACCTATGTGCAGGACGGAGAGACTAAGACCATGGAAGGAGATTATGTGATCTCCTCTATGCCTATCAAGGATCTGGTGGCAGGCATGAATGATGTGCCCGCGGAGCCGGCAGCGATCGCCGCAGGTCTTCCTTACCGGGATTACATGACAGTAGGCGTACTGATCCCTCATCTGAATCTGGAGAACCTGACCAAGATCCCTACCATCGGCAACATTGTGCCGGACGACTGGGTCTATGTGCATGACCGCAGCGTACAGATGGGACGTTTCCAGATCTACAATAACTGGTCTCCCTATATGATCAAGGATATTGAACATACGGTATGGATGGGTCTGGAATATTTCTGCAACGAAGGTGATAAGCTCTGGAGCATGGATGATGAGCAGTTTGCTCACTTCGGTATCGACGAGATGGTGAAGTTAGGTCTCATCGATAAGGCAGAGGATGTGCTGGACTACCATGTGGAGCGTGTGAAGAAGGCATACCCTGCTTACTTTGATACCTACAAGGATATGGATCAGCTCCGCACCTATTTAGACTCCATTCCGAACCTGTTCTGCGTAGGCAGAAACGGACAGCATCGCTATAACAATATCGATCACTCCATGTGTACTTCCTTTGAGGCTGTCAAGGATATCCGGTCCGGCAGCACGGATCGCTCCAATGTATGGAATGTCAATACAGAGCAGGAGTACCACGAGGAAGAAAAGAAGAATGAAATAGAATAAGTACAGGTTACTGTTCAGACAGCAGCCGGAGCCTTGCGCTTTGGCTGCACAAGAACATGATTTGGGAGTGAGCGGGCGGAAATCTTGTTTTTTCGCCCGCTTCGTGTATCTGGAACAGACATACTGCCGCAGGATCTATACTGGGATCTATACTGCCGGCAGATGCGTCATCGGGAGGCATTCATGTCCTTTTTGATCAAAATTATCTCGTTATTTGTGTGGATGGTGGCAGTACCCGTCTGCACGGGATTTCTTCCCTGCGCCTTGCTGCCGAGGGAAAAACGGACCATTCCGGTAATCGCCCTGGCGGGGTACTGCACCACCTTTGCCCTGTTTACCTTAGTCTACCTGCCGGTATTGCTGCTGACGGATCAAGGCGGCTTCACCGTTCTGGTGATCCTCTTTACCATCATCAGTCTGGCGGCTGCCGCCGGCGGCATGGTGATGTCCGGCGGACTGGGGGGTATTTATGTAAAGCTTCGCAGACCCGGAAAAGAGGAAGCGTTGCTGTGGGGAATTTTTGGCTGCCTTCTTCTTTTTCAGCTGTATATGGCGTATACCCACAGCTTCTTTGACGGGGACGATGCTTTCTATGTGGTAGAATCGGTACTGGCGGATCAAAAGGACAGCATGTACCGTATCCTTCCCTATACAGGCGGTGCCACCTCTCTGGATGTGCGCCATGCGTTGGCGGGCTTTCCCATGTGGATCGCCTATCTGGCCAGGATGAGCGGTACCCATGCGGCCATTGTGACCCATGCCATGCTGCCCCTGCTGCTGATCCCGCTGACGGATCTGGCTATTTTCCTGGTGGGGAAAAATCTCTTTGACCATAAGGCAAAGGAAATCTTTCCGGCCTTTATGATCCTGATCGCATTGATACAGATCTTCGGCAATGTTTCCATCTATACCCAGGAAACCTTTCTGCTGACCCGGACCTGGCAGGGAAAATCCATTTTTGCCAATTTCGTATCCCCGGTGGCTTTTATGCTGCTGACCTGGATCGCCAGGGCCTATCGGGATGAGACCACCAAGCAGGAGAAGTACTGCCTGTGGATCTGGGTGGTCATGCTCAATCTCATGGCGGGACTTTGCACCTCCATGTCGGTGGTGCTCCTTAGTTTTCTGCTGCTGGTGAGTGCTTTCTGGATCAGCGTGGCGGAAAAGAATTTCCGGATCCTGCGCAATACGATGCTGGCATGCATTCCCAACGGACTGCAGCTGCTGCTGTTTGTGTGCCTGACAAAGTTATAATTATAGAGAAGGTAAAAATGACTGAAATTCTGCAAATCTTAGTAAATTACAAAGGAACAGGTTTTTTACTGCTGCTGTATGTGGCGGGACTGGTTTATCTTTTGCTTAAGGAACGGGATCAGCTGCGGCGGGCGTTGTTTGTGTACATGCCGCTGACGGTACTGGTGCTGTTTTTACTGCCGCCCTTTTATGCCCTGTACTCCAAGGTGGAGACAGAGACCTATTACCGGCTTTTGTGGCTGCTGCCTATGGGTGTGACCATCTGCTACGCCGGTCTGAAGCTCTTTGGCAGCCATTACCGCATCGGTCTGCTGGTAATGGCGGCGCTCATCATGCTGGGAGGACAGTATACCTATTCCAATATCAACGTGTCCAAAGCACAGAACAGACTGCATATCCCCCAGAGCGTCATCAATGTATGCGATGTACTGAAAAATGCCAGCGGCGGGAAAAGCTTAAAGGCGGCGGTGTGCGGCGAACTGGCACAGTTCGTCCGGCAATACGATACGGATATCGAGATGCCCTTTGGCAGGGAAATGCTGGTACCCCAGTGGGATTATTACAATGAAGTCTATGAGGTCATGGAAAAGCCGGAGACCATCTGCGCAAAGGACCTGCTGAAAGCGACCAGAAATAATAGCTGTCGTTACATCGTTCTTTCCAGCGCCAAGCCTGTCGACGAAGATCTGACAGATCTGGGACTCACCTATCTGGGGCTGATCGACGGTTACTATCTCTACGAGGATCCCCAGGTGCCGGAAAAGGAGAGCTGACGCTTGATGCCCTTCCCCGGATGCAAGGGGACCATTAACTGTCCCGTGGCCTGAACTGTGCGATCCGGGCCCTTTCTTGGGATGTATGGGGACTATTGCGTTCGATAACAGAAAGGATTTTATTTATGACGTTTCATTCCTATGGCTTCCTTCTTCTGTTTCTGCCAGTCTGTGTGACGGGATTCTGGCTTCTTCGTTACAGATGCCGGAAAAATACGGAACGGATGATGGCCTGGTGGCTTATTTTGCTGTCCTTTGTGTTTTATGGCTTCGGCAGCGTGCAGTCACTGCTTCCCTTTGCGGTCTCATTGGCTGTAAATTACACGCTGCTCCGGAAAATACAGAAAAAATCATCCAAAGCCCTGATGGGGCTGGGCGTTATCTTTAACTTGGTAATGCTGGCGTGGTTTAAGTACTATAACTTTTTGGGCGGGATCGTCGGTGCACTCTTTGGAGACAGTTTTGCCGCTAAAGAGCTGCTGCTGCCGCTGGGTATCAGCTACCTGACCTTTCAGCAGATCGCTCTGCTGGTGGACGCGGAAAGAGGAGAACTCTTCAGAAGCAGTAAGAGCACTGAGGTGACGGCAGATGCAAAGAAAAATCCGGGTACGAAAAAGCAGGATACAAAAAAGCAGGATACAAAAAATCAGGGTACAAAGAGGATCACTTTGACAGACTATCTGCTGTACATCACCTTTTTCCCCAAGCTTTTGCTGGGACCCATCACCCGTTATGAGGATATGGAAGAGCAGTTCGCCCATATGGAGACGAGAAAATGGGACAGTGAGAGATTCGTCCGGGGCGGCATGCTGCTGATCTTAGGCCTTGCCAAGGAGTGCCTTCTCTCCCAGAACCTGCAGACAGTGGCGGACTTTGCTTTTTCAAACAGCGGCTCCCTTTCTTTCCTGGAGGCATTTCTGGGGACGTTTTGCTACATGCTTCAGCTTTACTTTGATTTCAGCGCCTACTGTGATATGGGACGGGGTGTTTGTCAGATGATGGGGCTGGATCTGCCTGTCAATTTCCATGAGCCGCTGCATTCTGTCCATATGGTGGATTTCTGGAAACGCTGGCATATGACGCTGACCGGATTCCTGACCAGATATGTATACATTCCCCTTGGCGGCAGCCGCAGGGGCAAGGTGAGGATGTGCCTCAATATCCTGCTCATCTTTCTGCTAAGCGGCCTATGGCATGGGGCGGCCTGGACCTATGTGCTGTGGGGGCTGGTGCAGGGTATCCTCTACATACCGGTAAAGCTGCTGCTGGCAGGGAGAAAAAAGAAGCTGGCAGCGCCGCTGCGGCTCCTTGGCCGAATCATCCATCAGATCGTTTTGACGCTGACCTTCGTGATCTTCCGCGCGGCTAACGTGCAGGAAGCCGGCAGATATTACAGGACTATGCTGGAAAGCCTTCTGAGCGGCGCCGGCGCATGGAGAATAGGCACTTCTTACCGGAAGCTCTTCCAGATCGATGAGTTGTGGTATATCTTTAAAGGCCTGCACCTGGGCAATTGGTCTATGGCACCTGTTCTGTGTATGCTGCTGTTTCTGGCCATTGCCGTTTACTTTGCCATGTTTTCCAGAGAGGCGTCTTATATAGCCCAAAACAGACGCCTGACTACGACGGGTGCGGTGATCTATGCCCTTTTGCTGGTATGGAGTATTTTCAGTTTTGCAGGGGTGTCTACCTTCGTGTATGTGAATTTCTGATGCATGAGAAGGCTGCTGTTCCGACGCCGGCCAAGCGGCGGGTGGCGGAGTGTGTCCGGGTGCAGGGGCCTTACCTGAGCCTCGGTATTTAGCTCGCGTTCTTTGCGAGCTTACGTACCGCTAGGCTCAAGGTACGGAGCCGAGAGGCGTCCCCAAAGCCGGACACCGACCCCAGGACCCGCCGCTTGGCCGGCGTCCGAACAGCCACCAAGAGTCGGCAAAAGACGTGCTCGACCGGGAACGGTACATTAAAATAAAAGGATAAGAACGCATATGGGTTTGTTTAATAGATGGGAAAAGGGAAAAGAAAAGACATCCGGCAAGGTACTGCGGCGCTGCGTCATTACCTTTGCGGCAGCGGCACTGGTCTTCGTGGTGGCCGGCGCAGGGCTGATCATTTATGTGGACCCCTTTTTTCAATACCACAGCCCGCTTCCGGGATTCCCCTATGTGGTGGATAATCAGCTGTCCCAGAATCCGGGTATGGCCAAGAATATGGAGTATGACAGTGTGATCCTGGGCTCCTCCATGACGGTGAATTTCAACACCAACTGGTACGCGGAGCTGATGGGGCTTAAGACGCTGAAGCTGAGCACCAGCGGTGCTTTCCCGCAGGATATCGACAATATTGCCGGTATGGTCTTCGATGGAAGTCATGATGTGAAAAGGGTTTTTCTGGCAGTAGATCCTTCTACTTATACCGGCGGCGTGGAGGAGACCAAATATCCTACGCCTATGTATCTCTATGACAGAAATCCCTTTAATGACATTCGCTATCTGCTGAATAAAGATGTGCTGTTAGAGTATGTGCTGCGGCCTATGGTCAACCGGGATCCCACAGATCTGGCTACCGTTTATGCCAGCTGGTGGACACCGGAGTATTACAGTGAGGAGTGGGTACTGCGCAACTATGTCCCTTCGGAAGCTGTTGCAGAGGAGACGGCGGCGGATGCCTATATAGCGCCGGCGGCGGCTAATTTAGAGGCCAATATCCTGCCCTATATCGAGGACCATCCGGAGACCACCTTTACCCTGTTCTTTCCGCCTTACAGCATTCTGTTCTGGTATGATGTGCAGCAGGAGAATCACCTGGAGGCCACTCTGGCAGAGTATCAATATCTGATAGAGCGGTTTTTAGTCTATGACAATGTGGAAGTCTTCTTTTTCCCCGACCAAAAGCAGATTGTGGAAGATCTGAACAATTATGCGGATTACAGCCACTACAGCCCGGATATCAGCCTCTATATCACGGAGTGCTTTGCCGACGGCAGCGGCAAGATCACCAGCCCGGAGCAGGCAAAGGAACATCTAGAAGCGATGCGGCAGATGGCAGTAGACTTTGACTACAAGAGCCTGCTGGAGAAATATTAAGTACAAAGTAATATTAAGTACAAAGATATAAAGAGAAAATGGCGGAAAATAGCTGCATCAGATGTAGTAAACGAAAATACCGCACAGGATCAGGCACATGCCCATCACTTTGTTTTTGGTAAACTGTTCTTTAAAGAAAATCCTCCCCAGGATCATCACCAGAATATAGCCCATAGTCTCTAAGACCGGCACATTCATGTAGGAATCAGAGAAACGATAGGCGGCAATGGTCAGAAGCATGGATAAAAACAGCATGCCGTAGCCACAGATCACGTAAGGATTCAGGTATTCCCGCAGCGGATTCTTGTAAGTGATGCCGGCACTCTTTTTCAGCAGCATCTGAGAAGAGGAGGCAACAGACTCCGAGCAGATCATAAGCAGCAGCATGATAAAAAATGATGTATCTTTCATTGTAATCTCCATTTTTAAGAAGTTTTGCTGTGAAGAGGCAACGAAGACCCCGGATTTTCCCACGGACCTTCACTATTCCTTCGCATCCCTGTTTAAGACGATGACACCGGCGATCACCAGCACTACGCCGGTGATCTCCTTAGCCGTGATGCCGTTATGGAAGATGAGCACGCTCCAGAGAAGCCCCCACAGCAATACCATGGCCTTGTTGGCATAGGCGATGGAGATGTCGAATTTCTTGATGACCTGCTGCCAAAGCAGCGCATAGACGGCCAGGATCAGAACCTCCAGTCCGTAAAAGAGGAAATAGGAGAGAGATAAAAAGTCCTGCTTCGATGCAAAGTTGGCAACGACGCTGGTAATACTGAAGATCATTACTACGCCCTGCAGCAATAGCAGATCCTTCCAGGTGATTTTCTTTTTCATACATGAAATCCTTTCGTTAGCACAGGGAGAAGTCCCTTCCTTTAGGCGGGAGCGCTGTTCAGACGCCGACCAGGCGGCGGGTCCTAGAGAAGCCCTTGCGTTGTCGGTAGATTTTTCCGCCTTTTTATATTATAGTAGTACCGTAACAGCAGACGCAAAAGTCTGAAATTTCCCTGCATCATGGTAAGGCGCAGCATTGCACTGCAAAGCCATCCGGGAGGCACCTGCACACAGGTGCGGTGACGGCATGAGTATGGTTGCCTGATGACAAGGGAGAGATATTCCGGAGGGGGAATCTGACGGTGCATCACCGTCTCATCTTATCACAAAGGAGTTAAGCAGCAAATGGAAAGAGAACAGGACGAAGAATTTTATTTCGACGACTTTGATACAGAAAGCCCGGAGGGCAAAAATCCAAAAAGGAGACGCAAGATCAACATCAACCTGATCTTACTGGGGATCATCGGCGTATTGGTGTTCATCATCGCCTTCCGATTGATCAAATGGAATATCGGCACCAGATCGGATTATGATCCGGATGCAGTAAATACCAGCTTTGATGTGGAAGTGCAGGATGTGATTATCCCTCTTGCACAGGATAAGCTGCAGGGACATGAGGATGACGGCAAGACCACCATTCTTTGCCTGGGAGATGAGCCTTTTTCCGATGATCAGACACAGACGGGTCTGGCCGGACAGATCGGTACTATAGGCGGTGTGGATGTGATCGCGGCGCCTTTCCCCGGGTCCAGGGTGGCTAGCTACAATGCCCTTTACGATCCTTCCACAGAGCAGGGACTGGCCGATGTATTTAATCTCTACTATGTGGCCAATGCTATCAATACGGGGAATTTTGAAGCATTAGAGACGGCAGCGGCCCTGATGGGAGACGATACATACAGCTCTTCCGTCAATATGTTAAAGAGCATTGACTTTAATGATATCGATATCATCGTGATCATGTATGACGCCTCGGATTATATTACCCTTTCCCCGGTGGATAATGCCAACGACGTGGATGATATCCAAACCTATACCGGCGCTTTAAAGCGTTCTCTGGAGCTGATCCAGGAGAAGTATCCCTTCATCCGGCTGGTATTTATGTCTCCTACCTTTGCCCAATATGTGGATGGAGACGGTAATTACCAGAACGGCGATACCACGGATTTAGGAAACGGCGCGATCCCTACCTACTGGGCGAGAGCTATCGATATCTGCTCTGCAGCGGGCATCTCTTTCATTGACAATTATTACGGCTCCGTCAACCAGAATAACCACGAGAATTACATGACAGATAATATTCATCTGAATGAAGCCGGCCGAAAGCAGATCGCAGAGCACTTCGTCAATAAGATCATCGACAATGATCATACGGAGTACAATGTGACCGCCGCAGACGAAGCGAAGGCAGGCGGCGCGGCAAGCACGGAAGAAGCTGCCGAGGAAACACAGGAATAGTGCATGCGGCGGATGTACGGAAGAAACATAGAAACAGCGATAGTAAGCGATAGTATGTGAGAAACACAAGCGGAAGAAGCCGCTGAGGAATACCGAAGCAGTGACAGAAGCCATAGGAAAACGAAACGATAGAAGGGGCAGATTTCACCGCAACGGGAAATATGCTATACTGCTAAGAATGAGACCGCAGACAAGGAGCGGTCTACCTATAAGGAGGATGAAATGGGTAAGATCAAAGTAGAAACTTGCGAAATAGAAGGACTGAAGGTGATCACACCTACCGTATTCGGAGATGACAGAGGTTATTTCATGGAGACCTATAATCAGAATGACTTTGCCGAGGCCGGTATCCCTATGAACTTTGTACAGGACAACCAGTCTGCCAGCAAGAGAGGTGTACTGCGGGGACTTCATTTCCAGAAGCATTTCCCTCAGGACAAGCTGGTTCGGGTAGTCAACGGAGAGGTTTATGATGTGGCCGTGGATTTAAGAGAAGGTTCCGCTACCTATGGCAAGTGGTACGGCGTATTACTTTCTGCAGAGAACAAGAAGCAGTTCTTTATCCCTAAGAATTTTGCTCACGGTTTCCTGGTACTGTCCGACTATGCGGAGTTCTGCTATAAGTGCACAGATTTCTATCACCCCAATGATGAGGGCGGACTGCTTTGGAACGATCCGGACATCGGCGTGGAATGGCCCCTGCAGGAGGGCGTTGCGCTGACCTTGTCTGACAAGGATCAGAAGTGGAGCGGTATTAAGGCATATACAGAAGCAAAGAAGCAGGAGAAGGTCAGTGAGTAAAACCAAAAACCTTTCCGCACAGGGAAAAAAGAAACGAAATATAGCGATCGCATGGATCCTGGCTGTCGCAGTGGCAGCCGTGGTCCTGCTGCACCATAACCCGCTGGAAGATATTGACACAGCAAACTTAAAGAAGTTTTCAGGCTGTGCGCTTCTTACAGTGGGTATCCTTGTTTTCACATTCTTCTACGACAAGCTGGCGGTACTGCCTCAGGAACTGTGGCAGAATCGACGGCTTATCTGGCGTTTATCCAAAAATGATTTCCGTAAGCGCTATGCCGGCTCTTATTTCGGTGCCCTCTGGGCACTGGTACAGCCGGTGATCACCGTGGTGATGTACTGGATCGTCTTTGACAGGATCTTCCATACAAGACAGCAGATGGTGGCGGGAGGCATGGATGTGCCCTACGTTCTGTTCCTGACAGCAGGTCTGGTACCCTGGTTCTTTTTCTCGGACGCCATTTCCAGCGGCACGGCTGCACTTTTGGAGTACAACTATCTGGTTAAAAAGGTGGTCTTTAAGATCAGCATCCTTCCTATCATCAAGGTCATTGCAGCCTTTTTTATCCACGTATTCTTTACGGCGATACTCCTTCTGATCGCAGTGCTGTACGGATACACGCCTTCCTGGTATTGGTTGCAGCTGATCTACTATTCCTTCTGCGAGTTTATTTTTGTGCTGGCCCTTTCCTACACCACCTGTGCAGTGGTGGTCTTCTTCCGGGATCTGCAGCAGCTGATAGGCATTATCCTGCAGGTGGGCATGTGGGCTACGCCGATCCTGTGGAATATCGACATCCTCAGCGACAAGATGAAGTTCCTGATCAAGCTCAATCCCATGACCTATATCGTCTTAGGATACCGGGGCTCTATCTATGAGGAACAGTTATTCTTCAGCCATTTTTATTCCTCTGCTTATTTCTGGATCGTGACCATTTTGCTTTTCTGCATAGGCTCTTTGATCTTTAAAAAGCTGAAGGTACAGTTTGCAGACGTTTTATAAGAAAGCGGATCCGGAGTGCTCCGGAGTACCCGCGCAGTTGAAGGGAAAGGCCGTCTGTCGGCATTCCTTTCAGACTGCATCATAAGATCCGGGAACCGGACAAAGATCAGACAGGAAAGAACAGCGAACCATGGAAGAAAGAGAAATTGCGATTCAGGTAAAAGACCTGAGTAAAAGATATAAGCTCTATGACCACAACAGAGACCGGGTCATTGATGCCCTTGGATTATCCAAAAAGCCGCATTACCGGGAGCATATGGCCTTAGATCAGATCAATATGACCATTCACAGGGGAGAGACGGTTGGTATCATCGGTACCAACGGATCCGGTAAGTCCACCATCCTGAAGATCATCACCGGCGTGCTGAACCAGACCTCCGGTGAGGTGATCGTTAACGGCCGTATTTCCGCACTGTTAGAGCTGGGCGCCGGCTTTAACATGGAATACAACGGTATCGATAATATTTATTTAAACGGCACCATGATCGGTTTTTCCGAAAAGGAAATCGAGAAAAAAATGGATGCCATCCTGGAATTTGCCGACATCGGTGAGTATGTCTATCAGCCGGTCAAGACCTATTCCAGCGGTATGTTCATGCGCCTGGCCTTTGCGGTGGCTATCAATATCGAGCCGGAGATCCTTATCGTGGATGAGGCTTTGTCGGTAGGAGACGTATTTTTCCAGGCAAAGTGCTATCACAAGTTCGAAGAGTTTAAGAGGATGGGAAAGACCGTCCTCTTCGTAAGCCATGACCTGAGCAGTGTCAGCAAGTACTGCGACCGGGTCATCCTGTTAAACCAGGGGCATAAGCTGGGGGAAGGTTCTCCCAAGGATATGATCGATATCTACAAGCAGGTGCTGGTAGGACAGTATGATCCCGAGAAGGGTGCTGCAGCGGCTGTCGGTCAAGGCAAGGCAGCAGGTAATGCTGCCAAGCAGGCCGGAGCAGCCGACGGAGAAAACGCAGAGGATCCCCGGCAGGATCCTTTGGATAAAAACAGCGCAGAGGGAGAGGATCTGAGAAATCCGGATACTCTGGAATACGGTTCCCAGAAAGCTACCATCACAGGCTATTGCATTACCGATGATGCCGGCCGTGAATCTACTACGATCCTGAAAGGCAGGGAGTGTACCGTTCACATGAAGGTGCGTTTTCATACCGATATCAAGGCACCGATCTTTGCCTTCACGATCCGCAATATCTACGGCGTGGAGATCAGCGGCACCAATACCATGTTTGAAAAGGCATTCTTAGAGCCGGTGAAAGCCGGGGAGGAGAAGCGGATCTCCTTTACCCAGCGGATCGACCTTCAGGGCGGGGAATACCTGATCTCTCTGGGTGTCACCGGTTATGAGGGAGAGGAATTTACGGTCTATCACAGATTGTATGATGTAATGAACCTGACCGTGGTATCGGATAAAAATACGGTGGGATATTACGATATGAACTCCCGCGTTATCGTAAAGTAAGAAAAAGAGGAAAGCGGAGAATTCGCCTGGGCGAAATTCTCCTCACGGCGTTGCAGGCAAGGAGGAAACTATGGGGATCCCGGAAAATAAAGAGGAGAGGATCGGCGGAGTTTTGCTGGATTTTTCTCATTATCCCGGAGAGGACTTTTATTGTGACGGTGCGGTGGAGGAAGAGATCCTGGAGCTGGCAAAAGAACATGCTCCTTCGGAATTCCCCGCATTGATCCAGGATAAAAAGAGCTGGGAAGTGCTGTATCATCTTTCCCCTGTTCGTGGCAATATCGTGCGCTGGATCCCCTTTACCGGCAAGGAGAAGGTGCTGGAGATCGGGGCCGGTCCCGGAGCGATCACCTCGGCGCTGGCAGAGGAAGTGGCACAGGTAGAGTGCGTGGAGCTCTCTGCCAAGCGTTCCCGCATCAATGCCTGGCGCAACAAAGAAAGGGACAATGTCACGATCCATGTGGGCAATTTTACGGACATAGAGCCTTCTTTGCCGGATGACTACGATTATATCTTCCTGATCGGTGTGCTGGAATATGCCCAGGTCTACTTAGATAAGGGAGAGGATTCCTTCCGGGAGGAGATCACCAGACTGCTGCCCCACTTAAAGCCCGGCGGACGACTGGTGATCGCCATCGAAAATCGTCTGGGGATCAAATATTTCGCAGGCTGCCGGGAGGATCACACCGGCCGTTATTTTGACAGCATCGAAAATTACGCCGATGCACAGCTGGCGGTACATACCTTTTCCAAGCCGGCCCTGGAGAAACTGTTTGCATCCTGTCAGATCACGGATGCTCATTTTTACTATCCTTATCCGGATTATAAATTCCCCAGCACCATCTACTCGGAAAACAGGCTGCCGGATGCCAGTGAACTGACGGACAATATCCGCAATTTCGACCGGGACAGACTGCTGCTCTTTGATGAAAAGAAGGCCTATGACGGCCTGACCCAGGATGGACTCTTCCCCCTGTTTTCCAATTCCTTCGCGGCCGTGATCGGCCCGGCTCTGCCTGTGGATTATTGTAAATTTTCCAATGACAGGGCGCAGCAGTATCAGATCTATACCCAGCTGCGCATCGGCAGGGACGGCACCAAGGAGATCGTGAAAAAGCCTGCCACCGCGGCAGCGGCAGCCCATGTGCGCCGGATGGAAGAATCCTGCCAAAAGCTGAAGGCCCGCTATGCAGGCAGTAAGCTGCAGATCTCGGAGTGTCGGATCGAAGAGGGAGAACGGCCGGCGGCGGTGTTCTCTTTTGTTACGGGGGAAGTATTAGAATCCTTACTGGATGCATGCCTGGTGCAGGGAAAACAGGATGAATTTAAGGCCTTACTGCGGGAATTTTATCAGCGCACCGGCTATCACGACGAGACGGATTTCGCGGATTATGACATGACCTTCCGGAATATCCTGGTAGAGGGAGATACCTGGACGGCCATTGACTATGAATGGGCCAAAGAGGGACAGATGTCTGCCGAGGAACTGCTTTTCCGGGCATTGTATTGCTATTGCCTGGAAAAGGAAGAGCGCAGAGAACTGCCATTAGAGGAACTGCTGGCGGAGTTTGGCATAACCCCTGCCCAGATAGAGCAGTGGAAGGCAAAGGAGCCGGCTTTTCAGGAGAAAGTATCCGGCGGCAGACTCTCCTTAGGAGAGCTGCGAGCCCGGATCGGCGGCGATGTGATCATCCCTGCAGAGCTGATCAGGGAAGACCCGGTGCTGTTGGAAGAAGAACTGGCTAAAGAAAAGGAAAAAGAAGAGCAGAAAAGCGAGGAATCCGGTCTTGCCAGTGTGCAGGTTTACTATGACCGGGGAAACGGATTTTCCGAGGCGGATTCTTTCTTTCTGAAGGAACATTACGAGGAAGAGGGATTGATCCGCTTTACCCTGGAAATCCCTGCCAATGTACGGAATTTAAGGATCGATCCGGCCATCTGTCCCTGTATGACTATGGTACGGTGCATCGACAGAGAGGGAATATCCTGCAAAGAGCTGCTGAAAAAGACGCGGCATAACGGTATACCGGTGGCAGGCGGCGTGCTTTTCACCACGTCCGATCCCTGGTTTGTGTGGAATCTGGGAAAAGAACAGAGGAAAAATGCCTGCAAAAAGGGTCGGACGGGAACTTTGGTGCTGGACTTCGAGCTGCAGATGGCAGGTCTGCCCTCCACCATGGCCCAGGCACTTGCACAGTAGGGAAAGTCATAGCTGCGGCACAGAAAGGCGAGTTTGAAAGAAATGCCTGATGGTATTCCTTTCAAACGGCACCTATGCCGTAAACGCCATAGGTGCGGATCGTATCGGAGAATTCGCCTGCGCGAAATTCTCCTCACGCCGCCGCAGACAAGCTGCGGCACAGAAAGGTAAACATGCTAAAGAGTACGATCAAAAAATTCTTAGTAGACAGAAAAAATAAACAGTACAGAAAAGAACTGCGGGAGCTTCGCTACAGTTACCACAACTGGTACAAGATGCACAAAAAGGAGCTCTCCGAGAGTCTGCGCCAAAAGGATCATACAGCAGGGGAAGCCTATAGCGTGGAGGTGGTGCGCTACTCTCACCTTAAGAAATATCTGCTTTCCGGGAAAAAGATGCCGGATATCCTGATTGCCTGTGATGACCAGGGTACCATGACGGAGTATGCCCAGACCATGATCAGGGACTATTTTGCAGATCATCCGGAAGTGAATCTGGTCTATGGTGACGAGGACCGCATCGACGAGGAAGGGGAACGGCAGGATCCCTGGTTTAAGTCGGACTGGGCACCGGATACCTTTTTGTCTGTATTCTACTTTGGCAGTATCTTTGCCATCCGCACATCCATTTTCGGCATGATCAATCCCGGCGGTTTCAAGGCCCAGGATTTTGAGTCCAAGGCAGCCCTGCGGGAGGATGAGTACGAGGAAAAGGCTTCCAAAGCCGGCGAGCAGGATGATGCGCTGCGGGCATGGATCTACGGCAGGCTGTGCCTGACCCTGGCCAGAGCAGACGGCGGCTTTTCCAAGAGAGTCAATAACCGCTTCCCTATCGGCCATATCCGTGAGATCCTGTTTCACAGAGAAGGGGCGAGCGAGGTATGGAACGGTAAGCTGATCCGGGATGTAAGGATCAGCGCGGAGGCCGGCAAAATAAAGGGTGCACGGCTGGTGAGCATCATCATCCCCAGCAAGGACAACCCGGAAGTATTGGCCAACTGTATTCATTCCATCGAGAAATACACGGAGAATACTCCCTACGAGATCATCGTAGTGGACAATGGCAGCAATGATCTCAACAAGGCAAAGGTAGAATTGCTGCTGCAGGCACACAATGAATCCGGCAGTGCCAGATACCATTATGAGCCCATGGACTTTAATTTCTCCCGCATGTGCAATATCGGCGCCTCCATGGCAGACGGAGATTATCTGCTGTTCTTAAATGATGATATCGAGATCCGAAAGAGCGGATGGCTGGAGCGGATGACGGACAAGGCCAGACTTCCCTATGTGGGTGCTGTGGGCATGAAGCTGTTGTATCCCAACTCGGATATCATCCAGCATGCCGGCGTGGTAAATGTCCGGGTAGGTCCATACCACAAGCTGCAGTATTGTCACAACGACGAAGAGTATTACTTTGGCTTTAACAAGGGCGTGCGCAATGTGCTGGCGGTGACCGGCGCGTGTCTCATGGTCAAAACCTCGATCTTTGAGGAAGTCGGAGGCTTTGACAGCGAGCATTTTGCCGTGGCCTTTAACGACATCGATCTGTGCTACAAGATTTATGAAAAGGGCTACTACAACGTGGTGCTCAATAATATTTACCTCTATCACCATGAATCTTTAAGCCGGGGTGATGACCGGAAGGACAAGGTAAAGAACCTGCGTCTCACCAGAGAACAGGAAGCATTGCTGCTGGCTCATCCGGACCTGTTCGGCAAGGATCCTTTTTATCATCCTTACCTGACCCAGAATCCGGCAGAGACCCGCTTTGTGGTGGATGTGCAGGAAGAGTGTCTTAAAAATTACGAATTCTCCACGCCGACCCTGCGTAAAAAGGCGCTGCCGCCCCAGTGGACGGACGGATGCCTGCGCATCGGCGTGGAATATGCCAACAGCCTGGCAGAGTGGTATAAGGGGCCTTTTGCAGGGGAAGATACCGACGGGTATTATCTCAGCGGTTACTCTTTTGTCATCGGTGCGGACAATGCCCTCTATAAGAGGACGATCCTGTTAAAGGCCGAGGACGGCAGTGTCTATGAACTGCCTGTGGACAATATGTACAGACCGGACATTGCCGCGAATTTAAGAGACCAGACCAACGATGAGCTGACAGGATTCCTGACCATGCTGCGGTCAGGCACTTTGCCGTCCGGTAAATATCTGGTGGGCATGCTGGAAGCAGATGAGACCTCCCGACAGAGACTGGTCAACTGGAGCGATGTTTATTTGAAGATCAGATAGCACCACACATGGTGCAGCAGATAAGCTGTGGCGCGGGAGAAAATCTCCTTGCCTATTTGCAGCACAGCTGCTCAGAAATGAGGATCAATATGTCTCAGGATACGCCTGATTACAAAGAACAATACGAAAGAGAAAAGATCAAAAGCGCCTACCTGGCAGACCGGGTGGCGCAGTTAGAGGATCAATGCGACGATCTGCAGTTTAAATTAGATCGTATTAAGAACAACCCTATCTGGAAGGCCTCTAAGCCGGCCAGAGAAGTGATGCATTTCGGCATCCGTCAATGGGATCGCCTGAAGAACCAGGGAGATGCCAAAGGAGTAGCCAAGAAGATACAGTACAAGATCCGGGAGAGACAGGCCCAGAAGGGATACGGCACAGCCAGCTTCCCGGATGAGCAGGAACGGGCAAGACAGAGAGCAGAGAAATTTGACCGTCCGGTGCTTTTCAGTATCCTGGTGCCGCTTTACAATACACCGAAGAACTATCTGACGGACATGATGGACTCGGTGCTGAACCAGACCTATGAGAACTGGGAACTGTGCCTGGCAGACGGCTCCGACGACGCCCACGCCTACGTGGGAGAGACGGTGCGGGAGTATCAGGGCAGAGATGCCAATCTGGCAAAACGCATCAAATATTTAAAGCTGGAAAAAAATGAGGGTATCTCCGCCAATACCAATGCCTGCCTGACGCTGGCTACCGGGGATTTTTATGCTCCCTTTGACCACGATGACTATCTGCATCCTTCGGTACTGTACGAATATGTCAAGGCCATCAATGAGCAGGGGGCGGATTACCTTTACTGCGATGAGACCACCTTTAAGGAGACCAATCTCAATAAGTTTGTCACCATGCACTTTAAGCCGGATTATGCCATCGATAATCTGCGGGCCAACAACTACATCTGCCATTTAAGTGCCTTTGACAAGCATCTGCTGGAGGGGGAGGAACTGTATCGCTCCGAATTTGACGGCAGCCAGGACCATGACATGATCCTGCGGCTGACGGACAAGGCACAGAAGATCGTGCATGTGCCAAAGCTTCTGTATTACTGGCGCTGCCATTCCGGCTCCGTAGCCAGCAATATCGGTGCCAAGGAATATGCCATCAATGCGGCCAAGGGAGCGGTGGCGGATCATCTGCGCCGTCACGGCTTCGCAAACTTCAAGATCACCAGCACCAGAGCCTTTGAGACTATTTTTAAGATTACCTATGAGATCCAGGGCAACCCTCTGATCTCCATTGTGATCGCCAATAAGGACCACGAGGCGGATCTTCGCCGGGCCCTGACCTCCATTTTTGATAAGTCCACCTATGAAAATTATGAGATCATCATTGTGGAAAACGGGAGCACAGAGCCTTCTATTCAGAAATATTATACAGAACTTACAACTGGACCGTACAAAGACCGTATACATGTAGTAGAATATAAAAAGAAAAGCGAGGACGAGAGCTTTAATTATTCCCGTATCAATAATCTGGGCGTTTCACAGGCAAAGGGAGAGTACATTCTGCTGTTGAACAACGACGTGCAGGTGATCTCCGTGAATTGGATGGAAGAGATGCTGATGTATGCCCAGAGAAGCGACGTAGCTGCGGTGGGCGGCAAACTCTACTATGAGGACAAGACCATCCAGCATGCCGGCATTGTCATCGGACTGGGGGCTCACCGGACAGCAGGACATACCCATTACAAACAGCGGCGTGAGAATTTAGGATATATGGGACGACTGTGCTATGCACAGAATGTCTCCGCCGTCACCGGGGCCTGCCTGATGGTGAAGAAAAGTCTGTTTGAGGAAGTCGGTGGTCTGGACGAGAGCTTTGCCATTTCCTTAAATGATGTGGATCTGTGCCTGAAGCTGCGGGAAAAGGGATATTTAAACGTATTCACGCCTTTTGCGGAGCTTTATCACTACGAGTCAGTATCCAGGGGGCTGGATGATCGGGGGGAGAAGGCAGCCCGCTACAATGCGGAGTCCGCGCATTTCCGGGAGAAGTGGAAGGAAGTCCTGGAAAAGGGAGACCCTTACTACAATCCCAACTTTACGCTTGATCGCAGCGACTATTCGCTGAAGGTACAAGACTAAAACCATGGAGGGAAAAAGCAATGAACGAACGTGTACAGGAGCAGTTTAACTACTGGCTGAACGATCCTTACTTTGATGAGGATACCAAGAAAGAGCTTCTCGCGATCAGAAACGACGAGACGGAAGTGGAAGATCGTTTTTATAAAGATCTGGCCTTCGGAACCGGCGGCCTTCGCGGCGTCATCGGTGCAGGCACCAACCGCATGAATATTTATACCGTTCGCAAGGCTACCCAGGGACTGGCCAACTATATCTGCAAAAACGGTGATCCTGCCAAGGGTGTAGCTATCGCCTACGATTCCCGCAGAATGTCTCCTGAGTTCGCTGACGTGGCAGCCCTTTGCCTGGCAGCCAACGGCATTCGCGCTTATGTATTTGATTCTCTTCGTCCCACACCGGAGCTTTCCTTTGCACTGCGTACCCTGCACTGCCAGGCCGGCATTGTCATCACCGCCAGCCATAACCCGCCGGAGTACAATGGCTATAAGTGCTACTGGGAGGACGGCGCACAGGTGACACCGCCTCACGATACCGGTATCATCGATGAAGTAAACGCAGTTACCAGCTACGACGATGTAAAGACCATGGATAAGGCAGAGGCACAGCAGAAGGATCTGTATCGTGTCATCGGCAAGGAGATCGACGACCTTTACATGGCAGAGTTGAAGAAGCAGATCATTCACCCGGAAGTCATCGAGGAGATGGCAGACGATATCAAGATCGTTTACACACCTTTCCACGGCACCGGCAATGTACCGGTTCGCCGTATCCTCTCCGAGCTGGGCTTTAAGAATGTCTACGTAGTACCGGAGCAGGAGCTGCCGGATCCTGATTTCACCACCCTGGATTATCCGAACCCGGAGGATCCCAAGGCCTTCACCCTGGCTTTAAAGCTGGCTAAGGAAAAGGACGCTGACATCGTACTGGCTACCGATCCGGATGCAGACCGTCTGGGCGTTTATGCCAAGGATACCAAGACCGGCGAGTATGTGGCATTTACCGGTAATATGTCCGGTATGCTCATCGGCGAATATATCCTCAGAGAGCGCAGAGCGACAGGTACCATGCCGGAGAATCCTGCACTGGTCACTACCATCGTTACCACCAATCTGGCACTGGCGCTGAGCAAGGCCTATGATCTGACCTGCATCGAGGTGCTGACCGGCTTTAAGTATATCGGTGAGCAGATCAAGCTCTTTGAGCAGGATCACTCTCACAATTATGTATTCGGTCTGGAGGAGAGCTACGGCTGCCTGGCAGGTACCCACGCAAGAGACAAGGATGCTGTAGTAGCAGTTATGATGCTCTGCGAGGTAGCAGCATGGTGCAAGAAGCATGACATGACCCTGTGGGATCAGATGTTAAAGCTTTACGAGCAGTTCGGCTACTACAAGGAGACCCAGTATTCCATCACCATGAAGGGCATTGACGGTGCTAACCAGATCCAGGCCATCATGGACAAGTTCCGCCAGAATCCGCCGAAGGAGTTCGCAGGCTGGAAGGTACTGGAGTACAGAGATTACAAGACCGGCATTACCCAGGACTATGCAAACGGCACAGAGCATTCCACCGGCTTGCCGGAGTCCAATGTACTTTACTTCGCTCTTTCCGATGACGCATGGTGCTGCGCAAGACCTTCCGGTACAGAGCCCAAGATCAAGTTCTACATGGGCGTAAAGGGCACCAGCCTGGAAGATGCAGCTAAGCAGAGTGAAGCGCTGACCGATGCGGTAAAGGCATTGATCTAAAAGGCACAAGCAGCAAAGCTGCCGGATAGAATTCCGAAACAAGGGTAAATAAAGATAAGCCCAAATAAGCAAAGATAAGCAAAAATAAGAAAAAATAAGCAAAGATAAAAGTATCTGCACAGCACGCAGCCGTACTTCCCTGCAAAAATTTTCCGCAGGAAAACTTCCGCAAGGAGAGGTTTGCGGGAAGTGGCAGCGGCTGCGCAGATACGCACAGTGAGTTACAGGAGGAAGCCGCAATGGCAGCATGGGAAAATATCAGAAAAACGATCAACTATGCGGCCAGAAACGGCTTCGTCAGTGCCTGGTATGCGGCAAGGGAGCGCCTGCGTGAAAACGCGGCGCTCCCCTATGCGTATACCCAGCCTTCCCAGGAGATCCTGGAGGAGCAGCGCTCACTTTGGGCGCGTCTGAAAAAGGGCGAGAAGCCTGCAGAACTTTTTTCAGAGGCGGCCAAAGGGAACGCTGTGCCCACATTCAGCATTGTGGTGCCGGCCTATGAGACCGATCAGGTGTTTATGAGAGAACTGATAGATTCGGTGCTGGCACAGACCTACGGCGGCTTTGAACTGCTCATCGGAGATGCCTCTGCCTCCGACCGGGTGGAGAACGTGACCAGAGAATACGGCGATTACAGAGTACGGTATCACCGACTGGCCTCCAATGAGGGGATCTCAGCCAATACCAATGCAACCGCAGCTCTTGCAAGGGGGGAATATATCGCCTTTCTCGATCACGATGATCTGCTGACACCGGATGCTCTTTTTGAGGTGGCCTCGGCTATCATAAAGACAGGGGCAGAGATCGTTTATACCGATGAGGATAAATGTGACGGGGCTGCCAGAGAATTTTTCGAACCCAACTTTAAACCGGATTTTAATCTGGATTATTTTCAGGCCAATAATTACATCTGCCATCTGCTGGTCATGAAAAGAGAACTTTTCCTGGCCTTGGGGCTGCGCAGCGCCTACGACGGTGCCCAGGACTATGATCTGATGCTGCGGGCGCCCAAGTCGGAGATCGTCCATGTGCCGAAGGTGCTGTATCACTGGAGAACCCACCGGGGCTCTACGGCCGGCAATCCCGGCAGTAAGGATTACGCCTATGAGGCAGGGAAGGCAGCGCTGGAAGATTATTTCAGTACCTGCCATATTCAGGCAAAAGTAGAACATTCCAAACACAGGGGCTTTTACGATGTCACATATCTGCCCGATATCTTCCAGGCCAGAAGCGACGTAGGCGTGGTAGGGGGCAAGGTGCTGAACAGTCACAGAAGGATCGTGGGCGGCCTTTACGATGAGCAGGGCAACGGCCTTTTTCTCGGTATGCATGAGATGGAGAGCGGGCCTATGCACCGGGCAGATACCATGCAGGATGCGGCGGCGGTGGATGTGCGCTGTATGCAGATCCGGCCGGAGCTTTATGCCTTGTATGAAAGCGTATTCGGTGTCTCCTATGACACCCATGTAATGCAAAACGGCAGCGGACTTAAGGAGTTGTCCATCCTGTTCTGCCGGCAGGCAAGACAGCTGGGATACCGGGTGGTATGGGATCCCAGGATGGTCTGTGTGGTTAAATAAAAATTACAGTTCAGAAATGGGGATTCTATGTCAAAATCCATGGAACATAAGATCACAGTGGTGATCCCTAATTATAATGGCATGGCCTATATCGCAGACTGCCTGGATTCTCTTCTGGCGGGCTCCTATGTGCCGGGCATCATTGTGGTGGACAATGCCTCCACAGACGGCAGTTATGAATTGATCAAAGAGCGGTATCCTCAGGTGAGGCTGCTGCGCCTGCGGGTCAATACCGGCTTTTGTCATGCAGTAAACAGCGGTCTGCATATTACAAAGACTAAGTATGTGATGCTGCTTAATAATGACACCCGTGTGGAGCCGGAGTGTGTCCGGTATCTGTATGAGGCCATTGTCCAGAGCAGACATGCCTTCAGCGTGGGGGCAAAGATGTTGTCTATGAAGGACCCGAGCGTCATCGACGATGCGGGTGATCTCTACTGTGCATTAGGCTGGGCGTTTGCCAGAGGCAAGGCTCATTCCGGCAAGGAATATAACACCCCTGCCTACGTGTTCTCTGCCTGTGCAGGGGCTGCTATCTACCGCAGGAAGGTTTTTGATACCATCGGCTACTTTGACGAGCGGCACTTCTGCTATCTGGAGGATGTGGATATCGGATGGCGGGCCATGGCCTATGGATTCAGGAATCAGTATGAGCCAAAGGCTATCGTCTATCACGCAGGCAGTGCCTCCAGCGGCGCTGTGCACAATCCCTTCAAGGAAGAGATGACAGCAGGCAACAACCGTTACCTGCTGTATAAGAACCTGCCCGGCTTCCAGTATCAGTTGAATAAGCCCCTGATCGCACTGGGGGTGTCCATTAAGAGAAAGTATTTTACAAAGAAAGGGCTGGGAGAGGCCTACGAAAAAGGCATTCGAAGGGGCGAGATCCTTTGCATGCGGGCCAAGGAGGCCCTCCTTGCCAAGGAAAACGGTCAGTTGATGCCCAGAGGAACCATTTGGGAGGAGGCCGCCATCGAGAGAAAAGGAGAGGAAGACATTCCGGTGCATCCCCTTTATCTGGGGCAGCGGGTACCTTTTTCCGTGCTTCGCCTTCCCTTTTATATCAGGATTCAATTGGCTCTGTGGATAAATTGCTTTAAGCGCCTTAGCTGACAGGACCATAGAAGTTGCTGTTCAGACGCCGGACAACCTCCGGCAGGACCTGCCGCACGGCGGGAAACGGAACAGTAACCCATAGAAAGGCTGCTGCTATCGTATGATCAAGGATAACCAAGTGTATTTTAACAGGCTGCATGTAGTGATGGACGGCGCTGTCGTCATCATCAGCTATCTGCTGTCCTGGTATATTAAGTTCATGACCCCTATGGCCAGCACCACGCCCGGTATCACCGCTTATTCGGCCCGGACGTATTTCAGCATGCTCTATTTTATCGTGCCGCTGTATTTGGTGCTCTACTCCGCAGATAATCTGTACAACCCTAAGCGTGCGACCCGCATCCGCAATGAGTTTACGGAGATCGTCAGGTCCAATACCATCGGCATCGTGCTGCTGATGGTGGTATTCTTCATGATGGGACTGGGAGATTTTTCCAGAGCTTTCATCGGTATTTTCTACGTGATGAATACCATCCTGACCTCCCTGTACCGCTACTGGATCCGAAAGGTGCTCTACCACTTCCGGCGAAAGGGAAACAACCTGAAGCATGTACTGCTGATCGGCTATTCCCGGGCGGCAGAGGCCTATATAGACCGGATCCTGGCCAACGGCCAGTGGGGCTATGTGATCCACGGCATTCTGGATGACCATATTCCCAGAGGGACCACCTACCGGGGGATCAAAGTCCTGGGCATGATCGATAATCTCACCTACATCCTGCCGGAAAATAAGCTGGATGAGATCGCCATCACCCTGGCCCTCAATGACTATGATGATCTGGAAAAGATCGTAGGCATGTGTGAAAAATCCGGTGTGCATACCAAGTTCATACCGGATTACAGTTCCCTGTTTCCCAGTAATCCCTATACAGAGGATGTGTTGGGACTGCCGGTGATCAATATCCGCTATGTGCCTTTGACCAATACCTTGAATGCTTTCTGTAAGAGAGTGCTGGATATCATAGGGGCTCTGGTGGCGATCGTTATTTTTTCTCCTCTGATGCTCTTTGCCGCCATCGGCACCAAGTGTTCCAGCAAGGGACCCCTGATCTATAAACAGACCCGGATCGGCCTTCACAGCAAGCCCTTTACCATGTATAAGTTCCGCACCATGAAGGTACAGACGGATGCAGAGGAAAAGAAGGGCTGGACCACGAAAGGGGATTCCAGAGTGACGAAGTTCGGCAGTCTTTTGCGGCGCACGAGTATCGACGAGATGCCCCAGTTTTTTAACGTGTTGATGGGACAGATGAGTCTGGTAGGCCCCAGGCCGGAGCGTCCCCAGTTTGTGGAGAAATTCAAGGAAGAGATCCCCCGCTATATGGTAAAGCACCAGGTGCGTCCCGGCATCACTGGATGGGCTCAGATCAATGGCTATCGAGGCGACACTTCGATCCGCAAGCGGATCGAATATGATCTATACTATATAGAGAACTGGAGCCTTGGCTTTGATATAAAGATCCTGTTTCTTACGATTTTCAAGGGATTTATCAACAAAAACGCTTACTAGGCTTGTTTTCAGGCATTGTTTGTGAGAAAATGAACCTTGTTGCTATCTTGAAAATAAAAAAATGAACCAGGAGCCGACGAGACGGGTCGGCATATTTATGCGGAGGATATAGACAAGATGTCCAGAGATCGCCGATACGATGATCGATATGATGATTACGATACACAGAGCCGCGACATATCCTATGATGATTATTATGGGGACGACGGCTATAGTGATGGTTACGATGACGGCTATGATGATGGCTATGCGCAGGATGTTTACGAGGATGACTACTATGAACAGCCCCGCGGCAGGAGAGGAAACAGTCGTCGCAGCGCTTCCTACGATGAAGATGACCGGTATGAATATGCCGATTACGAAGAGGATTATGCAGACACCAGACGCGGCGGCAGAAAAAGCGGCGGCCGGGGCAACGGAGCAGGTGCCAGGGCAAGCCATAACAGCCGCGGCGGTGGCCGGGGCGGCCATCAGCAGAAAAAGAGCTTTCTGCCTGTTATCATAACCGCTGTACTGGTAGTAGTGGTACTGATCGGTCTGGTAGCCCTGTTTGGTACATCCATCCTCACCAAGGTAGGCGGCAGCGATGGCGGCCGTATGGATATTCCCGAAGAGAAGATCCAGGAGACCATCAGCGACCAGGTTGTGGAAGAGACCGAGACCGGTACCATGAAGGGATATAAGAACATCGCTCTTTTCGGTGTAGACTCCACACAGGGTGACTTAAAGCAGAATACCCGTTCCGATACCATCATGATCGCCTCCATTAATGAGGATACAGGAGATATCAAGCTGGTTTCCGTATATCGTGATACCTATCTGAATCTGGGCAATGATTCTTACAATAAATGTAATGCAGCCTATGCAAAGGGCGGCCCGGAGCAGGCCATCAGCATGCTGAATCAGAACCTGGATATGAACATCACAGACTTTGTTACCATCGGTTTCGGCGGTCTGACAGACGTGATCAATGATCTGGGCGGCGTGGAGATCGACGTGGACGATGCAGAGCTGCAGCATATCAATAACTATCAGATCTCCATGTATGAGCAGTTGGGTATGAGCAGCTACAACGCGGTGACCACCACCGGACTGCAGCATCTGGATGGTCTGCAGGCGACAGCTTATTGCCGTATCCGTTATACCTCCGGTGATGACTTTAAGCGTGCAGAGCGTCAAAGAGAGGTACTGCAGGCGGTCATGGACAAGGCAAAGCAGGCCAGCGTAAGTACGTTGATCCAGATCGCCAATGATACAGCCAGTGAGGTATATACATCACTGACACTGGAAGAGATCACCGATATGTTGAGCAATATCGGTAAGTACCAGATCACCGGTGAGGATGGATTCCCCCAGGCAGATCTTCGTACCACCGGTACACTGGGTGCCACCGGCAGTATCGTAGCGCCTAGGGATCTTGCATCTAACGTGGAATGGCTGCATCACTTCCTCTTTAATGATGACAGTTACCAGGTATCCTCCGAGGTACAGAGCTACAGTGACCGTATCGCCGGCGACACCGCAGGGCTTTGATCCGGATGAAAAGTAACGGATACAGTGAAAAGTAACGATACAGTGAAAAGTAACGATACAGAGAAAATAAAAACGGAAATACGAGAGCCAGGCTGTAAAAGCCTGGCTCTTTGTGCGATAATGGGTAGTAGTGTATAAAAATGCAATGGTTGCTGTTCGGATGCCAGCCGGGCGGCGGGTCCTGGATATACTCTGCCACCCTGCCACCTGGCTAGGGCCCGAACAGTAGCAATATGATTCCGCTATTATCAGCACAGATAGGATCAGAAGTCAGAATCAAAGGAAGTGAAAGATGCATAATATAGATGCCGTTATTCCCACCTACTATCCCACAGAGAGGTTGCTTTCCCTCCTGTCCATGCTGCAGAAGCAGACAGTGCCCCTGCGCCGCATTTATCTGATCAATACAGAGGAAGACGGATTTCTGATGGCACTGGCGAAGCAGGGCATGGATCCGGAGAGCTTTGCGGACCGGTATCCCCAGGTGCAGGTACGGCATATTTCGAAAGAGAAATTTAACCATGGCTTTGCCAGAAATCTGGGCATGCAGCTGGCAGAGGGGGCGGACTATGTGCTGCTGATGACCCAGGATGCCCTGCCCTTTGACCGGGAACTGATCAGTGAACTGCTTTCTCCTTTTGCTGTGGATGAGCAGATGGCGGTGACCTATGCCAGACAGCTGCCGGAGAAAAATGCAGGGGTGACAGAGCGGCTTACCAGATCTTTTAATTATCCGGCCCAGTCCAGGACAAAGAGCCAGAAGGATTTTGAGACATTGGGGATCAAGACCTACTTTTGCTCCAATGTATGTGCATTGTATAAAAAATCAGTTTTTGACAAGCTGGGGGGCTTTGTGGATCCGGCAATCTTTAATGAGGATATGATCTACGCCGGGACAGCCCTGCAGGCAGGATATCACAGCGCTTATCAGGCAGGGGCCAGGGTGATCCACTCTCATAATTATACGGCTATGCAGCAGTTTCACAGGAATTTTGACCTGGGCGTATCTCAGGCACAGCATCCGGAGATCTTTCAGGCGGCCTCTTCAGAGGGAGAAGGTGTGCAATACGTAAAGACGGTGATCAAAATGCTGATAAAAGAGCACGCCATCGGAGAGATCCCGGGTTTTGTAACAGGCTGCGGTGCCAGACTGATAGGATACAGAATGGGAAAGAAATATGAAAAGCTTTCAAAGAAGTGGATCCTGCGCTGCACCATGAGTCCGGGATATTGGAAGTAATGCCGCAGACAAGCTGCGCCCCTATGCCGTAAACGTCATAGGTGCGGATCGCATCGGAGAATTCGCCTGCGCGAA
>CAVBJS010000015.1:0-42933 GCA_963596015.1 Bacteroidaceae bacterium
TCGTTTTTGTATCATTATCTATCCTTGATTTTCTATGTATCTTCGAAGCGTTTCTTCACTTACATTGCCTACTGAACAGACAAAATATCCATCAGTCCAAAATGTCTTCTCTTTCCAAAAACATTTGCTTAGATAATTTGGATGTTTCTTCCAAATATGGAATGTAGTATAAGATTTCAGAGTTCTCACAAAGTCCGATAATCTTACAGTAGGCTCAGTTTCTATCATATAATGTATATGGTCTTTGTCCGTCTCCATATATCTTATAATAACATCATGGCGTGAGCAAATATCTATAGATAACTTCTTTATATCTGATGATATATTGTTCCCAGATAATAACCGTTTTCGATATTTACATACCAAAATAAGATGATACTGCAACAGATATTTACTGTGATTTACTGATTTCCAATCTCCCATGTGCAAAATTCTCCATTTTTTATAAAGATTTTACACATAGAGAGGCGGTTTTAGAACCGCCTCACAGGGCTTTCATCCTCCAAACTAAAGTTTGCAGGATTTCTTGCCTAACCCTTTAAATAATACAGCCGGGCTGCGAAATCACCGGGCTCATTGCGCACCTGCAGACCGCACTGCATCAGCTCATCGCCGTACATTTGCAGCACGTCCTCCGGCTTCCCGGCAGCGGCCGCTTCCGGTGTCAGCGCCACCGGCTCCACGCTGTAGCGGGCATCACTGCACAGGCCCCGCAGGCCGATCATCAGGCTCCGGGCCGTGGACTTTGCCAACACCTGCACGTAGGTGACCAACGCCTCTTTCTGATCCTTGGAAACTACCATGTAGCAGTCATAGGTCTCCTCGCCGTCCCAGGAATGCAGCCGATAGTAATCACCCTCTGCCACCAGCTCATGATAGCGGTGATAAAGCTCCACCTGTCCCGGGATCTGTGCCTTTTCTTCCTGGGGCAGCTTGGTAATATCCAGCTCATAACCAAAGGTACCTGCCAGTGCCACCGCTGCTCTGGTAGCCATGGAAGTCGTTCTGCCTACCATACCGTAAGGTACGTCACCGATATGGGCGCCCATAGTGGAAAGCGGATAACACAGTGCAGTACCCTCCTGGATCCGCAGCCGCTCTATGGCATCGTTATTATCCGAGCACCAGATCTGCGGGCTGTAATAGAGCATACCGGGATCAAAACGTGCGCCGCCGCCGGAACAGTTTTCCAGTAAAAGCTCCGGGAATTCCTGTACCAGTCGCTCCTGCAGATCATAGACCCCCAGCACAAACCGGTGAAACAGCTCCTGCTGCTGATCCCCGGGCAGGATGGCATTACCCACATCACACAGCTCTCTGTTCATATCCCACTTCACATAGTCGATGGGAGCGCTGTGCAGGATCTTTGCCACCTTGTCATACACATGATCCCGTACTTCTTTCCGGGACAGATCCAGCACATACTGCTCTCTGCTCTGGGCAGGTTCCCGGTCCTGCAGCTGCAATGCCCAGTCCGGATGCTCTTTATACAGCTCGGAATCCGGGGAGATCATCTCCGGCTCGAACCAGATGCCGAACTTAAGGCCCAGCTTTTTCACCTCTTCTACCAGATGGGGAAGGCCGCCCTGTAGCTTTTCTTCATTAACATACCAGTCTCCCAGAGAAGAATTATCGCTGTTGCGATGTCCGAACCACCCGTCATCCATGACCAGCATCTCGATGCCGGCCTTTTTGGCCTCCGCCGCAATGGCCAGAAGCTTATCCGTGTCGAAATCGAAATAAGTAGCCTCCCAGTTATTGATCAGGATCGGGCGAGGCTGGTGCAGGTAAGGGCTGCGGATCAGATGATCTCTGTAAAAATCGTGGAAGCAATGGGTCATCCCCGTCAGTCCGCCGGCGGAGTAGACCATCACCGTCTCCGGTGTCTGGAAGTGCTCTCCCCCCTCTAATTTCCAGCTGAAATACTCCTCGTTGATACCCATGCTCATGCGCACCGTATTGTGAGGCGTGCGCTCTGTCTGGGCCCTGAAATTGCCGGAGTAAACGAAGTGCATGGCATAGACTTCTCCCGCATCCTGGGTGGTCTCCGGTGTCACCAGTGCCATAAAAGGATGCTCCTGATGGCTGGACTTTCCCCGGATGGAAGAAACCGCCTGGGTGCCGAAGTGCACCTTCTCCCGCCGGATCCTTCTCTCTCTGGCCCAGGCTCCTGTCAGCGTGATCATCTCAAAGTGACGGTTATCCATATCCAGGCAGGCGCTGTAAGCCTTATCGATCAGCAGCGGCGTCTCTCCCCTGTTCTCGATCCGGGCACTGCGGGTGATCACATCCTCTTTGGCAAAGACCGAATATAAAAGCATGACTCGCAGGGAGAGAACCTTATCCTCTAAAACCAGGCAAAGGGTATCTACTTCCTCCTCTTTGCCAAAAGATGCCGGCAGGCCCTCCAGGGCGGGCTTACCCTTGGTTATGGTATGATCCGTATAAGATAATTCTACACCGTTCTGCCCCTGGACATTGCGCACGTCCAGACAGCTTCTGCGATAATCCCCCACACCGCCGGTAGGATATTCCATAGGAAATACATCCAGAAATCCGGCTTTTTCTCTCTTTAAGACCGCAGGGGTAAAGGGCACCTCGTTGGTGCGCATGCAATAGGAGCCGCAGGGATGACGCAGCTTCTTTCCATAATAAAGATGCCCCACATAGCCGTCCGGCGTGATGCCTATCATATATGTCGTATTGTTGGTATCCAGCTTAAAGATTCTTTGTGTCTCATCGTAACAAATACTCATGTTTGCCTTTTTCCACCTTTCTTTGCCCCATCCATGCCGCAGCTTGTCTGCGATCCACTGCATATGTTACTCAAAGTATATTATATACAAAATTCCCATTCTATGTCGTTTTGTTTGGCAATCATGGTATGTTGTTGCAAAAGGTTACTGCCCACGCTCCGGCCTGGCAGTAGTTCCTATCGAAGGCATCTAAGCAGCAAATGCAAAAGAGCATAAAAAAATCTCCTGCAGGAATCCTACAGGAGACTTCTCATTCGTCGAAGCGACGTGATTCGAACACGCGACCTCTGCGTCCCGAACGCAGCGCTCTACCAAGCTGAGCCACGCTTCGATTTACTGTGCCTCATTTGCGACACGTTATATAATACAAAATTCCGACCTGTGTGTCAAGCATTTTCTGTATGTACGGCTACTATGATAATTGGTGTTACCCGGCCATGCACCGGAACGCGGCAGATGTCCCGCACCTTGCACTTTGCACCGTTTTGCTTTTGATCTGCCTCTCGCCTGCGGACGGCACGGCCCGAACCCGCATCCCCGCCTGATGCGGGGATGCTCGAACATTTCGGTTCTATCGGGCCCGCTCTGAAAGCGTGCCCGATACCATCCTGCGGCTTCGATGCAGATCAAGCAAAACTGGCGCGCAGCGCAAAGGATGCGAGCCATTCTGCCGCGCCCCGGCGCATTACGATTTGCATTCTGCTATCGATCCAAATACCTGTAAACTGTAAAAATCTTTTGCTACTGTTCACGCTCCAACCAGGCGGGTCCTGTCAGCGGTGTCTGTACAGTGCTCCGGTGCATTACGATTCTGCCGGCCTTAATTTTTTCTCAATTTTCTTAGACACGAACAGCCAGGAGACGCCGGTAAAAATACCTGCCGACAGCCAGGCCATGGGATCACAGAAGCAGGCAAGGGGGTAACTTACGAAATACATTGCCGCCGCAGCCGTGATCATACGGGCGAACAGTTCCACCACGCCGCCCATCATAGGCAGGAATCCAAAGCCGCAGCCCTGCATGATATTTCGGAATATAAAGATCATGCTCAGAGGCACATAGAAGAACACGGCCATTACAATATAGGTCCGTGCCCAGGGCATCATCTCATTGATATCCACATCTCCGGAGAAAAACAGCATCAGTCCCGGCTTTAACAGCACGACCACCAGTACCGCTGCAATAAGGGCATAGATACAGCTGATCAGCACCGCAGAGCGCACACCCTCTTTCAGCCGCTTGTAATCCCCTTTTCCGTAATTCTGTCCGCCGTAGCTGGCCATGGTCTGTCCCATAGCCATCATTCCCTGGGTCACCAGATTTTCCACCTTGCCGGCAGCGGTAAATGCCGCCACTGCGGTAGAACCAAAGAGATTGACCGCCGCCTGCATGATCATGGTGCCGGAGGCCGTAATCGCGAACTGCAGGGCCATAGGGATGCCCATGGACAGCTGATGCTTCGTATCTTTGCCGTTCAGACGCCAGTGTCTGGCCGCCGGTGTCAGTACCGGCACCTTCTTATAAATATAGATAAGACACAGCACCGCAGAAATTCCCTGGGACAGGTTCGTGGCCACCGCCGCCCCCGCTGTTCCCATATGAAAATTAATGATGAATACCAGATCCAGCACAATATTCACGCAGGCCGAAAAGACCAGAAAGAACAACGGCACCTTGCTGTTGCCCACCGACCGGAGGAACGCGGAAAACAGGTTATAAAACACATTGGTGATCAGTCCGATACTGATAATGATAATGTAGCTGTAGGCATCATCATAAATATCCGCCGGCGTATTCATCAGCTGCAGAAGCGGCCGCATGATCAGCACACTGAAGGTCGTCAGGATCACCGCCGCCAACAGCGAAAGAAGGATGCCGTTGGCTACGCTTCTTCGCACATGTTCCTCATCCTTTGCCCCGTAGCGCTGGGAGGTCAGGACGCTGAATCCCGCCGTCAGTCCCTGGGACAATCCCGTCAGCAGGAACATGATCGTACCGGTGGAGCCTACGGCCGCCAATGCTCCCGCTCCCACAAATCGACCGACGATAATGGTATCCGCCATATTATAGAATTGCTGGAATATATTGCCGATGATCAAGGGCAATGTGAATTTCAAAATAATAGAAATGGGTTTCCCCTGTGTCATATCCTGTTCCATACTAATCTCCATTTCACAGGCGCTTTGCGCCGCAGGAATCCGAATCCTAAAGTCAGATTTTAATCTGACTTTGAGATCAGGGCTATTTGTGACGCCTGCGGCACAAATAGCTGTGCAAAAAAATAAGAATCTCCGATCTGCCCGGCAATCTTCCATCTGATCTGCGATCAGATCTAATCCACTCTTTCCGCGCCAAGGATCTTGCTGTCGTTATTCTCCGGCACATAGCCGGCAAATGAATCCGTTACCTGCAGCCGTCCCTGGGCATCCAATGTCAGCTCATACCAGGCGCAGTTTCCCAGCTTTTTCATCCAAAAGACTCCCAGATCCATGGCATGGATGTTCACCAGCAAGGCCCGCATGGAGCCGCCGTGAGCCGCTATCAGGATACTCTCCGCCGGCTTCTCCCGGCAGATCTCTGTCAGAAAAGTCGATGTGCGCTGCACCAGATGCAGCACGCTCTCCGCTCCCTGGGGCGGTACATAGTTCACTGCATCAAACATCAGGGCATGAAAACGGGAGGGTTCCATATGATCCCAGGTCTCTCCCTCCAGTGCTCCGAAATTCTGCTCCTTGAGTCTGTCATCCGTAATGATTTCATCCCGTGAAACTCCGGCTGCCAGTTCTGCGGTGCGCATAGCCCGCCCCTGGGGACTGGCATAGACCTTGTCGAAGGTGATCCCTCTTTTGCGAAACTCTTCTCCCGCCGCCAATGCCTGTCTCTCGCCCTCTGCATTTAAAGGGACTTCGATCTGCCCCTGAAAACGGCCGCCCATTTTATTGATATCCGTCTCACCGTGACGGAGCAAGTACAGTTTCATAGTTACCTCTTTACACTAATTCTCGTCCCGCACCACCTGGAAAATGTAAAACTTCAGATAATAGGACTCCTCTGAAGCCCAGAGAATGGGATGATCCGGTGCCTGGGTGCGGAATTCCACCTGCCGCAGCCGTACATGGGCATCCTTGGCCGCTTCTGCAATGGTCTTTGCGAAAAGCTCCGGATCCATAAAATGAGAGCAGGAGCAGGTGGCCAGGAAACCGCCGTTTTTCACCAGCGCCATACCCCGGCGGTTGATCTCCCGATAACCCCTGGCCGCAGCCTTAATGGAGTTTCTGGATTTGGTAAAAGCAGGGGGATCCAGGATCACCACATCGTAGCTTTTTCCTTCTTTTTCCAGCTGGGGAAGCAGTTCAAAAACATCCGCGCACACAAAATCCATGCGCTCCTGCACCTGATTGAGGGCTGCATTTTCCTTAGCCTGTTCTATAGCCAGATCTGAGGCATCCACAGCCGTCACGTGGGCTGCCCCCGCCACTGCCGCATTCAGGGCAAAGGATCCGGTATGGGTAAAGCAGTCCAATACTGCGGCATCCCTGCAGATCTTGTGCACCGCCCGGCGGTTCTCCTTCTGATCCAGGAAAAAGCCGGTCTTCTGGCCGTTTTCCACGTCTACGTAATAGTGAACTCCATTTTCCACAATGGAAACCTTCGTATCAAAAGGATTACTCAAAAAGCCACAGAAGCGTTCCATGCCTTCCTTTTCCCGCACCTTGGCATCACTGCGCTCATAAATGCCTCTCACGGTGATGCCATCCTGGGCCAGTACCTCCACCAGCGCCCGCAGCAGGATAGGCTTTACTCTCTCTATACCCAGTGCCAGGGACTCCACCACCAGCACATCCTCATACTTATCCACTGTCAGACCGGGCAGAAAATCCGCCTCTCCGAAGATCACCCGGCAGCTGGACGTGTCGATGATCTTCTTGCGGTATTCCCAGGCTGCCCGCACTCTTCCGGCCAGAAAGGCAGCTGTCACCTTCTGCGTCGTATGTCTGGTCAGCATGCGGATACGGATCTTGGAGTGGGAATTGATAAACCCGTATCCCAGAAAGAAGCCGTCATAATCGGTCAATTCCAGGATATCTCCATCCCGGTAATCCCCTTCCACGCGATCGATCTCATTGTCATAGATCCAAGGACCGCCGGCCTTAAACTGTCTTCCCTCCTTGCGGCGCAGAATCGCCTTTGCCCCGCAGGATAGATCCTTCTCTTGCGTAATGTCGATATTCTCTGTGATCCAGGCCATGTATTCTCCCCTCTTTCCATTAAAAACAACGACGCAAACACTGCCGTTGCTTAACTTTCTTTATTTCGTACAAAAAGAAACGCTGTCCGGCGTTTCTTTTTTCCTGATCTGTCGTTGATCCTTCTCTATCCTGTTTGTTTTCTGCCGAATGGCAACCGGTGCTTCCTTCCTACTGTACACCGCCATATTCATCACTGTACATCCATCATCCAAGCAATGGATTCATGCCAAGCTATCCGATGACATAATGCATATCCCGCATCTATATAACTATCCTGTAACCGGCATTCTATCCCTGATCACAACGCCTGAAAATAAGAATAGACCTCTCCGGCATCGTCTGCAATGCGCTCCGCGCCTCTTTCCTTCAGGAAGGCCTTGTCCCGGAATCCCCAGGCCACAATGATCCTGTCCAGGCCTGCATTCTCCGCCGTAGCCATATCCACCTCGGAATCGCCGATGTAGACTGCTTCTTCCTTCTTTACTCCCAGGGCATCCAACGCTTTCTCCACCATATCCGGTGCCGGCTTCTTTCGGATCCCTGCCTGCTCGCCTACCGCAACATCAAAAAGGCCCTTGAAATATACCTCTACCAGATCCTGCACGGCGCTGTCCGCCTTATTGGACACAACCGCCGTCAGGATGCCCTCTGCCCGAAAATGCTGCAGCAACTCCGTGATGCCCGGGTACGCACAGGTCTTATCCGCGCAGTGCTGCTGATAGTAAGGCATAAAAAATTCCTGCACCCGGTCGCATTCCTCTGCCCCGGTTCCCTCCGGCACCGCACACTCGATCATACGTCGGATCCCGTTGCCCACATAGCTGCGCACTTCTTCTAAAGTATGAGTCTCATACCCCGCCTGCTGCAAGGCATAATTTAATGTATCCTTTAGATCCTCCAGGGTATTGAGGATGGTTCCATCCATATCAAAAACGGCCGCTTTTTTGCTCATGTTTACCTCTTTATGCCACAGCTTGTCTGTGGCAGCGCGAGGAGAATTTCGCGTAGGCGAATTCTCCGATGCGATCCGGCACTGATGGCGCAAACGCCATCAGTGCTGTTTGAAAGAAATGCTATCAAGCATTTCTTTCAAACTTGCCTCTTTATGCCGCAGCTTGTCTGCGGCTTTATTCATCAATTCACGCTATCATTATATACTATCGCCGTCTTCCCGCAATCCCCTCTTTTTCTGCTTTCAGGACAGATTTTATTGCCGTTTTGACGGGGATCGGCCACTTGGATCCTTGTTCTGCGAACAGACGTCCTCTTTTCCCTGCCGCTTGGCCGACACCAAAGCGGCATATTCAGGCCGTGGTTTCCTCCGGCAGCTCCACGCCCCGATGCTCTACGGATGTGGAGAATACGATCAGCGTCTTCGTCCTGCCAAAATGCTGCAGTTCTCCGATGAACTGATCCAGTTCCATGGTATTGAGGAAGTACACTTCCAAAAGCATGGAATACTCCCCCGTCACACAGCTGCATTCCGTCACATTCCTGCATTTTCTGATATAAGGATAGAATTCCTTTTTCTGCTCCGGTTTTACCTCCAGCAGGATGAACGCCTTCGTGTCCAATCCCAGTGCCGTAGGATTGATCTGGGCCTGGTATCCTTCAATGATCCCTTCATTTTCCAACTGTCTGATCCGGCTGGCTGTGGCAGGCGGCGAGAGCTTCACTTCTGCCGAAAGCTCCTTCAACTGCGCCCGGCCGTGCTTTTGCAGCAGATTGATCAGCTGTGTATCGATCTCATCCAGTTCTCTTCTATTCTTGATCATGATTTACCTCTCTGTGCCGCAGCAAGCTGTGGCATCACGAGGAGAATTTCGCGTAGGCGAATTCTCCGATGTGCTCAAAGAACAAGGCAATAAAAAGACGCAGATTTCTTTCGAAATCTGCGTCTTTGCAGTCAATTTATTCTTCTCTTCTGTTTTCCGGTTTTTACATTTACCCGTTTTCCACTATCAGCGTCGCCGTAAGGGCTATTGACCACGGCAACCTTTGGCGCTGTCCTGATAGTCATTGCCTGAACTTCATTATACCTCAGTCTTTTTTCCAAAGCCGTCGGCAACGGTTCATCACCATCATTACTATAATTTTTCCACATTCGTCTGTCAACGCCTCGCCGCGGCTTCCAATGCATTTTGCTTAAAAAAATAAAGTTTTCCGGCCGATTTATTTTATAAAAAAGGTTTTTTGCCGAATTATTTTTATTTTCACGCTTTTTGCTTCAACTCGTTGACTTTGTTTTGCGGCAGTTTTAAGATGCAAACCAAGTTAAGCGCGCAGGACTTGGAAAGGAGAACAGCAATGTCTGTCAGCAGTAAAAAATACGATCCGTATCAGAATGTAATCGATACAATGGATAAGGCCATGGAGATTGGCCACATCAGCAGAACTATGTTTGATATCCTGAAAAATCCCCAGCGGGAAACCAAGGTATACCTGCCGGTTGAAATGGATGACGGCACCGTCCGCGTCTTCGAGGGCTACCGTGTCCAGCATTCCAATATCCGTGGCCCCTTCAAGGGCGGCATTCGTTTCCATCAGAATTGTGATCTAAATGAGGTCAAGGCACTGGCCACCTGGATGTCTCTGAAGTGCGCAGTAGCCAACATCCCTTACGGCGGCGCCAAGGGCGGTATTCAGGTAGATCCCTCCACCCTCTCTCAGGGTGAGCTTCGTCGCCTGACCCGTCGCTATACCTTCGCCATTGCTCCTATCATCGGTGCAGATACGGATATCCCCGCACCGGATGTTAACACCAATGCCCAGACCATGGCATGGGTGCTGGATACCTACAGCCAGCTGCAGGGCAAGCCTTGCCCGGGCGTGGTCACCGGTAAGCCGGTAGAACTGGGCGGCTCCAGAGGCCGTAATTCCGCCACCGGCCGCGGCGTGGTCATCAGCACCAAGCTGCTTCTGAAGGCAGAAGGCAAGGAACTGGCCGGCACCACCGTTGCCATTCAGGGTATGGGTAATGTAGGCAGCAACGCCGCCCGCATTTTCTATCACCGCGGTGTCAAGGTAGTGGCTGTCAGCGATGTTTCCGGCGGTATTTACAACCCGAAAGGTCTGGATATCGAAGCTATCTCCGCATTCCTGGCTGTCAAGGGCGCACTGCTGAAGGATTATGACGCCCCCGGCGTATCCCACATCACCAATGAAGAACTGCTGACCTGCAAGTGCGACGTCCTTGTACCTGCCGCAATGGAGAACCAGATCACTGCCGAGATCGCACCTCTTCTGAATTGCTCCTACATCGTAGAGGCTGCCAACGGCCCTACTACCGAGGAAGCCGACGAGATCCTGGAAAAGAGAGGCATCACCCTGATTCCCGATATCTATGCAAACGGCGGCGGCGTTATCGTCTCCTACTTTGAATGGGTACAGAACATCCAGGAGCTGGATTGGGAGAGAGACCACGTCAACGAAATGCTGGAGAAGCTGATGACCAGATCCTTCGCTGATCTGAAGGCTGTTCAGGAAGAGTGCGGCTGCACCTACCGCATGGCTGCCTATATCGTGGCCCTGCGCCGCCTCGTCTACGCAGAAGAGCTCAAGGGCATCTTCCCGTAGAACGAAACCATCGCTTATACGTTATTCTTGTCTTAAAAATATCTCCTCCGTAAAATAGATATTTTGCAAACACCGCCGGGAAGTGCCTGCAGAGGCTGGCACTTTCCGGCGGTGTTATTTTGCATATGACACAAAAGACATAAAACAACAAGAGAGGATCAGCCCCACATATCGAGGCACCTGATCCTCTCTTGTTATCTATCTCTTTCTCTTGCCCTTCTTTTATTTTCTCTTACTCTTTTTATTTTTCCCGGCTTTTCCAATTAAAAGATCAGATTCTTCTTATGGGCCAGCATTCTGGCACCGTTTACGATCAGCAGTACCCCGGCAGCAATGCCCGTCACCATCACCACGATGCCCACTGTAATATCCAATATGCCGCCGCCATTCATTAATTTAAAAGTCTTTTCTTCCACGCTACGATCCTCCTTACCTAAAGTCGTTTGTTACTGTTCACTCGCACCTCGTTCCGGTAACAATTCACAGGCTCATTTAAAGTTTTGTTTCGCAAAAGAAGCCTGCTCACTCCCAGATCATGTTCTTACGCTGCCGGACAATAAGTGAATAAGTGTCCGGCTACTGTAACTGATATTTTGTCTGTAACCATTATAAAGGCAACTGCCTTTACTGTACAGTCGGGGATTTGCTATAATGTTATGCTGCAGTTTACAGGTGTTCGGATCGATAGCGTAACGCAAAACGTGATGCACCGGACAACACTAAATCATCATAGTGATCTGTCATTTACAGTTCAGCATTTACCATATTCCCAATCATCAATGAACATACAAACTAAAGAAGGATGATCCGCCATGCGTCTTGATAAATTTTTAGCCGATATGAATGTAGGCAACCGAAGTGATCTGAAAAAAGACATCCGCAAGGGCCGGGTGTCCGTCAACGGCGTCCCGGTGCGGGATCCCGGTCTGCAGCTGCAGGCCTCAGACGCCGTCACCTACGACGGCCGCCCCGTACAATATGAGCAATATGTCTATTACATGCTGCATAAGCCCGCCGGGGTCATTTCCGCCAGCGAAGATAAAAGGCAGCAGACCGTCATCGATCTGCTGCAGGATCCCGCCAGAAAGGATCTGTTTCCGGTAGGGCGTCTGGATAAGGATACGGAAGGACTTTTACTGATCACCAATGACGGAGATCTGGCACACCGTCTTCTCTCTCCCAAAAAGCACGTGGACAAACTCTATTTCGCCCGGGTATCCGGCATGGTCACTCAGGAAGATGTGGACCGCTTTGCAGCGGGTCTGCAAGTAGACGAATCCCTCACCGCCCTTCCCGCCGTGCTGAAAATCCTCTCTGCCGCGCCGGAGGGATCCGACGTGGAAGTCACCATCCGGGAAGGCAAATTCCATCAGATCAAGCGCATGTTCCAGGCCGTCGGCAAGGAAGTGCTGTACTTAAAGCGTCTCTCCATGGGCCCTCTTGTGCTGGACGAGGAATTAAAAGCAGGGGAAAGCCGTCGCCTTACCTCCGCTGAGATCGAGACTTTGAAGTCTCTTTAATGCTTACGTGTTTTACGGTAAAGTTTTTCGATCATAAAAGATCCGAAAGCACCTTGATCGCATCCGATCCGACAAAAATAGCCCTTTCTTTTCGAAAAAAACTTTTTTGAAAAGAAAGGGCTGATTTTTATGGTATTCCTACCGCATTCTTACCGTATCTCTACCGTATTCCTACCATTTTATCATTTACACATGTTATTACAGGCTGGCCTTCAATGCCTCTTCCAGGATGGCAATACCTGCATCCAGCTGCTCGTCGGTAACAACCAGCGGGCAAAGGAAGCGAATCACGTTGCCGTAGGTGCCGGCATTCTCTACCAGCAGGCCGCGCTGTGCTGCCTCACGGATGATGGATCCTACCAGCTCTGTTGCAGGCTCCTTGGTCTTCTGATCCTTAACGAACTCAATACCAAGCATAGCGCCGGTGCCGCGGACATCGCCTACTACGCCGTACTTTTCTTTCCAGTTCTCGAATACAGCGGTGCACTTTGCAGCGATCTCCAGTGCTCTCTCCGGCAGCTTGTCACGCTGCATGATCTCGATGACCTTCAGGGCTGCTGCGCAGGCTAACGGGTTTCCGGAGAAGGTACCGCCGATGGTGCCGGGGGTAACTGCATCCATGATCTCCTTGCTGGCTGTGATCGCAGACAGCGGAACGCCGGCAGCGATGGACTTTGCGCTGGTCATGATATCCGGTGCGCAGCCTGCCTCTTTCCAGTACTCGGAAGCGAAGATTCTGCCGGAACGGCCAAAGCCGGTCTGTACTTCGTCAGCTACCAGCAGGATGCCGTACTTATCGCAGATAGCACGAACTGCCTTAACCCACTCGATAGGAGCCGGGATGAAGCCGCCCTCACCCTGTACAGGCTCTACCACGATAGCTGCGGTATACTCCGGCGGTGTAGCGGTCTCAAAGATATCCTCCAGGGACTTGATGTAGAAGGCAATAGCCTCTTCCTCGCTCATGTGCTCCGGACGACGATACAGGTAAGGGAACTGTGCTCTGTAAATACCATCCGGGAAAGGTCCCATGCCGATGGAATAAGCCTTTTTACTGGTCATGGCCATGGTCAGCAGGGTTCTGCCGTGGAATGCGCCGGAAAATACGATGACATTGGGACGCTTGGTATAGGATCTGGCGATCTTTACCGCATTCTCATCTGCCTCAGCACCGCTGTTGGCAAACATAGTCTTGTGCTCTTCGCCGCGAACCGGCACGATCTCATTCATCTTCTCAGCCAGCTCTACATAGCCCTCGTGTACTACGATGTTCTGCATAGCGTGGAAATACTTATCTGCCTGTGCCTTGACTGCTTCCACGATCTCCGGGTGGCTGTATCCGATATTTAATACGCCGACACCGCCGATCCAGTCCAGGAAGATATTGCCGTCCACGTCTTCAAAAGCTGCGCCCTTGCCTTCTTTGATCACGCAGGGATAGTTGCAACGAATGCCGTTAGGCACAGCTGCTGCTCTGCGGTCGATGATGACCTTGGCCTTAGGACCCGGCACAGTCTCAGTGATGATTTTCGGTAATGCTCCTGCTTCCATTTCTTCCTCCTTAATCTCCCATCCCAGTCTTTGCCGGGATGTGTGTAAAAGTGTATATTTTGAGACAGCCTTCCGGCTGTATCAATCTGAAAAAACGAACAAATATAATAGGTAAATGAAGGAAACTACGTCCAACGAATGTATTTTTCCTATTCCTTCTCCTAGTGCTCGTACCAGCCTACAGGACCGGGGGTCAGATTCAGGTTGATCTGCTTCACTTCCTGGTACTCCTCCAGTCCGTGGATGCCCAGCTCACGGCCTATGCCGCTCTGCTTATAGCCGCCCCAGGGTGCCTCGTTAAAGGTGGGATTATAGCAGTTGATCCAGGTAATGCCGGCGCGGATCTCCTTGATCACCGTCATAGCGGTGGTTATATCGGAAGTAAATACGCCGCCTGCCAGGCCGTAATCGGTGTCATTAGCCAGGGCAATCGCCTCTTCCTTGGTGCGGAAGGTCTGGATGGTCACCACAGGCCCAAAGATCTCTTCACGCACGATGGTCATATCGGAAGTGCAGTTATCGAAAATGGTAGGACGCACGTAGTAGCCCTTTGCGCACTCTCCCTCGGTATACCGCTCGCCGCCGCATACTAAGGTTGCTCCTTCTTCTTTGCCTTTTTCAATATAGCGCAGCACATCATTCATATGTGCCTCGGATACCAGCGGTCCCATATCCGGGTTCTTGGTGGGATCACCGATGGTGATGGCATTGGCTCTCTCTGCCAGACGCTTTACGAATTTATCCTTGATGCTCTCCTCGATGATGATACGGGAGCCTGCGGAGCAAACCTCGCCCTGGTTAAAGAAGATACCGATCATAGCCCATTCCACGGCACCTTCCAGATCTGCATCGGCGAAGATCACGTTGGGGGACTTACCGCCCAGCTCCAGACCGATCTTCTTTACGTTGCTGGAAGCGGCTCTCATCAGAGACTTACCTACTGCCGTGCTGCCGGTGAAGGTGATCATGTCTACGTCCTTGCTTTCTCCCAGTTCATTTCCCACGGTAGAGCCGGGACCCATGACCAGGTTGACGCATCCCTTGGGAAGGCCTGCCTCTTCAAACAGCTCAAAAAGACGAATGGTGGAAAGAGGGGTATTACTGCTGGGCTTAAAGACGATGCTGTTGCCTGCAGCCAGCGCCGGTGCCAATTTCCATACGCCCATCAGGAAAGGATAGTTCCAGGGAGTGATCTGTGCGCATACACCTACCGGCTCATGAACCATATAGGAATGCATCTTGCCGAAGCCCTCATTGACATCGTAGCAGCCGCCGTAAGGTGCCTTGATCAGACCTGCATAGTAACGGAAGCAGTGCACGCCGTCGCTGACGTCGCCTTCTGCCTCCCTAAGGGGCTTGCCGTTGTCCAAAGTATCGATCATAGCCAGCTCTGCGGCATGTTCCTCGATGAGGTCTGCGATCTTTAACAGCACATTGCCTCTGGTCTGGGAGTCCATGTCCCTCCACTCTCTGGTCTCATAGAAAGAGCGCTTTGCGGCTGCAATGGCTGCCTTTGTATCCTCCAGGCTGCTCTCTGCTACCTCTGCCAGTACCTCTCCGTTGGCCGGATTGATGACGCTGAAGGTCTTTCCGCTGGTACCCTCTGTCCATTCTCCATCAATATACATCTTTTTGAGTTCTGCCATAATCCCTTCTCCTTTTTATTTTTGCACCGATGCCGGAGCCGGCTTTCTTTTCACCAGCTCCGGTCATCTGCTCCGTTACTTATCCACAACGGTTTTTTATTTCTTTAACTCTGTCCACATATCATCCAGGGTTGCCAGTGTATCGGTATCCAGGTTCTCGATGAATTCTGCCTTGGCGATCACATCCTCAGGTACGTTCTTAGCCGCATTATTCTTGTAATCGTCATCCATCAGATCCATAGCTGCTGCATTGGGATTCAGGTAAGGGAACTCCTCTGCTACTGCCTTGCCGGTCTCTGCTTCCATCATGTAATTGATGAACTTCAGGGCATTGTCATAATTCTTGCAGCCCTTCGGGATTGCCCAGTTATCGATGAACTTATAAGCGCCTTCCTCCGGGAATACGCACTCGATCGCCGGATTCTCGTCCATGGCCAATGCCACCTCTGCGCTCCATACCGCTGCCAGTGTGCAGTCGCCGGAGATCAGTGCGGACTTGGGGCTGTCGCTGTCGTACAGCTTAATGTTATTCTTCCAGCTCAGAAGCTTGTCCTTTACCTCTGCCAGCTTGGTGGGATCTGTCTCATTCATGGAAAGGCCCATGCTGCGCTCTGTCACGCCGATGATAGCCCGCATGTCATCCAGTACCACGGTGGTATTGGCATAATCCGGATTGAACAGATCATCATAGCTGGTGATCTCATCCGTGATCTTGTCTGTGTTTACGGCGATTGCCACAACGCCGCCGGCATAAGGCATAGAGTACTTATTGCCGGGATCGTAGCTGGGATTCAGATAAGCCTCACCGATATTGGACATATTAGGCAGCTGCTCCTGATCCAGCTCCTCTAACATGTCATTGGCTACCATCTGCTGTACCATGTAATCGCTGGGCTGGATCACATCGTAGGTGCCTTCTTCCTCAGACTTAACCTTTGCCAGCATATCCTCGTTGCTGGAGAAGGTGGTGACGTTTACCTTGATGCCGGTCTCATCCTCGAACTTTTCGATAACGGAATCCGGTACATATTCTGTCCAGATAAATACGTTCAGGGAGCCGTTGTCCCCTGCCTTTGCAGTGGAAGTATCACCGCTGCTGCCACTGCCGCATGCGGTCATGGAAAAGACGGTCAGCGCTGCCAATACGACTGCAAGTACTCTTTTTTTCATAAGTTCTCCTCCTTTATCACAACTGTCTGATACCACAGCAGAGAATCTCGCGCAGGCGAATTCTCCGATGTGATATTAGAACATGCAACTAAAACTTTTTCTTTTTCAGCAGATCTGTCTGTGTCAGAATGACCAGCACCGCTGTGCCCAACAGGATCAACGTAGACAGGGCATTCACATCCGGTGATACACCGCTCTTAATGCTGTCCATAACCCGCAAAGGATAGGTCTTTACCTGGCCGTTGGTGAAGTAGCTGACGATGACATCGTCAATGGACAGTGTGAAGGCCAGCAGCGCGCCGCCGCCGATGCCCGGCGCCAGTACCGGCAATGTGATCCGCAGGAAAGTCTCGATCCGGTTTGCCCCCAGATCCATGGAAGCTTCCTCAATGGAATTGTCATAGCCGGACAATCTGGCCCGTACGTTAAAGATGACGAACGGAATGGAGAAAGTGGCATGAGCGATGATCAGAGAAACATAACCTCTGGGAATATGCACATTGGAAAACAGGGTCAGAAGAGAAATACCAAGCACGATCTCCGGAATGACCACCGGGATATAAAGCAGTGCATCGATAATGTTTTTTCCTCTGAATTTGTACTTATACATGCCTACCGCGGCAATGGTACCGATGCAGGTAGAAAGCAGGGTGCTGGCAATGGCAATGGTCATGGTGGTGCCGAAGGAGGACAGCAGGGCGCTGTTCTCGAAAAGCTTGCCGTACCAGTCCAGGGTGAAGCCCTTCCATGTCAGATAGGGCTTGGAGGTGGTGGCGTTAAAGGAGTTCACCACGATGACTACGATGGGCAGGAAAAGGAAAATATATACCAGTGCGCAGTAGACTGCCCCGAGGATGCTGCTGCATTTCTTTTTAGTCTGTAATTTCATACGCATCTCCTCTCCGGCTCTATACGCCCAGGCTCTCCATATCACCGCCGCACTTCTGATAGATCTTTACCAGGACCAGGGTAATGATGATCAGCATGATGGATAATGCTGCACCTAACGGCCAGTTATTGCCGCTCTGGAACTGTCTCTCGATCAGGTTACCGATCACGTCCGAATTGCCGCCGCCCAGGATATCCGCTACAAAGAAGTAACCCAGACAGGGAATAAATACCATGATGGAACCGGAGAAAATACCGCTGGCTGTCAGTGGCAGCACTACCTTTAAAAAGGTGGTGGGACCGTGAGCACCCAGATCCTGGGATGCCTCGATCATGGACTTGTCCAGCTTTTCAATAGCGGTATACAGCGGCAGCACCATAAAGGGAAACAGGCAGTATACCATGCCCAGTACGGTGGTTCCCTGGTGGAACAGCAGATCCAGGGGCTCACTGATGATGCCCAGCCCCAGCAAGGCTTTGTTCAGCCATCCGCTGGTTCCCAGAAAGCTTCTCCATCCATAGATACGGATCAGGGAATTGGTCCAGAAAGGAATGATGACCAGCATATACAGGATGCCCTTTTTCTTTCCCTTTGCTCTGGCGATCAGAAAGGAGAAGGGATACCCGATCAGAATGCACAAGGCCGTGGTCAGAAATGCGATACCAAGCGACTGGCCGTAGATCTGCAGATAATTGACATCAAACAATCTCTGATAATTGGCGGTGGTGAACTGATATACCACGTTATAGCTCTGGTCGATGGAGCAAAAGCTCATCACTGCCACATATAAAAGGGGTGCCGCCACAAAGACCAGCAGCCATACCGTCACCGGACCGGTCATACACAGAGCCGGTAAGGTATTGGAGCGGAAGTTGTGTCTGCTTATTCTTTTTTCATCTTCGCTCTTCATGCTTACCTCCTTATGCCGCGCTTTATACAAGGCTCATATTTTCCACCGCATCAAATATCGCATGGCTGCGGGAATGGATCAGCTTGGCATCCTCTTCATTCCAGTAAAGGTAAACTCTTTCGCTCTCCGGCATTTTCTCACCGGCCAGACGCTCGATACGGATCTCATTTCCGTTGGGCAGGATCACGATGGTCTTCAGCACGGAGCCCACATAGATCTGCTCCTTGACCATGGCCTCGATGGAAAATCCTTCCACCGGTGTATCGGAGTAACGGATGCGCTCCGGTCTCACAGAGACGGCCACCATCTCATTCTTGGTAAATCCTTCCCCGAAGGCAGTAGCAGTACCGGTCTCCAGTGTTACGCTGACTTCCTTGCCGGACACCTCAGCGACGCATCCCTCAAAGATATTGGTCTCGCCGATAAAGGTTGCCACGAATTTGGAAGCCGGCTTTTCATAGATCTCCTTGGGCGTACCCGCCTGCTCTAAGATACCGTCGTTCATGATGGCGATCCGATCACTCATGGTCAGCGCCTCTTCCTGGTCATGGGTGACATAGATAAAGGTGATATGCAGCTTTTTCTGCAGCCTCTTAAGTTCCAGCTGCATCTGCTTGCGAAGCTTTAGATCCAAAGCTCCCAGAGGTTCATCCAGAAGCAGTACCTGGGGCTTATTGATCAAGGCTCTTGCGATAGCCACACGCTGTTTCTGACCGCCGGAGAGCTGTGAGGGATATCTCTTTTCGAAGCCGCCCAGCTGCACCAGTTCCAGCATTTCCGTAACTCTCTGCTTTATCTCTGCCTTGGCTACCTTTTTGATCTTCAGACCATAGGCTACATTTTCGCCTACCGTCATGTGAGGGAACAGTGCGTAGCTCTGGAATACGGTGTTGACATTTCTCTCAAAGGGTTCCTGGTTCTCCACGCTGATGCCGTTGACCTTGATGCTGCCGTTGGTGGCTTCCTCAAAGCCGGCGATCATACGAAGTGTGGTGGTCTTGCCACAGCCGGAGGAACCTAACATTGTCAGAAATTCTCCCTCGTAAACCTGCAGTGATAGATCCTTCACTACGTGATTGTCTCCGTAAATCTTATTGACGTTCTGCAGATCAACCATTACTTTCTTTTCTTCCAAAGCGATCCCCTCTTTCTATATGCACTACTGCGGTGTTCTCGTTACTGCTTACAGTGCCTTGTTGCCTCGCTCACCGGTACGGATACGAATCGCATCATCCACCGGCCGGATAAAGATCTTGCCGTCGCCCACATGGGAGGTAGCCATCTTGTCCCGAACCTCTGTGATGATGGGCTCTACCTTCATATCGTGTACCACCACGCTTACCTGCATCTTGGGCAGAAGATTGATGGTGGTCTTAAATCCCTTGATCTCCCGCACCGGCTGATCATCGGAAAAGCCCTTCTGAGTGCCGCAGCCCATAACACTGGAGATCGTCATACCGCCGCATCCGAACTTATCCAGGATCCCCTTCAATGTTTCCAATTGTTCCGGTCTGATGATCAATACCATCTCTTTCATAGCTTTGCCTCCTTATGCCCTTATGCCGCAGCCCGTCTGCGGCAACGTGAGGAGAATTTCGCGAAAGCGGCTTCTCCGATGTAGTTTGAAAGAAATGCCGGCGGGCATCTTTTTCAGACTTTGCCTCCTTTTTTTACAGTCTGTCCACATTCCTGTGAAAGCACTGTAGAAATCCGTGCGTTCAAACTTTCCGTATGACGACTTATACACAAAAAAAGGAGCCGCACAGTCCGATGGACCGACAGCTCCTTTGCTTACGTATTTCTCACGATCTTTTCTGTGTGATCGTCTGAATTTGGTTTTTATGATACACGGTTTTTTTTTATGCACAATAGTCCGTTTGGGTGCTTTTTCCTTCTTTTCGTACTCCTTTTGTAGTATTTTATCCCATTTCCTGCTGTTTCGTAGGTACTTCTTTCTAATTTTCTTCCTTCTCCAGTATCATTTTAAACATCTGTACCCGGCTGTTGATCCCCAGCTTCCTGTACAGGTTAAGAATATGCTTTTTAAGGGTATTGACACTGATGGAAAACTCCTGGGAAATCTGGTCATTTTCCTTTCCTTCCATAAGTGCCCGCAGTACCATTTCCTCTCTGGCCGTCAGCCGATACTTCTGGGCCGCCTCTGTCACCGACAGCTTCTCGCCGATGCTGCCTGCCCTTTCCTTGTCCTTGGAAAGACGATAGGCCAGATGCTCCTTTAAGGTATCTAACAGGAAAATATCTTCATAGGAAAAGTTGTCCTTGCCGATGGTGCGGTAAAAGGTCACCACGCCCAGGAACTTCCGGTCCTTTCCCAGGATCATCTGCATGGCATAATGCCAGCCGTTGGGGGAATAGACCTTCCTATAGTAGTCCGTCTCCACTCTCTTCTCATCGGAAATAATGTCCGTCTCCCGATAGACGATGCACTTGCCGCTGTACAGGATGCCTCTGCTGTAATCCTCTTCGTCATACTGTCCTGCCACCGGATTATCACACCCGATGGTCACCGGCGCCGTCAGTCCCGTGGGATGATGGGAATCCGCCAGAAAGAAATCCGCCGCATCGAAGTCCAGCACCATCTTCAGCTGCTCCAGCAGGGTCCTGCGCATCTGATCCGGATCCTCCGTGGTGTAGATCTTATATATGATATTATTCAATACCATCCAGTCATTTGTCTCAAACTGCCGCATACTGCGTCCCCCTTTTTTCGATGCCCCACAAAAAAAGAGACAGAGCACCACGCCCTGCCTCTTTGCAGATTCACTTTCTGTTGTACCACTTATGCTCCCAATGGATAAGCTATATGGAATGTAATGACTATAGTCAATTCTCCGGATTTCGTCAAGTATCAACCTTTTCTTATCACAATGGATTACAGATTAGCGTTGACATCCCTCCCTTTCTGATGCTATATTCTGCATGACGGACAAAGATGTCTCACGGGAGGATCTTTGTCCGTTTTTTTATGGTATTATACAAAAGTATAGATATGATCATAGCTGCCGCAGGCAAGCTGCGGCAAGAAAAGGAAAATCAATTTGCATTGCCCGATGGCAATGCAGAGTTGATAAGAACATGCAGCAGGCTGCATGTTCTTTCATCACATCGGAGAATTCGCCTGCGCGAAATTCTCCTCGTGCTGCCGCAGGCAAGCTGCGGCAAGAAAGGAAGAAAAATGGATTTCTCTTACTACTTACCCGTCAACCTGATCTTCGGCAGCGGCAAGGTCGCTGTACTGGGCGAGACTGCTGCTCAATACGGCAAAAAGGCCTGTATCGTTACCGGCACCGGCAGCACCAAGCGCTCCGGTCTTCTGGACCGTTCCATTGCCTTATTAAAGGATGCCGGCGTGGACAGCGTGGTCTTTGACAAGGTTACACCCAATCCCCTGACCACCACCGCAGAAGAAGGCGCTGCTTTTGCTAAGGAGAACCAGTGCGATGTCATCGTCGGTCTCGGCGGCGGCTCCATGATGGATGCAGCTAAGGCCATCGCTTTCCTGTGTGTCAATGACGGCGATATCAACGATTATATCTTCGGCAAGCTTCCCGCTGAGAAGGCTCTTCCTCTGATCCTGGTTCCCACCACCTGCGGCACCGGTTCCGAGGGCAATGGTTTTGCCGTTCTGACCAATCCTGAGACAGGCGATAAGAAATCCCTGCGCAGCAGCTGTGTCATCGCCAAGGCATCCATCGTGGATCCCGAGCTGATGATGACCATGCCTGCTTCCGTCTTAGCCAGCGTTGGCTTCGACGCCCTCTGCCATAACATGGAAGCATACCTTTCCAAGAAGGCACAGCCCTTCACCGATCTGCTGGCATTAGAAGCGATCCGCATGCTGGCCGGCAATCTGGCCCATGTTTACAAGAACTACGATGACCGCGCAGGCTGGGAGCGCATCACTCTGGCCAGCACCATCGGCGGTATGGTCATCAACACCGCAGGCTGCGGCGCACCTCACGGCTTAGAGCATCCTGCCAGCGGCCTTAAGAACATCGTACACGGCCGCGGTCTGGCAGCACTGACCCCCGTCATCTACGATGCTTCCATCGAGGCTGCTCCCTACAAGTTCGCACAGATCTCCCGTCTGCTAGGCGGCGAGAACGAGTACGACTGCACCGCACAGATCCGCGCACTGCTGCAGGATCTGGATCTGGATATCAAGCTTTCCGATCTGGGTATCGATGAAGCAGACATCCCGTGGATGACCGACAACTGCATCAAGGTTTCCGTGGGCAACATGGCATGCTTCCCTAAGGACTTCACCAGAGACGAGATCGAGGAGCTTTACAGAAAGGCTCTGTAATCACAGAATTCTATATCCTGCCGTATCCTTCTTTTTGCAGGCAGAATACGCTGCAGGCGAAAGTACCTGCAGACAATCAAAAACCGCCACCCATCCACATTTTCGGATGGGTGACGGTTTTTCTGTTTTATGCCTAACCTGTTTTATGCCTTATACAAACGGATCCGTCTGATCTGCAGACCGGACTGGGCAAAATAGAAGGCCATATAATTATCGATAGCCACAAAGGTGGTAAACTCCGCCGTCTTTGTCACCCATTCTCCCTTGGTGCCGGGTACCGTGAAGGAACTCTGTATCGTGCCGTTCATGGAGAAAGTCACAGTGGCCTGAGCCACCTCTGACTGATCTGACTTGATCTCCATCTCCAGGCGATAGGTTCCTTTTTCGGGGATCCGCACTGCATAGACGTTGTTGGAGTCCTTTTCCGTATGCAAGGCCGTGACATCCAGCTCCGCTTCCTGTAACAGCTCTGCAGAGGGCTGCTCATAGCGGATGCCTTCCTCTTCCTTGGGACGGTTCAGTTCTTCCACCTCATCCTCTATACCGCAGGCACGATCCATGACAGCAGAGCGCAGGATCACGCGGCAGATATTGGCTGCATTGCGCAGCAGCTCTCCCCTGGTGATCTTTCCCTCTGCCAAACCAGCCTCACTGTTATCGTGGTTGCTGTTTGCTTTTGCATCCGCGGTCACCATGTACAGATCATTCTGGGCTCTGATCATGGGAACGGTGTTCTGAATGGAAGCACTCTCCCCTTCTTCATTGATATCTGCCCACCAGTCGGTCATGACGATGCCCTTGAATCCCCATTCTTTTCGAAGCACCGTGGTCAGCAGATCATAATTGCCGGCCGTCCATATGCCGTTTAAGGGACCGTAGGTGGACATAATGCTGTATGCGCCCCCATCCTTGACACAGATCTCAAAGGCTTTCAGATAGATCTCCCGCAGTGCCCGCTGGGAAACCACCGCATCTGCCGAACGCCGCTTTGTCTCCTGGTTATTGCAGGCATAATGCTTGATGGTACCGGTCACCTTGTAAGGACGCATGGCCTTCAGCTGGGCAGCCGCCTGACTGCCGGTCACATAGGGATCCTCGGAAAAATACTCAAAATTTCTGCCATTAAGGGGATTTCTGTGGATATTCACACCGGGGCCGAGGAGGGAATCGATCTGATTCTTTCTAAGCTCTCTGCCCACCATATCGTAGAGCTTTTCCGTCAGGGCCAGGTTAAAAGCACAGGCCATCAATGTGCCGTTGGGGCAGCTGAATGCCTTGGTGCCGCAGTCCATACGGATGCCGGAAGGACCGTCGGAGCAACCCGCTGCAGGGATGCCGAAGGCCTGCAGTCTGTCTGTCACGCCGCCGAACGCACTGGCAATGCCGGGGGTAACCTTAGGAGAGCACATGCCCTCTCCTCTGGACATATGGATCAGATCCTCATCCGTCAGCTGGGCCAGGAACTGGTCCATGGTATTCTTGCCGGAATCCACATCCTGCAGACGGATGCCCAGATCTCCGGTGCATTCTGTATCTGCCGGTCTGTTCTCTGCGATCCTCGCATTCAGATCAATGGTGCGAAGAGGTGTATCCTCCCATCCGATAACAGCCTGATCCTGCTCTATGCCGATGCGCATCCGCTTATAGGGAAGGGTCGGTGCGCAGGCTTCTTCCTGCTGCAGCACGGCTCTGGTCTCTTCCTGCACATACGTCCCTGCCAGCATACTGATGCCGGCTGCTGTCTTCTCTTTTCCCTCTTTCCCAGCAGCACCATTCTGCCCCCGCACGCAGTTTCCCACATAGATCTGGTAATTTCCCTTTTCCAGTACCCAACAGAAACGGTGGCCGGTGACGCCGCTGTCATCATAGGAAGCCATCTCCGTCACCGGAAATGTCATGGTCACCGTCTGGCTCTCTCCCGGCGCCAGGATATGGGTCTTTTCATAGCGGATCAGGTTGCGGACCGGCTTTGCCAGTGCCCCCTGGGGCGGTGCATAGTAGACCTGCACCACTTCCTTACCTGCCGTATCCCCCACATTGGTCACCCGGGCACGGACGCTCATCTGCCGTCCTTCCTTTACCAGATCCACCGCCTCAATATCAAAATCCGTATAAGACAGACCGAAGCCAAAAGGATACTGCACTGCCTCTTTGGCCGCCGTCTCAAAATAGCGATAGCCTACATATACATCTTCTGTATAGTAATTGCGTACCTCATCACCGAAATCCTTCGAGGAAGGATAGTCTTCTATATGGTAGGCAATGGTATCTGCCAGCTTGCCGGAAGGATTTACCTTTCCTGTCAGCACATCTGCCACTGCATTGCCGCCTTCCATGCCGCCCTGCCATACATAAAGGACAGCCTGGGGATGATACTCCTCTACCCACTGCATATCCATCACAGAACCCACATTCAGCACCACAGCCACCTTGGAAAAAGCAGCTGTTACCGCCTGCAGCATCGCTCTCTCTCCTGCTGTCAGGAAATAGCTTCCCTCGCTGGCCATGGCGTCCTTGTCCTCGCCGGCACTGCGGCCGATGATCACCAGGGCCATATCGGATTTTTCCGCTGCTGCCTGCACCACCGCAAGCTCCAGCTCCATCTCTTCCTGGGACCAGGGTTCACTGGCCCAGCCTACACCCTGATCAAAGGGATGGCTCTTTTCCCACTCGGTATAAAGAGAGGCCAGTTCCTCATTTACCTGCACCCGTCCGCTGTTTCGCAGTCCATCGGGAATAGACACCACATAAGGGGTATTCACCATACCTCCGGAGCCGGTTCCGCTCTTGTAATAATGGGTCTGGATCCGTCCGAAAACGGAAACCCTCATACCCTGTGCCATAGGCAGCACCTTTTCCTCATTGCGCAGCAGCACACAGCCCTCTGCCGCCATCTGTCTTGCGATCGTCGCATATTCCTTCCAGTCAAATGTGAATTTCATTTTAGTCTCCATTCCGCAGCGGCTTTTGCTGCAAAGAGGCGACGGAAATTCCGTGCAGAGGATTCCTTCTATGCACAAACCCCACGTCTGTCATTTACATCATTTTATTTTTTGAAACAGATAGTAAGTATGCTCCGTCTCACCCACCATCTGTGTCATCTCGTCCACCATCTCATAGGTGTCCGTCAGAAACGACGGATACTCATCCCTTGCCAGCACAAAATCTGTCCTGCCTTCCCGCATATAACCATATTGCGCCTCGTAAACCTCAACAGTAGGCAGTGTCTGGGTCTGAAACCAGCGGCAGTCCGGATAAACCCCTGCCACTGTATACAATCCGGCATCCAGACAATTATAGTTCAGCATGGTGGGATTTTCTATCCCCGAAGCCTCGATCGTCTTTGCAAACCGGTACTGGAACAGATCCTCTCTGGTATAAGACAGATAATATCGGTTCATGGTCAGACTGTAGGAGATGCCCATGGCAAGAATGATGGTCAGCACCCCAGCGATCACCATCAGCAAAGACTTGCCGCTTGCTGTTTTTTCCTTATTTTCCCTGTTTTCACTCTTCCCTGTGATCCATCCATACAGGCCATCCAGGATCTTTCCCGCCACAATGCCGCCAAATACGGCAAAAACAGTCAATGGCATGGAATAGTACGGCAGCTCTACCCCGCCTATATAAATCCCCAGAAACGTAAATCCGAAAAGCACCGCCGGATTTACTCTCTCCATAAAGCTTTTTCCTCTGTGCAGTAATGTCCACAAAAGTCCTGGAATGATCAGAATAAAATACTGCAGATCTGTCCTGATCAGCCAGTACAGGATCAGCACAAGACCTTTGATGCGCTGCAGGAGACTCTCGCCCTTATCCCCTGCTCCAAAGCTACTGTAGAGAAAAACATTGGTGTAAACATACCCGTCATACCAGTCTGCCAGGGCATGGCGGATGCCAAAGTACACCACCCAGGGCAGGAAGGGCACTGCCATCGCCCCTAAAAACACCAGGCAGGATGGGAAAAACCGCTTTGCATGCTTCCCTGTCAGCGTGGCAAAAGCCACCATCATCATCCACGCAAAATAAAAACCAAGCAGGGTAAATTTGATATTAGCCACTACGCCGCAGCACAGCCCCGCTATGACTATATCCCGGTAACGCATGGGATCCGGATAACTTTCTTTAAAGAGCGGACTGTCAGCCACAAGGCTATGAACAGAAACGGAAGACAGATCTCCTCCGCACTGCCGCCCCAGTAAAAGCTTCTGGAGGAAAAGAGCAATGCCAGGATAGGCGGCGTCAGTATCAGCGATAGTTTTCGCGGCAGATACAGGCTCATGATCCGCCACATGCACCAGAGATCCACCGCTGCGAACAGGATCTCCATCCCGTAAACACCGGCAAAATTCCTGGGCGAGATCAGAGAACACAGCCCATAAAAGAAATAAAGATACATTCCCTTCTGATCAAAAACATCCCTGTAGGGAACCTGTCCCTGCATCATGGATTTACCTACCGTAAAATAACTGTTGGCATCATCCCAGTCATTAAACGGATACAAAAAAGACGAACGGGAACAGATCGCCAGCACCGCCGCTCCCGCCACGATAAAATACAAAAGATACAGCCACATACGGCTGCTTTTGACTGCTTTCTTATTCATACTTTCCCCTATGCCGCAGCTTGTCTGCGGGCCTTCACCAACCCTTCGATCATTACCAACAGCTGCCGCATACCGTCCGCCGCTACCGGAAACAGCATGCAATAATATACGATCAGATACCGGCACTGGGTCTCCCAGATCATATGGAAAAGCAAGCCGCCGAAGACCGGCAGCAGATACGCCGCCATCTTCCATTGCTTTTCCCGCTCCTGTTTTCGAAAGGAGAGAACCATACGCCATCCGGCCAACGTGATCACAATAAAATGCACGATATTCATGATCCAGTAAAGTATCTTTCGTCCCATTCCGTACAGAATGCTCTCCGCCGCATCCGAAAGCCCCTCTGTATGTCTGCTCTCCCACTCGATGGTGATCTGAGACTGAAACGTCGGATCATCCCAGGAGGATTCAAATTTTTTATAGTAGAGATACGCTGCATGAACCGGATTCTGCAGGAAATGGTTCAGTGACTCCCGTATATTCTCCTTAGCAGCCCGATCCGCCGCCTCATAGTCATAATTATGATCCACGAAATTCTTCCGGTTATAGCCATTGTACCAGCCAAATTCCGCGTATTCATCCTCCTGCATGGCCATAGCCACCCAGCTGGATTTCGGTGCTCCCTTAGGAAATTCCGAAATTCCCGCAGCCTTTGTATAGCCGGCCTTCACTGCGGTCCCCACTACCACAGCCAATGCCACCATATAGACAGCCAACAGCACCGGTGACCACTTCTTCCTCACAAAAGCCGCCGCCATGAGGATCATCACAAATGCCACCAGGAAGATCTCTTCATTGGATTTGATCCGGATGGCCGCTGCCAGCAGAATTCCAGCCCACAGGATATGTCTCTTCTTATGATCCCGCAGATAGCGAAACAGCAACAGGAAGCTGCCGATCGCCAGAGACCAGCCGCACAGCTCTCCGTACACATACCCCACATGGAGATACAAGGGCAGCATCCCCATGGACATCCATAAAAAGTAGGTCTGGGTCTCCCGGGACTCGAAGACTTCTCCGGTCAGTTCATAGAGATTTCTCACCATGAAAAGAATAGCGATCACATTAAACAGCTGCAGTGCCAGATAATTGCCCGCTCCGAAAACAGAATAGAGCAGCTGCAAAAATGCGATAAATCCGATCTGAAAGGGATATACCATCATGTAATCATCCCCATCAGCAGCGGCAGACTGCAAAGCGCTGAAATCTCCCTGCAGGAACTGCTCGGCGATCTTGGAGACGGCAATGGAATCCGCAAAGGGCTGGGGACGCAGCAGGAAAAGGAAAACAAGGGAGATCGTGCCTGCCACGATCAGCGCAGCAGCCAGCAAAAGCGGGCATTTCCCCGACGTCATACCGCCACAGGAAATACTTTTTTCATCCTCTCCCATTTTTTTGTGCAGCAGCCATCCCGCCACTACGACCAACAGAAGTGCGGCCAGCAAAAGCAATGACCTGTCGTCTGCATAAAGAGGTGTTTCATTCTGCTCATACAGGGCAAAATATACGCTTTTGCAGGCACTGAGCCCCGCCAACACTACCATGAGCACCATCAGCGGCGCCAGATAAAAGAAGGACAGAATGCGAAGGATTCCTGTTCTTCTGTTTTCTTCCGACTGTTTCTGTTCCATAATTCCCCCTCCTGATCACAGACCACAGCCTGCCTTCGGCTTTCTTTATTCTTTAAATTTTATTCTTTAAATCTTATACTTTAAATCGATATCCCACACCCCAAATCGTCTCTATATACTGGGGTTTGGAAGTATCATACTCTATCTTCTCACGGATTTTCTTGATATGCACTGTTACTGTGGCGATATCGCCGATGGAATCCATGTCCCAGATTTCTCTGAACAGCTCTTCCTTCGTATATACATGGTTCGGATTCTCTGCCAGAAAAGTCAGCAGGTCGAACTCCTTGGTGGTGAAATTCTTCTCCACACCGTCTATCCAGACCCTGCGGGCTGTCTTGTCGATCTTTAATCCTCTGATCTCGATCACATCATTGGTCTTCTGGTTAGCGCCCACCAGACGCTCGTATCTGGCCATGTGTGCCTTCACTCTGGCCACCAGCTCACTGGGGGAAAAGGGCTTTGTCATATAATCGTCTGCCCCCAGGCCCAGACCGTGAATCTTATCGATATCATCCTTCTTTGCCGACACCATCAGAATCGGCACATTCTTGATCTCCCTGATCTTTTTGCATACCTCGAATCCATCCATGCCCGGCAGCATCAGATCCAGGATCACCAGGTCAAAATCCTGCGTCAGCGCCATATGCAGGCCGTCCGTTCCGTTGCCGCAGGTCTGTACGGAAAATCCGCTCAGCTCCAGATAATCCTTCTCCAGATCTGCAATACTCTCTTCATCTTCAATGATCAATATGCTGCTTGCCTTCTGCTCTGTTCCCTGTTTCATGCTTTTCCTTAACTTTCTCCTGCAATATTGGTTTTTTCCATTTCCCTGTATTTCCTGATGACGAAGTGCATGCAGGTTCCCTCGCCGTCTCTGCTGGTGGCCCAAATATAACCGCCGTGGTCTTCTATGATCTTTTTCACAATGGAAAGTCCTATGCCGCTGCCGCCCTGGGCGGAATTGCGGGAGGAATCCGTGCGATAAAACCTGTCAAAAATATTGGGCAGATCCCTGGCGGCAATGCCTTTGCCGTTGTCCTCGATCTCCACCCGGATCGCATCCTGCTCATCCAGAATGCGGATGTCGATGCGTCCGTCAGCCTTATCCAGGTATTTTACACTGTTGCTGATGATATTATTCACCACCCGCTTCATCTGCTCCGGATCGGCGATGATCATGGTATCCGGTGATACCAGATTGGAATAATTCAGCTTAATGCCCCGGGACTCCATATCGATACCGATCTCATCCACACAGTCCCCGAAATAATCCGCCACATTGATCCGCCGGAAGTTATAAGGGATCCTGTCGTTGTCGATCCTTGCATACAGCGTCAGCTCATTGATGAGCTTATCCATATCATTGGCTTTATTGTAGATCGTGCGGATGTACTTGGCCTGCTTCTCCGGCGTATTGGCCACACCGTCCATGATCCCCTCCACATATCCTTTAATGGACGTGATAGGGGTCTTCAAGTCATGAGAAATATTGCTGATCAGTTCCTTACTCTGTTTCTCCCGTTCCAGTTTTTCATCGGCTGATTCCTTCAGGCGAAGCCGCATATCCTCGTAGCTCTGGTAGAGATCTCCGATCTCACCCTTTCCGTCAGTGGGAAGCGCGTACTCCAGATTGCCGTCCCGAATATGCTTCATGGCCACGTTCAGACTGTTGATCGGCTCAAAAACGCCTTTGCGAAACCAGTAGATGACTGCTGCGGCTGTAATGATCATGGTGACGATCATGGCCACGAACATGCCTGTCAGCAATGGTCTGGAGATCACCGTCACGATCCTGGTGATGATAAAGAAGCTTCCCTGCGTTCCATCCGAAAACCGGAAGTCCAGCTGCCGGATCATCTTGTTGAGATCGTCCATATAAATGCCGATCTCGCTTTCCCCGTTTTCGCCCCGGAAGGCCGGCAATATAGACAGCGTTTCCTTATTTACATAAGTACTGTTGGTGTAATAGAGTTCATTACCCTTCCGAATGATGATGTAGGAATTCTCACTCTCTTCCTTCAGCATTTCCGCTATCTTGTCTCTGAATTCCTGCTTTTCCAGAATGTATGGATCCGTCTCTAAAGCCGACTCCACTTCCTCGTAAACCTGATCTGTCTCCTCGCTGTACGCCTGTACGCTGTCTGTCAGCCGCAGATAATCCCGCAGGGAAACCGTGTTATCTCTGCCTCCCGCCACATAATTGCCTATGATGAAAAAGGCAGCTGAACACAGGATGATCGGTGCCACGATCATGATGGAAAAAGCCACCGCTATTCTCTTTTTAAAGGTCATTCTCTGCTCTTGTTCTCCTTTCCTTCCTATATATTGAATGTCGTCCGCCGGCTGTATCCGCTGTCCTTTGCAGACTATCCCCCAGCCGCATCGACTTTTTCCGTAAAAATCGAAATGTTACTGAACAGTTATGCTTATTTTAACATAATCTACATACGCTAACATGGGTTAGCAGAATAGTTCAGGCTTTTTTTATGTTTCAGACAGTAATTGTTCATATTTCGTAAAGCGGTCACCAAAAATACAAAGTACCTCCCGCCGCCCGGCCGACGTCTAAGCAGTAAGGTTGCCGGCGAATATTTTTTACTAAAAGTTAGTGTTGACTTATCCGCATTTCATCTGATTAAATAATATCAGTAACTGTTATCGTTATTGGAAAGGACAATCATGGTACACAAACACAGCAAACAGCGCGAGGCTATCTACGAATATCTGCACGGACGGACCGATCATCCCACCGCAGATGCTGTTTATACCGGTGTGCGACATGTTCTTCCCAATATCAGTCTCGGCACCGTCTATCGCAATCTGCTTCTGCTACGGGATACCGGCAGGATTCAGGCGGTAGATGTAGGTGACGGCACACTTCACTTTGACGCAGATCTTTCTCAGCACAGTCACTTTATCTGCAAAGGATGCGGCTGTGTCCAGGATATCTGGATCGAACCGGATGAAAAGCTCCGCCGGCAGGCAGCAGCCCATTTTTCCGGACAGATCACCGGCTACACCGCCTATTTTTATGGTCTGTGCAGCGATTGTCTCGTCAAAGAACAGACCTCTGCCCCCGGGACAGAGGCAGACACCCGGTAACGTTCCTGTACATTTCCCGCCAAGAGACGGTATCTGTACAGCAGCTGATCGTTACTGTTCACCCCCGGACAGGCGGCTGAGCGATCCTTTTTGATTCGTGCTTCAAGATTCTCAGTGTTCACCACCTGACAGGCGGCCAAGCAGCAACGACTGATCCACCTCAAACTAATGAAAAAAAGGAGAAAAACTATGAAATTCGTATGTTCTGTATGTGGTTATGTATATGAAGGCGACCAGGCTCCGGAGAAATGTCCTGTCTGTTCCGCTCCCGCTTCCAAGTTCGTTGCGCAGGCAGAAGAGAGAACCTGGGCTGCTGAGCACGTAGTAGGCGTAGCACAGGGTGCCAGCGAGGATATCATGGAAGATCTGCGGGCTAATTTTAACGGTGAGTGCTCTGAAGTGGGCATGTATCTGGCCATGAGCCGCGTCGCTTTCCGCGAAGGCTATCCGGAAGTTGGTCTCTATTATGAGAAGGCTGCTTACGAAGAGGCAGAGCATGCTGCTAAATTTGCAGAGCTTCTCGGCGAAGTGGTTACTGACTCCACCAAGAAGAACCTGGAGATGCGTGTTGAAGCAGAGAACGGCGCTACCGCCGGCAAGATGGATCTGGCAAAGCGCGCCAAGGCTGCTAACCTGGATGCTATTCACGATACCGTTCACGAAATGGCCAGAGACGAGGCTCGTCACGGCAAAGCATTTGAAGGCCTGTTAAAGAGATACTTCAACTAAATTGCAAGGATTCTTGCTTGTGATGATTCTTGCTTGCAACGATTCTCACCTGCAATAATTCTCGCCTACAACGATTTTCGCTTGCAACGATTCTTGCTTGCAACGATTCTCACCTGCAATGATTCTCACCTGCAATGATCCTCACCGCGTATTGGCGGCTGAACCATTGTGCAATAGGGATTAACGAAAACAGGGAAAAAGAAAGGAGTTGTGTGACGCCGCTCCTTTCTTTTTTCTTCTTTCATCCGCCTCTTCACGACTTCTGCCCCCATAGCTCTCTCTTTTTCACACACCTTTACGGCATTCACTCACACCATAACTCCCGCGTTTTCACACAGCTTTACGGCATTCGTCCACACCATAACTCCCGCATTTTCACACTGCTTTACGGCCTTCGTCCACACCATAACTCCCGCATTTTCACACTGCTTTACGGCCTTCATACTTTTTTTAGAAATGATTAATATTTCCTTTATTGCGCGCTTGTTCTATTTGTTGTATAACAAAAGCAGTTCAAGAAAAACAGATTTACCTCCGGCGGGAACATCCACATACGATTGTCTGAATGATTTCCACCGGAAGCCATATAAAGGAGGAATGACCTATGTTAAGACCTGCAATGTACAGAAACAATGAAAGAAGTTTTTGGAGTGATCCCTTTGATATGTTCGACACCGTATTCCCCACCCTCTGGAATGACGAGGCACTGGAGAGAAGCTTTTCCGGATTCAAAACCGATGTGATCGAAAAAGATAACAACTACATCCTTAAATCCGAGCTTCCGGGATTCAATAAGGAAGACATCAAGGTGGATCTGAAAAATGATATCCTGACCGTCTCCGCTACCCACAGCGACGAGGCCAAGGAAGAGGATAAGAAGCAGAAATATCTGCGCAAAGAGCGTACTTATTCTTCTTACTCCAGAAGCTTCCATGTAGAGAACATTCGTCCTGAGGACGTAAGTGCTACCTACAACAACGGTATCCTGGAAGTGACCTTCCCCAAGAGAACCGCTCTTCCTGCTGCTGAGATCAAACAGATCGAAGTAAAGTAGAAGGGATACCTATAACTGCAGCATAAGCGGATCCGTCGCACTGTTTAACTTGCAATCGATATATCTGCGCAGAGTAAAACAGTGCGATATAGCAATCGCAACACCGTAACAGGTACCGCGATAAACCAATTCTTTCACCTTCTTGCAAAAGACAGGCAGTCTGCCGGGCAGGCCGCCTGTCTTTTTTTGCGTTTACATTTTAGCCAAAAGATATGATAATATAGCCTGATAAACTATGGAATACGCATTACGCTGTATTCTCACATCCACAAAACCGGAACTATGTGTGAAAATGCGATCGCTATCAAATGAGACTCCTTGGTTCTCGCCATTTTTCACACTGCTGTTTGTGCCGCAGGCCTCACAAATAGCCCCGACAGCAAAGCGCCTGCAAAATGGGGACTATTTACTATGGAAAAGATCACCAGTTTTACAATCAATCATATTCTCTTAGAGCCCGGCGTCTATGTTTCCCGCGTAGATCACTACGGCGACGCTGTCATCACCACCTTTGACATCCGCATGACATCCCCCAATGACGAGCCGGTCATGAATACCGCAGAGATGCATACCATCGAGCACCTGGCTGCCACTTACCTGCGCAATCACCCGGCGTATAAGGATAAGACCGTATATTTTGGTCCCATGGGCTGCCGCACCGGTTTTTATCTTCTGTTGGCAGGAGAATATACCTCTGCCCAGATCGTTCCGCTGCTCACTGCTATGTTTGAATTTATCCGGGATTTTGAGGGCGATGTCCCCGGTGCCTCTCCTAAGGACTGCGGCAATTACCTGGATATGAACCTGGGCATGGCCAAATACCTCGCTGACCATTTCCTGAAAAACACCCTTTATGGCATCGACGAAAAACATCTGGTTTATCCGGAATAAACTATATAAGTAGAGTTACCGCAGGCAAGCTGCGGCAAGAAAGGAAAAGTATGAAAGAAATGCTTGATAGCATTTCTTTCATACTGCACCTATGACGTTTACGTCATAGGTGCCTATCGCATCGGAGAATCCGCCTGCGCGAAATTCTCCTCACGTTACCGCAGGCAAGCTGCGGCAAGAAAGGAAAAGTATGATCAAATTAGGTATCATCGGCGCTATGGACGTGGAAGTCGCCGTATTGAAGAAACTCGTTGTAAATCCCACCATCACCACCCGCGCCGGCATGGAATTTGTCTCCGGTCAGATCGGCGATAAGGACGTGGTCATTGTAAAAAGCGGCATCGGCAAAGTAAATGCCGGTCTTTGTGTTCAGATCCTGGCTGATCTTTTTTCTGTCACCCACATCATCAATACCGGTGTAGCCGGCTCTCTTTGCAATGATATGAACATCGGCGACATTGTGGTTTCCACAGACGCTATGTATCATGACGTGGATGCTACCGTTTTTGGCTATCAGCTCGGGCAGGTGCCGCAAATGAATACGGCAGCCTTTCCCGCTGATGATTCCCTTCGCCTGGCCGCTGTCCATGCCTGCCGCACCGCCGCCCCTGACATTCAGGTATTTACCGGCCGCGTTGTCAGCGGTGACCAGTTCATCTGTGATGCAGACAAAAAAGCATGGATCAAAGATAACTTCCATGGCTTCTGCACAGAAATGGAAGGCGCCGCCATCGCCCAGGCAGCTTATGTCAATCAGATCCCCTTTGTGATCGTTCGCGCCATTTCCGATAAAGCAGACGGAAGCGACGTAGTGGATTACCCCGTATTTGAGGCAAAGGCCGCCGAACACTGTGCAAAACTGGTGGGAGAAATGATCCGGTCTTTGTAATTTTATATAGGTTACTCAGAAAAAGAGGGTAGTGTAAAAAATACGACTGATGTTGTATTTTTCGCACAGCTATTTGTGCCGCAGGCCTCACAAATAGCCCTGATCCCAGCGTAGGTCTGAAATTTACGCTGGGATTCCTCCGCCACAAAGTGCCTGCGAAATAAGGATTATCATGTTAAATCAATTTTCCAGAACGGAACTACTCTTCGGCCATGAGGCCATGGATAAACTTGCCCACGCACGGGTCGCTGTCTTCGGCATCGGCGGCGTCGGCGGTTATACCGTAGAGGCCCTGGCCAGAAGCGGCATCGGCACCCTCGATCTGATAGATGACGACCGGGTCTGCCTTACCAATATCAATCGCCAGATTTACGCCACTCGGAAGACCATCGGTCAATACAAGGTGGATGTGGCCAAAGAGCGCTGTCTCGACATCAATCCAAATCTGGCAGTCAATACCTATAAAACCTTTTATATGCCCGACACTGCCGACCAGTTTGATTTTTCCGACTATGACTACGTAGTAGACGCCATCGATACGGTCACCGGCAAAATTGCCCTGGTCATGCAGGCACAGGAGGCCGGGGTGCCCATTATCAGCTCCATGGGGGCCGGCAACAAAGTGGATCCCACCGCTTTTCAGGTTGCGGATATCTATAAGACTTCTGTCTGCCCGCTGGCCAAGGTCATGCGCAGAGAGTTGAAAAAGAGGGGGGTAAAGCATCTGAAGGTCGTCTATTCCAAGGAGCCGGCACTCACACCTTTAGAGGATATGTCCATCAGCTGCCGTTCTCACTGCGTTTGTCCCCCCGGCACGCAGCGCAAATGCACCGAACGCCGTGCCATCCCCGGAAGTAACGCATTCGTGCCTTCTGTGGTGGGTCTGATCATTGCCGGGGAGATCATTAAGGATCTGTCAGGTTTTACGAGAATCTGAAATTCTCGTCGCCTCTTCGCAGCGAAGCTGCTCAGAAATGAAAAAATGAGCCAAAATAACCGATGTTATTTTGGCTCATTCCAAGGATGAGGTCCCCTCATCCTTGCGGATCGTATCGGAGAATTCGCCTTCGCGAAATTCTCCTCACGCAACCGCAGATGCTACACATCTGCGGAATGGAGATTAGTATGATTTATCTGGATTATTCATCCAACACGCCTTGTGATCCATTGGTATTGCAGCGTTTTTGTGAGATTGAGCATAATTTTTTTGGAAACGCCAACTCCACGCACCAGGCGGGGAGACTTGCCCGGCAGCAGCTGCAGGAGAGCACCGCGTCCATAGCCGATATGCTTCATGTGCAGCCGGAGGAACTCATCTATACTTCCGGGGCCAGTGAGTCAAATAACCTGGCACTGAAGGGGCTGGCGCGCACTTCCCGTCATATCGGACGGCATATTATCTCCACGGCTCTGGAGCACGCTTCGGTAGGTGCCGCCCTGACCTGGCTGCAGGAGCAGGGCTACGAGATCGACCTGTTGGATATCGGCAGAGATGGCCGGATCGACTTAGAGCAGCTCCGCTCCCTGTTGCGAAAGGATACAGTTCTTGTCTCTCTGTGCGCAGTAGACAGTGAACTCGGAACCATTCAGCCCATACAGGAGGCAGCCTCCATCATCCGCAGCTTTCCCAACTGCCGTTTTCATGTAGATGCCACCCAGGCCATAGGTAAAATCCCTTTTTCCTTTGAAAATATAGATACTGTCAGCTTCGCGCCTCATAAATTCTACGGCTTGAACGGAAGCGGTAACCTCTTTAAGAGAAAAGAGGTTACCTTAGAGCCACTGATCCACGGCGGTGCCAGCACCACTCTCTACCGCAGCGGCACACCTACACTGGCGTTAAATGCCTGCGCAGAAACAGCCCTGCAGCTGGCGCTTTCCCAGATGGAAGAGCGTCAAACGGTCATCACCGAACATCGTGACCGACTGCTGACTGCTTTTGCCGATTATCCCCTTGTGCGTATCAACACGCCGGCCCACGCTGTTCCCCATGTCATCAACCTCAGTGTCAAGGGCGTCCGGGGAACCGCCTTTCAACAGGCACTGGACGAACGGGGCATCTGCGTTTCCGTTAAATCCGCCTGCTCCGTGGCCAATACGCCTTCTAAAGCCGTCTTTGCCGTCAGTCGCGACCGGAAAAACGCCCTTTCTTCCTGGCGCATCAGCTTAAGCCACCTGACCACAGATCAGGAGCTTACCGAATTTTTGACTGCCTTTGACGAATGCTATAAATTACTCACTAAATGATCAGCGTTTCACACACAGATCAAATGGAACTCGTATCAAATACGTAAAGTTCCATTTGATCTTCGCGTTTCCACCGCAAACACCTGCAAAAAGGAGCCTATATGCCAAAAGAACTGGAAAGATACCAGATCGCTGAAAGAAGCATCATTAAAAAATACAGAAAAGAACTCTGGAGTCCCTTTATTACCGCTATCAAAAAATACGACCTCATCGAGGCCGGCGACAAAATTGCTGTCTGTATCTCCGGCGGCAAGGATTCCATGCTTATGGCCAAGCTGATCCAGCAGCTTCAAAAGCACTCCGAAGTTCCCTTTGAAGCTGTTTATCTGGTCATGGATCCCGGCTATAACGAGATCAATCGTCAGAAGATCGAGAGCAACGCCCAGCTTCTCCATATTCCCATTACCGTATTTGAGACCAACATTTTTCAGATCGCCAATGGCACCGATGAGTCCCCCTGCTACCTCTGCGCACGGATGCGCCGGGGTGCCCTATATGCCAAGGCTAAAGAACTGGGCTGCAACAAAATTGCCCTGGGACATCATCTGAATGACGTGGTGGAGACCACCCTGATGGGCATGTTCTACGGTTCCCAGCTTCAGGCCATGCTGCCTAAGCTGCACAGCAAAAATTTTGAGGGAATTTCCCTGATCCGTCCCATGTACTGCATTCGAGAGGAGGATATCATCGCCTGGCGTCAGTACAATGAACTGGAGTTCATCCAGTGCGCCTGCCGTTTTACCGAAAGCTGCACCATCTGCGATAACGGGGGCGGCGGTTCCAAGCGTCAGGAGATGAAGGTCCTGATCCGGCGCCTGAAGCAGAATAATCCCGACATTGAGCGCAATATTTATAACAGCCTCCATGCAGTATGTCTCGATACTTTTCCCGGTTACAAAACCGGCAAGGAAGTCCATTCCTTCCTGGAACGCTATAACGAAAAGTCTGCTGCTGACACCTCGGACAGGAGTGATCGGTAACAGGAAAAAGATCACATTTCAGACGCCGATCAGGTGACGAATCCTGTCGGAGATGTCCGGTTTTGGGACGCCTCGCGGCTCCTGCAGGGCTCCTGTCCTCGGACACACTTCGCCACCACGTCACCATACCACCCTGTCGACTGAACAGTGACGTGAAACAATAATTTCCCTTATTTGCCACTTCAACGCATTGACGCGTCAAATAGAATGTGCTATATTGTTGCACAACGTATAGCTTCCGTATAAGAAGCTGGAAAGAAAAGAGGGAGATTATTATGAAAAAGAAGACATTATCCATCCTGATGGCTGCTCTTCTGGCAGTGTCCGTGACCGCCTGTGGAGGAAGCACCTCCTCTGCTGACACCACAGCTTCCGAAGAAACTGCTGCTGAGGAAACCAGCGAAGAAACCACAGAGGCAGACACCGAAGCCGCTGCTGAGACTTCTGACAAGACCTATACCATCGGTATTTGCCAGCTGATCCAGCACGATGCTCTGGACGCTGCTACCAAGGGATTTAAGGATACCCTGACCGAGGAGTTCGGCGATGCGGTTACCTTCGACGAGCAGAATGCACAGGGTGATTCCAATACCTGCTCCACCATCATCAACAGCTTTGTTTCTGAAAATGTTGATCTGATCCTTGCCAACGCTACCGCTTCTCTGCAGGCAGCACAGGCAGGTACCGATACCATTCCTGTACTTGGCACCTCCGTTACCGAGTACGGTGTAGCTCTTGGCATTGACGATTTCAACGGCACAGCCGGCGGAAATATTTCCGGTACATCTGATCTTGCTCCTCTTGATCAGCAGGCTGCAATGCTCAATGAGCTCTTCCCTGATGCAAAGAAGGTTGGCCTTCTGTATTGCTCCGCTGAGGCTAATTCTCAGTACCAGGTAGATACCGTAAAGGGCTACTTAGAGGACCTGGGTTACACCTGTGACTACTACGCATTCTCTGATTCCAACGACCTTTCCAGTGTTGCTACCAAGGCTGCTGATGAGAGCGATGTTATCTACATCCCCACAGACAATACTGCAGCTAACAACACCGAACTGATCAATAACATCTGCCAGCCGGCCGGCGTTCCGATTATTGCCGGTGAGGAAGGCATCTGCAGCGGCTGCGGCGTTGCTACTCTTTCCATCAGCTACTATGACCTGGGCGTTGCAACCGGTAAGATGGCTATCAAGATTCTCAATGGTGAGTCTTCCATCTCCGATATGCCTATCGAGTACGCAGCAACCTTTACAAAAGAGTACAATCCTACTCTGTGCGAGGCACTTGGCATCACTGTTCCCGATGATTATGTTGCCATTGCTGAATAATCTGCACAGCCAGGGCATCCGTGCTCTATCACTAACATAGAAAACAGACAACAGCGAGGAATTTTGCACCTCGCTGTTGTTTTAGTTTTTAAATTATTCTTTTTATCATCACATCAGAGAATTTTCCCTTGGATAATTCTCTTCATACTGCCCCGACAGGCGGCAGAAGGAGGTAGAAATGCTTAGTTTACTTGGTTCATTACCCGGCGCAGTTGCCCAGGGCCTTATTTGGGGCATTATGGCAATCGGCGTCTACATCACCTTCAAGATCCTGGACATCGCTGATCTGTCCGTGGATGGTTCTTTCTGCACCGGTGGTGCTGTCTGCATCATGATGATGCTCTCCGGTTATAATGTCTGGATCAGCATGCTGGCCGCATTTATCGCCGGTGCCATTGCCGGTCTTGCCACCGGTATTTTCTGTACCTTTATGGGCATTCCGGCTATCCTGGCGGGAATCCTCACCCAGTTAGGTCTCTATTCCGTAAATCTGAAGATCATGGGCAAATCTAACCAGGCTATCAACGTGGATAAGTACAACCTGCTTGTTTCCCTGCGATTTGTAAAGGATCCCAATTTACTGAAAAATGCCATCTTTATTGTAGCCATTATAATCGTGGTTTTAGTGGCTGCTCTGTACTGGTTCTTCGGTACCGAACTTGGCTCCTCCATTCGCGCTACCGGTTGTAATGCGCAGATGTCCCGTGCCCAGGGCATTAATACCAGCCTGAACCAGGTTCTGGGCCTGATGCTTTCCAATGGTCTGGTGGCCTTTTCCGGTTCTCTTCTCTGCCAGTATCAGGGCTTTGCGGATATTAACATGGGCCGCGGTGCCATTGTTATCGGCCTGGCTGCTGTTATCATCGGCGAGAACCTGTTCCGTTTCCTGAACTGGAATTTCGGTCTGCGACTTTTAAGCGTAGCCCTTGGCTCCATTGTTTACTATTTTGTTCTGCAGATTGTGATCTGGCGTGGTATTGATACCGATTTGCTGAAGCTCTTCTCCGCTTTAGTGGTCGCTATCTTCCTTTCTATTCCCACCCTCAAGGCCCGCTATTTCAAGCGTTCCAAAAACACTTCTGCAAAGGGAGGTAACTGAACATGTTAATTGCTAAGAATATCGTAAAAACCTTTCATGCAGGCACGCCCAATGAAAAAAGAGCATTGCAGGGTGTCAACCTTACCTTAAATGACGGCGACTTTGTAACCATCATCGGCAGTAACGGTGCCGGTAAATCCACCTTTTTGAACGCCTTAGCCGGTGTTTGGCCTATCGATGACGGTGAGATCATCATCAATGATAAGAATATCACTAAAATGCCGGAATATAAGCGGGCTGCCTTTTTAGGCCGCGTCTTCCAAGATCCTATGAACGGAACAGCAGCAACCATGAATATTGAAGAAAACCTGGCCCTTGCGAAGCGCCGCGGAAAGATGCGTTCCCTGATGCCCGGTATCACCGCCTCTGAAAGAAAAGAATATAAGGAAGCCCTTGTGCAGCTGGGATTAGGCCTGGAAGACCGTATGACCAGCAAGGTAGGCCTTCTCTCCGGCGGACAGCGCCAGGCCCTTACGCTGCTTATGGCTACGCTGCAGAAGCCGGAACTGCTGCTTCTGGACGAACATACCGCCGCTCTTGACCCTAAGACAGCTCACAAGGTTCTCACCCTTACCAATGAACTGGTAGCCAGATCCAATCTGACAGCCCTGATGGTAACCCACAATATGAAGGATGCCATCCAGACCGGTAATCGCCTGATTATGATGCATGAGGGAAGGATCATTTACGACGTAGCCGGTGAAGAAAAGAAGAACTTAAAGGTAGACGATCTTCTCCACAAGTTTGAATCTGTTGCCGGTGAAGAGTTCTCCAACGACCGCATGATCCTCTCCAAATAATGTGTTATTCATAGCTCTTTGATCACCTCCAGATGATCATCTGGAGGTGATCATCTGGAGGTGATCATCTGGAGGAACTGATCGCGATCAGTTGATCATCAGCAATTGATAGTCATATGAAAAGTTTATAGAGGCCGCAGGAGCCTGTAGTGGCCATAGAAGTCTCTATAAGCACATGATATGTCAGATCAGCGATTTGTATCTGAGAAATACGAAAAAGCCCGTAGAAGCGGATAATATGCTTCTACGGGCTTTCTTATATTCATATCTTATATCCATATCTCATATTCATACAAATACTGGATAACAACGCAATTTAAGCTGCGTCAACATCAACACTGCTTTATTCACCGTTCCGATTTCTTTGTTTCGATCCCTCTGTTCCGATCTCTGCTGTTTAAGTTTGTCTTTTCCCTCATTTCCTTCAACTGTATCTATCTGTATCTATCTGTATCTATCTGTATGTATTTCTTTATAACATACATTTTCACTTCTAAAGCTTTTCATCGACGCATCGTTAGATAAAGAAAAAGAAGACAAAAAAAAATGGGGCCTACAGGGCTCGAACCTGTGACCCTCTGCTTGTAAGGCAGATGCTCTCCCAGCTGAGCTAAGACCCCATTGCATATTGATAAACATTTGCTTATCAATTGACGATTATAGATACTAAAAAATGCCTAGAACCGGAATCGAACCAGTGACACGAGGATTTTCAGTCCTCTGCTCTACCGACTGAGCTATCTGGGCATTGAGTAGCGGGGACAGGATTTGAACCTATGACCTTCGGGTTATGAGCCCGACGAGCTTCCAGACTGCTCCACCCCGCGTTATTTATTTAATGGATGGAGGTGGATTCGAACCACCGAAGCAATTTGCAGCAGATTTACAGTCTGTCCCCTTTGGCCACTCGGGAATCCATCCATAAAAGCCGATGATCGGACTCGAACCGATAACCTGCTGATTACAAATCAGCTGCTCT